>NZ_JADIZS010000036.1:0-48488 GCF_016704685.1 Candidatus Amarolinea dominans
TAATCGCCTTCGGGCGATTGAAAATTGTGACATTTGTCAGGTATGCCCCCCCTCGGTAAAATGCGACAGGCATTGACCGCAGTCAGGGAGGGTGACAAATGGTACAGACAACCACGAGTGATCGGCTGGTGGAGAAGACTCCGGAGGCCAGCTTTCTTCATGTGCTCCAAGCAGAGTTCAATTTATCGTTGCGCGAGGCGCGTGAGGTAGTGAGTGCAGCGCAGGAACACCTGGGGCTGGATCGTGCGACAGACCAGGTGCGGCCAGGCCAGGTGCGACTGGTGGTAGCGAGTCTGCGAGCGCCTTTTGGGCCGCCATTGTGCGAAACGGACCGCACGACGGTGACGTTGACGGTGGATGCGGGTGCAGAAGACGCCAAAGTGCTGGCTAAGGAGGGGCGAGTAGGGTTGCGCCAGGGCCGCATCCTGCGCCTGGTGGACGAAGCGCTGGATCAAGGCGGGGTGCTGACCGAAGAAGACCTGGCGCGAGTGTTGCAGGTGACGCTACGGACGATCATTCGTGACATTCAAACGTTGAAAACGGCGGGGCACGTGGTGCAGACACGCGGGCAGGTGAAAGGAACGGGGCGAGGACAGACGCACAAGGTGCGCATCATCGAATTGTGGCTGGATCGGCAGGGTTACGACCGCATTGCGCTGTGGGCGCATCATTCGGTGCAGTCAATCAAGCGTTACATCGCAGCGTTCCAACGGGTGGTGACGTTACACCGAGAAGGTGCGGCAGCGACGCAAATTGCCTTTCTGGTGAGTCTATCGGAGCGGTTGGTGGGGGATTACCTGGCGCTGTACGAGCGGATACAGGGGGAAAAGGAGCGGCTGGCGAAATTAGAAGAGGAGCTGGTGCGGGTCAACGGGCCGGTAGACCTGGCAAAAAGGGGGGCTCTGAGAGCATGAGCCGGGTAAATCCGTATGCGAGTATCGAGAAACGAACCTTCCAAGCAGCGCTGATCCATCTGTTGGAGAGTGAATACCGCATCGTGGGCAGCCATCGCATTCTGAGAGTGCTGGCTGAGGATGTCGAGGCATTGGTGGAGCAGTTCTACCCGAAGGCTGAGCGGTTACACAGCGGGGATTTGATCTGGACATGCACCGGAGACGAGGGACACAAGGCGCAGCCAGGGAAGGCGACCGAGGAGTACAAGACGGTGACAGTGGTGTTACCGCTGCTGGCGCCGGAAGAGTGGCAGGAGCGCGTGGAGCGGTGTGGTCGGGAACAGGCCGGAGCGCGTTTACAGGCACGTCATCGGCGACAGGTTGCGCGACTGGTACGGACGGCGGCCGAGCAGGGAGGGCTATTGACCGTGGCTGAGTTGAGCGTGATTCTGGGGATCGGGATGGATCGGGTGCGCAAGGCAGTAGCAACGGAGCAAGCGGAGACGGGGAAGCCGTTGCCGCTGAAGGGCTACAAGATGGATCAGGGCAGTCGGCCGACGCACAAGGGAGAGATCATTCGGCTGCACGAGCAGGGTTTGGAGGCGCCGGACGTTGCGCGGGAGAGCGGGCACTCACTCAAGAGCGTTGAGCGCTATTTGAAAGACTATGAGCGGGTCTGTTTGCTGCTCAAACAGGGTTTGGCGGTGGCTACGATCAGTGTTATGATTGGTCGTGGGCAGAGTGTGGTGCGAGAGTACGTGGCGCAGGCGCAAACGTATCATCCAGAATTGTTTACTACGACGACCGAGGGTAGTTAGGGTATACTGACATATGTCACAAACGTAACTCTTCATCCTGACTTATCCATGCCTGAGCCATGGTCGCAAGACAACTAATCGCCTTCGGGCGATTGAAACCAGGCACCACCAGCCGTTGTCCCTTTGCCGGCGGGTCGCAAGACCACTAATCGCCTTCGGGCGATTGAAACACCAGCGAGCCTCACCGTGGGCAGTGAAGCCCAGGTCGCAAGACCACTAATCGCCTTCGGGCGATTGAAACCCGGGGCCGGGGACGCAGGCCCCGCGGCACAGCCCGCCGGTCGCAAGACCACTAATCGCCTTCGGGCGATTGAAAAAGACAGGCGGCGCGACTGTCGGCAATTGGCCCGTCGCAAGACCACTAATCGCCTTCGGGCGATTGAAAACTCGTGTCATCAGAGACGACCGCAGGTCAACAAGGTCGCAAGACAACTAATCGCCTTCGGGCGATTGAAACCGTCACTTTCGTCAGCCGCCGGATCGAGGTGTTCGGGTCGCAAGACAACTAATCGCCTTCGGGCGATTGAAACCAAAACCTTGCGTCGGCCTCCGGGAGTCGCCATGGTCGCAAGACCACTAATCGCCTTCGGGCGATTGAAACCAAAGGCCTCCAGCCAAGCCCTTGGGACCAGGTCGCAAGACCACTAATCGCCTTCGGGCGATTGCTTCGTGAAGCGGCTGATTTTGCGTTATGGTAAGTAGTGGCTTGCTGGTTGGGTCGAGAGAGGTGTTTCGGGGTCAATTTAGGCTTCAGAACGGGGCCAATC
Source organism: Candidatus Amarolinea dominans (assembly GCF_016704685.1). Taxonomy (NCBI): domain Bacteria; kingdom Bacillati; phylum Chloroflexota; class Caldilineae; order Caldilineales; family Candidatus Amarolineaceae; genus Candidatus Amarolinea; species Candidatus Amarolinea dominans. Next base: position 2,479 of record NZ_JADIZS010000036.1, read on the forward strand.
GCTCAATTTTTCCCGTCATCCGAGCATCTTTCTCGCCTTCGGCCGGTCGAAGGGCGCAGTACGCCCTGGGTCAGGCTGTCGGCACGGCGGGGGGAGCTTGGGCCTGGCGTTGCAAGCGACGAAGCCACTGGCGGAGGTTGAAGGCGGTGGCACACATTTTGGCCTGGAAATCGCACAAGAGACGACCCCGGCGATGGGCACGGCGTGCGCCGTGGTAGCGGACGAGGTTGGCGATGATGCGCTCAACGGTCGAACGGAGCTTGAGGTCCAGACGGAACTGGGGGGTTTGGGCATAGGTGCGGGCTTTGGCAAGGATGGAGCGATGGTCGCTGATGAAAACCTGGCGTATGTGGGATGCGGGGACCTGGTCGCCCCGACATTGAGCGAACAAGGGACAGTCGGCGCATTGAGCGGGCGTGAAGCGAAAGCTGCGTCCGTCGCCACTTTGGGAACGGTAAGCAGTGGTGCTGACCCGACCGCGGGGGCAAGTGAGGGAGTGATCATCGGGCGATAAGGTAAAGTCGTCAGGGGCAAAGCGTTCGCTGCGCTGGTCATAGGGCATGAGAGGCGCAACGAGTTGAGTTTGACCGTCGCTGGCCTTGTCAACGTCAGCGTGGTGTTTGCCGGTGCCGGCCGCTTTGTCATAGATTAACTTGACGGGCATGAAGTCGTGATACTCTTGCTGAGCGGTGAGCAAATCAGGGATGGCCACGGGGTCTGGTTGGCTGCCGGTATCAGCCCTGATCTCACGAATGAAGGTATCGGTGGCGGCGAGGTTGACGTTGTATCCGAAGTCCGTTTTTTCGCCATGCACGCGGAAGGTGGCATCGTAATCGGTGGTGCTGGCGATACGATAGGACCCCTTCTTGTTCTTGGGTAACTCCTGCACGCTGGTAATCTCACCGGCCTCGTTACGGGTAAGGGTGGCATGGTCGGGTCCGCTCTCGAATGCGGCATAACCCACGAACCACTTGACCAGCAGATTCCAGTGTTTTTGTCAAACGAAAAGTAGGCCAAATGATGATCGAAAACAGGGCCAGTGGCGCTGCTTGGGGTGTGGCAGAAGACCAATTCGTGCAAATTAGTGAAATTCGTGGCAGAGAAAGCTGAGCGGATTTTTGCCACGAATTTCACGAATTGACACGAAGGTAGAAACTCGATTCGTGCAAATTAGTGAAATTCGTGGCAGAGAAGGCTGAGCGGATTTTTGCCACGAATTTCACGAATCGAAACGAAAAGATCCTGGAATTCGTGCAGATTAGTGAAATTCGTGGCTACTTGCGTCCTGCAACGGCAACATGACCGGGCGCCGGGGTCAATTCTCGCTCCTGCGACCCGCACACCCCGCTCTCCGGCAAATTGTCATCTCGTCTCACCTGTGTTATACTTGCCCTCACGTCAAACAAGTTGAAATTTCTCGCCCCAGGCCCCGTTGTAACACTCTTGAGACACGCACAAAACCAATCAGTCAATCAGATGCCCAACTCAAGCACGGGCACCACCTCTTTGGTAACGCCATCGAGTCACGCCGCGCCTCATCTGCCCGCGCGCCGCCGCGCCCCACCCAGTATCCTGCTCACCGTCATTCTACTGGCGCTGGCAACCCTGGGCTGCTCCGCGGGCGGCGCCTTGTCACTCCTGCCGCAGCGCGGCCACGGCCACCCCAACCGTCACCGCCTCCGCCGGCCCCACGCGTGTGCTGATTGCCACCTTTACGCCGACGCCCTACGTGCCGCCCACCGTCACCCCAACCCCAACCGTGCCGACGGCGACGGTGACACCCACCGACACCGACACGCCCACCGCGACGCCGGAACCGCCACGCCCACCCCAACCCCGTTGCCCTGGCGCAACCGCTGGCAAAGGACACCAACGCACGCAGCGGCCCCAGCGCCGATTACCCCATTGTAGGCAAGATCCGGCCAGGCGCCACCTATGACATCGTCGGGCGCAATGACGACCCCCGACCCCAACCAACGCTGGTGGTACATCTGCTGCGTCAAGGGACGCCGCGCATGGGTCAAGGCCGATCTCGTGACCATCAACGGCGATGCCGCCGGCGCTCCAGTCAGGCAGGAAGGGCCTGCGCCCACCCCACCTGGACCTGGACGCCCACCTGACCCCAACCGTGACCTCGACACCGGTGCCGCTCTTCTACCGCGCCATCGGGCCGCAGTTTTACCTGACCAACAACACTTTCCTCAAAATCTGGGTCAAAGTCTTCTTCGCCAACGGCGACCCCATGCCCGGCTATCAACTAAAATTGTTCCGCCGCGAGGGCGTAGGTCAACCCATCGGCACGCCCACGCCGGTTTGGACCGCCACCTGGACGCCAACTCCAACCGGCGTCTGGACCCCCGCGCCCACCGCCACGCCCACCGGCACGCCCGATGTGTCCCAATCGCCCTGGACGGACATCAGTTCCGCTGACCTGTCCAAAGACGTCTTCTCCTGGTCGCAACCGCCCGGCTTTGGCGACCGGCAGGCGTTCAATCTCGAATACACCCTGTTTGCGCCCGGCAATGGCACCTACATCGCCTACCTGGCCGACACCGGCGGCCATCCTGTTTCCGAGCAGATTCCGTTCACCACGGACGCGGCCAATCCTTACCGGGAGGTGTACATTGGATTCCGCCACATCCGCTGAACACGGTACGCCGGCGCAGAATCGCCGCACCGCCAGACACCCGGTCGCCTTACCGCCGGACAGCGTCGCCTGGTCGCTGTCCTGACCCTGGCCCTCGTCGCGCTCTTGGGCACCATGGGCTGCTCGCTGACCAGCCTGATCCGGCTCTTTCCGCCGCTGACACCCTCGCCGACACCGATCGCCTTTCTCACCCCCGTCCTGCAGCCGACCTTCACGCCCACGGTCCTGCCGCTTACCGATACGCCGTTTCCGCCCACACCCACCATCACGCCGACGGCGACCGATACCCCCACGCCTGGCCCCACACCCACCGCCACTTCCACCGGTGAGCCAACCGCCACGGCCACGCCCGGCCCGATGATCCTGGTGCCGGTGGCTGAGCTGAACGTACGCACGGGCCTGGCACCGACTACCCCCTGGCCGGAACCATTCGCCAGGGCGAAACTTACGACATCGTCGGTCGTTCGGCTGACTACGCCTGGTGGCGCATCTGCTGCCTGTCCGATGCCAGCCTCGCCTGGGTCACAGCCAGCCTGGTGCAGGTCAGGGGTGATGCCACCGATGTCGAAGTAGTCACAGTGGAACCGCCGCCAGCGCCGACCTTTACGCCGGCGCCGCCAACCCTCACGCCGACCATCACCCCGACGGCCACCGAAGCCGTTGGCTTCGACGTCGAAGGCATCGAGGAATTCCCCAACTGGGGCAACAACTGGCTCAAGGTAGGTGCGCAAATCAAGGCCAACAACGGCGCGCCGCTCTGGGGCTACCGCCTGATGTTCGTCCTCGAGGGTCGAGGTCAATCATGGGTCAGCCCGCAGGTTTCTGACAGCAGTTGGGGCTATTCCGCGCCCAATCGGCTAACCCCCCTGCCCGACGCGCGCCTGGTCAACCTGCAGTTCGACACCAACGGCTTTGCCGAGCTGGGTGATAACGTCTGGCAGGTCTACGTGGTGGACGGCAGCGGCGCCCGTCGTGAGTCCAGCATCGTGCGTCTCTACACCAGCGCCAGTCAACCCAAGTGGTATCACATTCGCTTCAAGCGCCGTTTCTGAAGCGATTTGGCGCCCGTCATGGCCTTGTGCTATACTGCGCGACAATACTCTTCCCCCCTTCTCCTCTCCACACAGTGGAGAGGAGAAGGGGCCGGGGGATGAGGCGAGGCCGCATTTTCATCGTTAACCGACGCGATATCTTGTTTTTCACGAGAGGAGCATACCAGTCATGCCATTACCGCGCTACCGCGTTTCTCATCCCCTGGCCTGTGCGCTGTTCTTGATCGTTGGCTGCACCGCACCCGGCGGCCAGTCGCAGCAAACGGTTTCCCGCAGCGCACGCTGGTGCCGACCTTCACCCCGACTGCGGCCAAGCCCACGGCCACCCCCTGCCCCCGGAACCGACAGCCGTTCCGCGACACCTACACCCGCAGAACCGTCCACCGCCACGCCGCTGCCCGCCACACCAACACCGCTGCCCAAACCGCAGGCGGTCATCACCCTCAACAATCTCAACATTCGCAGCGGGCCGTCAACCAGCTATCCCAGCATCGCGCGCGGCGCCGCGAATCAGCGTCTGGAAATCACCGGGCGCAATGCCGACAGCAGTTGGTGGCAGATTTGCTGCGTCAACAGCAAGAACGGTTGGGTTTCCGCTCAATATGTGCGCGTCGAGGGCAATGCCGGCGCCGTCGAGGTGGTCAAAGACGTCGCGCCGCCCCCCACGTCGGCGCCGCAGCCCACCGCCCGGCCACGGCCAACCGCTCAGCCAACCACCCCACCGGCCGCGGCCACCATCTTCGTCCAGACTGGCCTGGAAATACGCGACGCGGATGACACCAACTTCGGCATCGTCACCTTCTGGGGCCGCCTGGGCAAAACCGGCGAAGCCACGCCCTACAGCGGCGGCTACAAGCTCCGGGTCAGCGCGCCCTCCGGCACCCTGGAAGTCCCGTTCGGCGCCACCTGGCAGAACGCCTACCCCGGTCAGTCCAGCGAATTCAAATACAACGCCAAACTCGAACTCCCGCGCACCGCGGGCGCATTCCGCGCCGTCGTCATAGATGGCAGCGGCAAGGAAGTCTCCGATGTGATCAGCGGCAACCTCAAAGACAGAACGCACGATGTTCTGGTCACATGGTGGAAACGCTGATTCACAGAACGGCATTGCCTACGGACGACGTTCGCCCTGCACCCCCGGGCAAACGTCGTTCGTTTTGGCGCCTGGCGAGCGAACAACTCTCACCGGCCGGTCGTGCTTTCATCCTCAGTGGTTTACTCTTGCTTGGCCTGGCCCTGCGCGTCCAGCGGCTCGATTTTCAGCCACTCTGGTGGGACGAAGGCTACAGCGTCTGGTTTGCCACCCACACGTTGGGCGACATGCTCGCCCTGACCGCACAGGACATCCACCCACCGCTCTATTACGCCCTCCTGCACGCCTGGATCGCCCTGCTCGGCCCGGCGCCGCACACGCTGCGCCTCTTTTCGGTCTACGTCAGTCTGCCGGCCATTGCCCTGATCCCCGTGGCCGCCCGGCGCCTGTTGCCCCGCCCGCGTCCGGCCACCGCGACCCCGGCCCTGGTCGCCGCGGTGCTGGTGGCGCTCAACCCGTTTCATCTCTACTACAGCCAGGAAATCCGCATGTACGGCCTGGTCGGCAGCCTGGCCCTGCTCTACTTGATCCTGGCCGCGCCCTGGCTTGGCCCAACCGCGCCGCGGCCGCGCACCCCCCGCGCATGTGTGGCCCTGACTCTGGCGACGGCCGCGCTGGCCTACACTCAGTATTACGCCATCCTGCTGCCCCTGGGCGCTTTCCTGGTCGTCCTTTTCAACCGGATCAAGCGCCGCGGGCAGAGTAGCGCGACGCCTGACCCCAGCCTCCGCAGCTTCATCGGTGCGCACCTGGCCGCCGCGTTGCTCTATCTCCCCTGGGTAATCTACGCCGCCCCCAAACTCACCACCTACGTCGCCTACAAAGTGACCCAGGACGCCGATACCCCGCTTTCACTGGCCGATTACGTTGCCCGTCACCTGACCGCATTCCTCATCGGCCATGCCGCGCCCGCCGGGCTGGATACACTCGCCCTGCTCGCCCTGCTCATCCTGCTCGCCCTGCTCATCCTGGTCGGGCTGAGCGCGCAACGTTCCCACGGCAGCCCTCCGGGCCTCTCGCTGCTGGCCGTGGCACTGGCTTGCGCATTCCTGCTCAACCTGCGCTTCCCCTTCGCCCCCTTGCGCGGTGAACGTCTGCTCAGCGCGCTTGCGCCCGCCTTCTGGCTGTGGCTGGCTGCGGTCATCGCCCCAACAACCAACCCATCGCCGCCTGGCCGCAGCGCCCGCCTGCTCCGCACCGCGCTCAACCTCAGCCTGGTGTTAGTCACTGTGCTGGCGTTGATTCGCTTCTTCACCATCCCGCTACGCCAACGACGACTATCGCCCCCCTGATCGCGGAAATGGCCGCGCGTGGCAGCGCCGCCGATGTGGCCTTCTGCGTCTATCCCTGGCAAGTTGGCTATCTGCGCGGCTATCTGCCTCACGGGCCGCAAGCGCTTCTCAGCCCTTCCGCAGCCTGGGACGATTCAATCAGCATTTCGCTACACGAGAGGCTCCGGCAGGGGCAACAGGTCTGGTTTCCCGCGCACCTCAGCCTGGGCGGCATCCTGGAAACGCAAATCGAGGCCAGCCTGATGCAGCAGGGTTTCCCGGTGCTGAATCGCTGGATCAGCCCAAGTACGCGCCTCACACTGTTCGTGCCGCCCGCAAGCGCAGGGCAAACCGCGCCCGGCGCACGCTTCGGCGCCTGGCTCACCCTGACCACCGCGCAGGTGAGCAGCCAGCCCGTGGCGGCCGGCGCCGGCGCGCTCCCCATCAGCCTGACTTGGCGCCTGTCCGAACATCCGCCCGCAGGCGGCGCCTGGCAGGTGCGCCTACGTTTGAGCGATCGCCAGGGTGTCACCTGGGCGCAGCGCGACAGCGCGCCGGCCAACGGTCAACGGGCCTTCGACCAATGGGAACTCGACCGACCGGCCGCAGATCGCCACGCGCTGTGGATTCCCGCGGGCACGCCGCCGGGCCGCTATGACCTGCGCGTCCAGGTGTACCAACAGCAAGAGGGTCAGGCCGACCGCCCGCTCGACATCCTGAATGCGCAAGGCCAGGCGCAGGGCGTTGAATGGCTGCTGGCCCAAGTGGAGGTTGCACGGCCACAGCCGCCTCTCGACCCGGCGCGCCTGACGATCGCGCAGCCACGCAACCGGCGATTGGGATCGGCACTGCGCTGGCTGGGCTTCGAGCTGGCGGCCGGCCCCTGGCGACCGGGCGACGATCTGCCGGTCAGCCTGGCCTGGCAGGTGACCCAGGCGCCCGCGTATGACTGGCGGGCTTTTGTGCAAGTGCTGGACGCCCGCGGCGCCGTGACGGCTGCCTGGGAAGGCCCCCCACTGCCTGATCTGCCAAGCCAGCAATGGCAAGCCGGCGACCTGCTGCGCACGCCGCTCATGGTGCGCCTGCCGGTCGCGCTGGCTGACGGTCGCTACCGACTGATCGCCGGCCTGTTCGACCCGGTCAGTGGTCTGCGTCTGCTCCCGACCGGTCAACGTGACGACTACTTGACTGTAGCCACGGTGGAGATCAAGAACCGGCCCCATCAGATGCAGGCGCCGGCGCCGGCGATCGTGCAGGTGGCGCAGTTTGGCAAGCAGGCGCGCCTGCTGGGCTATGACCTGACGCCGACCGCGGCGCGGCGCGGTGATTCCGTCATCCTGACGCTATATTGGCAAGCCGGCGAGCCATGGGCGCGGCGTGCCAGTGTGTTCGTACACCTGTTGGCCGCGGACGGGCAGACGGTCACGCAGGCGGACAGCGAGCCGGGCGCAGGAAGTTTGCCGACGACCGGCTGGCTCAGCGGCGAGTATCTGACCGATCGTCATGTGCTGCGCTTGCCGGACTCGCTGCCGTCAGGCGCCTATGATGTGGAAATTGGCTTTTACTTCGATGACCACACGCGCCTGCCGCTGATGGGGCCTGATGGACTGGCGAGGGCTGAGCGGCTTGTGCTGAACACAACACTCGTGATAAAATGACAGCAAGCGCGTGCAACTTCGTGCGGCGCCGTGCGTAATGGTCATCGCGGCGCACTAGGGTGTATGAAACAAAGGAGTACGAAAATGACAGAGGAAAGCAAGACAACGGACAAGACCACGAGCGGCGGTGTGCCACCCAAGGGTGACCTTTTTGCCGAATTGAATCAGATGGGACAAAAGCTGGGCGCGGCCATGCAGACCGCCTGGGAAAGCCCGAAGCGCAAAGAACTGAGCGACGAAGTCCACGACGGGCTGATCGAGTTCGGTAAGCAGGTTGACGCAGCCGTCAAGACGGCCCGCGACAGCAAGCTGGGTGAAGAAGTACGCGAGACGGCCGAGAAGGTGGTGGATGAAGTCCGCCAGAGCAAGGTGCTCGACGAGATCCGCGACGGGATGCTGGTGGGTCTCAAGCAGATCAACGCACAGTTGGACAGGCTGATGGGGCGCATGACGTCGAAGCCGACCGACGCCCCGGCGGCCCGGGCCACGGAAACCGCAGCGGCTGAGACAGTCGAGGTGGTGGAGGCGCCGGCCACATGGCTGCAAGATGCCCTGGATGCCGAGGCGGCAGCCGGCGGCGCGCCGAAGAGCGATTGACCACCTGAGCAATCACCCATGTACAAGGAAAGCGGAACATCGAAGGATGCTCCGCTTTCGCGTTCAAGTCAATTTGCCAAATCTCCCGCAGTTCCTGTAGGTCCGGTCTCCTGGCCGGACGACGTTGGACGAGGGAAGCAAGCTCTGCCGCGGAGGCCGCTGTCACGCCGGAGACGTGACCTACGGCTTGGGCCTGTCACGCGACAGACGGCGTTGTCACGCCGGAGGGGGGCGTTGTCCGCCGGGAGACGTGACCTACGGCTTGGGCTGCGCCCCAGCGGTCGTTGCGCCCAACCGGCAGTTGAACAAACTGTCATCAGTCTGGCGCTGCGTGTTCCTCGATTTTCATCTTCTTCTCAACCAGACGTGAGATAATTTGCCAAATGGCCCGCAGGTGTTAGACTTGCGAGCATTCGATACCCATTCGTACGTACCGAAAGGATTTCCATGACTCTGCGTTTTCCACGCCTGCTTCTGATCCTCACTATCCTGCTGATCGTTGTGCTGACCGGCGGCGCGTTGGCTCAATCCACATCGCCATCCCTGCGCCCGGCCGCGTTACCCCTGGCGCACACTGAGGCTCCACGAACACTAGACATCCTGGGGCAGATCGGCGGCCCCAGCTATGCGGTGGACGTCGTCGGCGCCTATGCCTATGTCGGCATCGGCCCGCGCCTGGTCATTCTCAACCTCAGCAACCCGGCCAACCCCACGATCGCGGGCCAGAGTGCAGTTCTACCGGACATCGTGCGCGCTGTGCAGGTGGTCAACGGCCTGGCTTATGTGGCGGACGATTACAATGGCGGCCTGCAGATCATCTCCGTCAGCAACCCAACCGCGCCGGTGATTGTCGGCTCTTACAACACGCCAGGCGCGGCCTATGGCGTGGCCGTGGTTGGGACGACGGTCTACGTGGCCGACGGCAGCGTGGCCAAGGCGCTGCGCATCATCGAGGTGAGCAATCCGGCGCAGCCCATCCTGCGCAGCAGTATCAGCCTGATCGGCGATCCACGCCAGGTTGCGGTGGCCGGTGATCTGGCCTATGTCGCGGCCGGTTACAGCGGCGGCCTGCAAATCATTGACGTTGCCAACCCGCTGTCACCGACGCTGCGCAGCGTGCTCGATACGCCTGGCGCCGCGTCCAGGGTGCGCCTGGCCGGCGGCCTGGCCTACGTGGCCGACGGTGAGCGCGGCCTGCAGATCGTCAACGTGGGCAACCCGGCCGCGCCGGTCATCCTCGGCAGTTACGACACCTACGGCGCGGCCACGGCGGTCAGTGTGGTGGGAACGCTGGCCTATATCGCTACCGGCCTGCCCAACGGCGGCGTGGAAATCGCCAATGTGGCGAACCCGGCCGCGGCGACGCGTCTCGGCGTCTATTATGGCAACAGCGCAGCCAATGATATGGCTCTACTTGGCTCGATAGCCTACCTGGCGAACCAGGACGGCGGCCTGACCAGCGTCAACGTGGTCAGCGCCGCCAATCCGACGGCCCTGGGCACGCTGCGTGCGCCCGGCGCGGCGGCGCGTGTGGCGGTATCCGGCAATCGTGCCTACATCGCCGCCAACAACGGCGGGCTGCATATCGTTGACATCAGCAACCCGGCCGCGCCCGCGCGCCTGGGCGGCCTGGACACGGTTGGCACTGCGCTCGGTGTGGCGGTCAGCGGCAGCCTGGTGTACGTGGCCGATGGCTACGCGGGCCTGCAGATCATCAACGCGGGCAATCCGGCCAACCCGCTGCTGCTCGGCACATATGATTCGATCGGTTACGCCAGCAGTGTGCAGGTGGTGGGCAACCTGGCCTATCTTGCTGATGGCTATAACGACGGCTTACTCATCATTGATGTCAGCAACCCGGCCAGCCCCGTGCGCCGTGGCAGCTACAATACCCCGGGCTACGCGGTGGACGTGGCCATCGCCGGCAGTCTGGCCTTCGTGGCTGAGGGCAGCACGGGCGTCTTGCAGATCATTAATGTCAGCAACCCGATCCTGCCCGCGCTGCGCAGTCAACTGGCCGGCTTTTTCAACGCCTACGCGGTGGCCGTGGAGGGCAGCATGGCGTATGTGGCGGAGGGAGGCAACCTGCGCATCGTAGATGTGAGTAACCCGGACAGCCCAGCCTTGCGGGGTTCATACAACACGCCCGGGTGGGCTGTCGGCGTCGCGGTGAGCAACAACCTGGCCTACGTTGCGGACGGCCGCGGGGGCGGCGTCCAGGTCATCAACGTCAGCGCGCCCAGCGCGCCGCAGTTCTACGATGGTCTCGCCATCCAGGCCGGTTATGCCACTGGCGTGGCCGTGGTGGGCGACCTGGTTTACCTGGCGGACCAGGAGGGCGGCCTGTATGTGCTGCGGCGCACGGATCCGCCGACCCCGACGCCGACGAACACGCCGACGATTACGCCGACCGCTACCCGCACGCCCACGCGCACCGTCACACCGACGCGCACGGTCACACCGACGCGGACGGTAACGCCGACTGCCACGGCCACCAGTTCACCCACGCCGAGCGCGACCCCTTCGCCGACCGCAACGGTGACGCCCACCGATTCGCCGACCGCGACGGTGACGCCCACCAGTACGCCATCTGTGCGGCTGCGCTATTTCCCCTATCTACCGTGGCGTGGGCGTTAGTCGCCAGCCTGGCCGGCACGCGCGCAACCGCGTGCGCCGCTGACGTTCAACGCGGTGACCCACATGCCTGAAATGGCGTCAAAAGTAAATGAAACGTCGCACGTTCCCCCGCCAAATTATGTGATGAAGGAGAATCAATCGTATGGCAGTTCGTAGTGCACAAGCAACCTGGAATGGAACATTGAAGGAAGGCAACGGCACGATGAAGGTGGGCAGCGGCTTTTTCGAAGGGCCGTTCACCTTTGCTTCACGCTTCGAGGAAGGTAAGGGCACCAATCCCGAGGAATTGATCGGCGCGGCTCATGCGGGCTGCTATTCGATGTTCCTGTCGGCCCTGCTGACCAACGCGGGCTTCAAGCCGAACCGCATCAACACCACGGCCACAGTGTACCTGGGCGCCGGTCCGACAATCACGAAGATCGAATTGAACACCGAGGCCGATGTCCCCGGCCTGGACGAGGCCACCTTTGCGGAAAAAGCCGCCGCGGCCAAGCAGGGTTGCCCGGTGTCGAAGGCCCTGGCCAGCGTAGAGATCGAACTGACCGCCCGCTTGCTGGCGTAACCCGACCCGTTTGCTGCGGGTCGGACCCCTGACCAGGACGAGCCGGGGCTTACACAGAGACACCACGGCGCCAAGATGCTCACTCAGTCCTTTGTGGCTTTGTGTGAGAATTCATCGAAAGAGCCGGGTCGGCAGGAGTTTTTCCTGCTGGCCCGGCTCATTTTTCAGACAAATTATGACTGCATCCGGCGGCGGCTACGCCTGCTTGACGATCTCAGCTTCGATGTTGATGTTGACGTTGTCGCTGACGAGCCAACCGCCTGTCTCCAGCGCCACGTTCCAGGTCAGGCCCCACTCCTTGCGGCTGATCTTGGTGGTGGCCGTGAAGCCGGCGCTGGTAGCGCCCCAGGGACTTTTGGCGATGCCGTTGAAGTCCACATCCAGGGTGACCGGCCGCGTCAGGTCACGGATAGTCAGGTCGCCGGTGATGCGGCCGCGATCCGCGCTCAGCACTTCCATCTTGGCGCCCTTGAAGGTCAGCTTCGGAAAACCCGCCACATCCAGGAAATCGGGCGACTTGAGGTGACCGTCGCGCTGCGCATCGCGGGTGTTGATGCTGGAAGCATCAATCTGCACGTCCAGGGCGGAATTCATCGGGTTCTTTTCATCGAACTCGACGACGCCGGTCACGTTTTCGAACGAACCATGCACGTTCGAGATCATCATGTGCCGCGCGGAGAAAACGACGCGCGTGTGTGAAGGGTCAATTGTCCAGGCCATAGTTCCAAGCTCCTTGTTGTCAGCTATGTTATTTAACATTGATTTACTCATGATTGAGTAATTTAATGTTAAACGATTTTGGCAACAAAAGGCGTGATTTTGATTACATTATGGGAATAATCTACGACATCGCCCCATCTTCGACGCGGGAGGGCGTCTGCTCACGCGTCGAAGCGGCAGCGGGGCGGCCGAGTTTGCGGCAGAGCGCGCCCAGGGTGCGTTGTTCGTCTGGGGTCAGGCTGCTCATTTCCTCGCAGATGGCCGCGGCGTGGAGTGGGAAAATGCGGCCAATGACTTCTTCGCCGGCCGGAGTGAGCGAAACGATGACCATGCGGCGGTCGTTGGCGTCACGCTCGCGGCGCACCAGGTCATTCTTCTCCAGGTTGTCAATCACCATCGTGATATTGCCGCTGCTCTTCAAGATCTTGCTGCCGATCGTGTTCTGGCACATCGGGCCGAGATGATGCAGCGCTTCCATGACCGCAAACTGGGTCGGCGTCAGCTCCGCGTGCGTGCCACGTGCATGTATCCGCGTCATGAAGGAGTCTGACGCGCGCTGCAGCTTGATGAACGTGTCGAGGGCCAATACCTGTCCCGGATCGCCTTCGAAATGCGTTGGCATACCATTTCACCTCAAATAATTTGATGTTGAAATAGTAGCACAAAAAATTGGCTTGTCAAGTGGCATTCTGGTGGATGAGTTCAAGTTGACGCACTGTCTCCCGAAAAGCATCCAGGATGTATTCCCACTCGAACCACGCATCGCCATCGCCCAGCTCGCCGTTGTTGAAACGGCGGTCCTACTCTATGTTCACCATTCCGATATCTGCGCCAGCAATCGGTATGGTTCCCGGCACATGCATGACTACCCTGTAGACCCCGGCCGGAAGGTCAGCCGGCAGGGTCAGGTCGAGCTGGCCGCGCACGATTTCGCCTGGCTGCCACTGTGATGAGGGATAGCCGGCGCTCGCCAACGGCCCCGCTTCGCTGACCACCTGGCTGCTGGCCGGGCCATCGAGGCTGACGGTCATCTGCTGGCCCTGCATGGGCGTAGCCACAGCTTGCCAGAAAAGATCGAGGTGCAGGATGTCGCCGCGGCGCAGCGGGGTTTCCGGCGCATGGCTGAATCCGCGCGGGTAGTGGTTGTAGCCGAGGAGGATGACATCGCCAAGCTGCCGGTCAACGACGGTTTGCATGGTGAAGGCTGCCCGCGGCCAGGGCGCATCCGGCCGGGTGACCTCGATGAGGCCCAGGTCAACAAAGTCAGCGTCTGAGGTGCGCAGGCGAACGCCGGTTGCGGCGTCGTACAAGCCGGCAATCAGGCGATAGCGGCCGGGCGGCGTGCCAGGCGGAATCAACAGGCCGTGGCGGTCCTCGATCACCTCGCCGGGCTGCCAGGTGGAGGTTGGCCGGCTCTCCCCCGCGGGTTCGGCGTCACGCTGCGCCCACACCTGGTCCGCGCCGTCGAGGAGCTGCAGGAAGACCTTGTAGCGCTGCGCGGTAGCGGCCTTGACTTGCCAGCGCAGGGTGATTTCCAGCACCTCACCGGACGGCAGCGCGGGGACGCTCAGCGCCAGTCCGGCCAGATCGGCCAGGGGGGCAAAGGTCACGGCCAGCGGCTGCATGGGCGCTGTGGCCTGCGGCAGGCTGTAGATGACGAAGCGCACGTTGCCCTGCCAGGCGTCCTGCACCTTGTAGGCATTTTGATCGAGCCAGGTCTCGACGATGCGCTGCGGATCGCTTTCATCGGTGGCCCAAAAGAGCGCGTAGACGCGGCGCTTGCCAGCCAGGTCGCGTGCCAGCGTGGCGGTGGTCTCGGCGGCCAGCGGCGGACGCTGCGCCGGCAATGCCAGGACAGGGAGATTGCCCCGGTAGTAGTAGGAGAAAACGTCACGCTGGCCGGGCGCATCGAGCAGAATGGCGTCCTGGGGTGTCGCCAGCGCGTTGATGGTGCGCACCATGCCGCGATAATCATCACGGGCAAAGGCAGAGTCGGTGTAATAGACGTTAAGCGCCAGGGCCGCGCCCGCGCTGACGCCAATCAGGCCCAGGGTGAGCCAGGCCAGCGCCAGCCAGGCGCTGCGGGTGGGGGCGGCCCCGGTGACGCGGGGGGTGCTGCGCAGAAGAGCCAGCGGTAGGAGCAGGCCGCGGGCCAGCAGCAGGGCCAGGGCGGGGCTGGCGATCAGTAAGAACTTGAGATAGGCCTCTTTGAACAGGCCGAACGCCAACATCAGGCCGAGGGGCGCCAGCAGCCAAAGGGTCGGCACGACCCAGGCTGTCCAGGCGCCGGGGGGCGCGCCAGGGGTGGCGGCCGGCGGGGGCGCTGCTGCTGTGGGCGCGCCGGGCGCCCCGGCCGGCGCCGCGTGGCCGCAGATCCGGCTTTGCGCGCCGGCGCGGCCGCGGGTTGCACAGGCGGTTGCGCGGCGCGGGCGCGGGCATCCAAAACAACCGGCAGCAAGCCAAGCAGTAGGACGGCCAGCACCGGCCACAACCAGAGCGCTGCGATAGCGTCGGCGGTGGGGCCAAAGGCCAGCAGGCGCAGCGCGTTCAGGATCGCGCCGATGCCTTGCTGGCTGACGGCGGACGCGGGCCAGGCGCGCAGTCGTTCGATGGCAATGCCGGCCCAGGCCCAGAAGCCGAAGATGATGACCAGATGCAGGAAGAGCCAGCGCACGATGCGCAGGCGGCGAAACGGCCGCGCCCAGGTGCTGATGAGCCAGGCGCCATAGACCAGGTTGACCACGAGCAGCATGAGCGGAAACAGGTAATGGGTGTAGAGGCCCAGGATGGCCGTGACCGCGAAGATGAAGCCGGGCGTGGTGCCAATCAACGGCAGTTCGCGCCGGCCTGGCGACACTTCGATCATTTCTTGCTGCAAGAAAACGATAAAACTGGACACCAGCAGCGTTGCCCACAGGGTGAGCAGCGCGTACATGCGCGCTTCCTGGGCATAGTAAATATGAAACGGGGCTATCGCCAGCAGGAAGGCGGCCAGCAGACCGGCCACGCGGCCAAACAGGCGCCGGCCCAGGTCGTAGGTCAGACCGACTGTGGCCGCAGAGGCGAACACCGAGAGGCTGCGCAGTCCGTTCTCAGACAGGCCAAACAGCCTGACCCACAGATTGAGCAGCCAGTAGTAGAGCGGCGGGTGAATGTCGGCCGCGGCGGCCAGGCTGATGTCGCTCCAACTGCGCAGGGCCAGGCTGGCGCTGTTGCCCTCATCGGCCCAGAGGCTCTGCGCATCCAGGCGCCAGAAACGCAGACCAACGGCCAGGGCCACGATGAGCCAGGGCATCCAGGGCGCCAGCCAGCGGTCGAGGCGGCGCAGCGAAAAGGGCGAAGATGAAAAAAGCGTCATGACGGTTGCGTCTCCGGCTATTCGATGATGAGGCCATCTATGGCAAAAGCGCCGACCAGCAACACCTGATGGGTTCCTGTCGGCACGCGGAAGGACAGCCGCGCCGGATCGGCTCTATCTGGCTGCAGGGCAATCGGCCGGCCGTCCACGCTGGCCTGCGGGTGGGCGGTCCCCCCAGGCGGCATGACCAGGGTGACGCGGCGGCCATCCACGGTGAAGCGCAGGCTGGCGTCTGCCTCGATGCTGCGGCGGTATTGTCCAAGCACCGCGAGCCTATCGCTGATGGTTTGCCAGTTTCCTTCATACGTCAATGCCCAATGATCTTCCTGATGAAAGCCACGGCCAAGCTGCGGCGGCCGGGCGGTGTAGGTCGCCAACGCGTCATAGGCCGGCAGCGGGCGAAAATCGGGCGTGAGCAGGCGAAAGTAAGCCTCCGGTTTGCGCTCCTGTTCCCATTGGTCAGTGGCTCGCTTGAGGTACCAGACATTGGCGACGCCCAGCCAGGGCCATTCGGCCTGCAGGCGCTGGTAGGCCAGGACGATGTTTTGCGCCTGCTCCCCCTCGCTGACCTGGCCGAAGCGCTTGTCCGGGATGTCGTCGGGCACGGCGTTCCAGTTCATCTCGCTGATCCAGATCGGCTTGGCCGCGTCGCCATTGCGCACCATCAGGTCGCGCACGAAGCGCGGGCGGCTGAAGTTGATGACGCGCGGGTGCATGCGGCGGTCCGTCGGGCCAGACCAGAGGCCGTAGCCCTGCATCGCCAGGATGTCGAAGTAGGGCGCGGCGCCGGCATCATACAGGCGCTGCAGATAGACCAAATCATTGAGGCCATAGGGCGGGGTCGGCGTCAGTTCGATGGTGGAGGCCAGCGCGCCCAAAATGATGACGACGTTGGGGTCGGCGGTACGGGCACGCGTCGCGCCCACTTTGAGCAACTCTGCGTACTCCTCCGGGTTGACCGGCCGCTCGCCCCACTCCGGGTAGATGTTCGGTTCGTTCCAGAGCTGGTAGAAGCGCACCCGGCCCTGGTAACGGCTGACGACGGTCGCTACGAAATCGCCGTAATCGGCGAAGTTGTCGGGGGGCGCGTAGGTGCCGGTCGCGTTGCCGCCGCGCCGCGTCCACGCGGGCGGGTTGCTGAGACGCACGATCAGTTCGAGATGGTATTTTTCGGCCAGGGTCACGATGTGGTCGTACTTGTCCCAGGCCGAATGATCAAATTTGTGGTCCCAGAAATCGCCCTTGCCGCTGATCTCGATATCTTCCCAGGGAAATTCCTGGCGCAGCCAGTGGAAGCCGGCGTCGGCGGCCAGCTTGACGGCCAACTCGCGCTTTTCTGGCTCCACCTCCTGCTCCAGGAAGACGTTGACGCCAAACGGGTTGACGCCGGCAAATTGCACGGGCGTCAGATCGGCCGTCTGCACGGCGGGCCGCAGCAGGCCGGCGCTGACGTCGCCCAGGGCTTTGAGCTGGGGCAGGAGGTCTTTCTCCCCGCTGAGGTTGACGAGCCAGGCGCGTAACGGCTGGCGCCAGACAAAAAGCCCCGCCAGCAGCAGTGCCAGCAGGGCCAGGCCGGCGCAGAGCGCCCGGCGGCCAGTCAGGAAAGACAGGCCCGGCGCTCTGCGTTGGTGCGGTGAGTTGTTCAGTTCTGGACGAAGTCCACGTTCGCCTGCTGGCATTTACCATCCCCGGCGACGCCATCCGTCTTGACGGTGGCAATGACGGACGAGCGCCGGCCACCATCCACGGTCCAAACGGACCAGGTACCCTCGCGCGGTCCATCGAACTGAATGATGTGCGTGTAACCGCCCACCTTGCCGGCATCGGTGCCGGTCAGATATGACGCCACGGGTGGCCCGTCGGGCGCGTAGGAGAAGACCACGGTCACACCGTTCTTGCCCGCACCGCTCCTGTCCAACACTTTGCCTTCGATGTAGGTGATACCGGAGTTGGGGAAGCAGCGTGTGTTGCCAACCCGATAGGCATAGGCCGGTGGGGCGGTTGGCTGCGGCGGCGGTATCGGGGTAGCGGTTGGCGCCGGCGCCCGCGTCGGTGCGGCCGGCGGTGGGGCAATGCCGCTCACAATGGGCACACTGCCCACGTTGCCTTCGACGCGCACCAGGTCGTTGATGATCCAGCCCTGCTTGCCGGAGACACAGCACACCTGCCACCAGGTGACGCCATCGTTCTTGCCGGTGATTTCAAGGCGGTTGCCGCGCAGGACGCGGCCAACCAGCGGGTAGCCGGTGCCGGGACCGGTGCGCACGTTGGCCGATGGCGAGGTGACGACCGCGGCCGGCTTGGCCTCAGGGGTGTTGGTGGGCACGGCCGTGGGCGGTTCAGCAGATGTCGGCGTGGCGGTCGGTTCCGGCGTGGGCGTCTTGGTCGGCGCCAGGGCCGGGGTGGGGGTCCAGTCCGGGGTCGGCGTGAAAGTTGGCTGGGGCGTGCGCGTGGGAATGGGCGCCGGGGTGGGTGCGGCGCCACAGCCGCTGAGCACAAAGAGAGCCAGGAGGGAGAGCCAGGCAATTTTCGACAAACGGTTCATCCAGTTTACCTCATTGATGATTCTCATGTGATTTGCGGGGCGATTCTACCATCAGGCCGGGAAATCCCCAAGATGGCAGGACACGTGCAGATGCCCGATTCTACAGGGCATGAGCGACAACCTGATAGAACGATTGGCTCTGCGTTCCGGTTCCCTGGGCCATGTCTGCGAGCGCGACGCGGTGATCCAGGGCCGGTCTCAGCGCCTGCGGCGCGGGACGCGGGGCGCGGATGTGGCCGACGCCGGGCGCAGCGCCGGGCGCAGCGACGGGCGATAAGCAGGCGCCAGAATTTCGATCTCACGGCTGCGCCCCGGGTCGAAGACGCGGGCGTGAAAGCGCGTTTCCAGGGGCAGGTTGTCAATGGCAATCGTGAAAACGGTGGGATACCGGGTCACGTAGCGATAGTTGATCAGTTGAAAGAGCTTTTCGGTGGCCCAGGGAGTGACGCTGTGTGCGCCCAGGTCATCGAGCACGAGCAGATCGGCCTTCTTGATCTGTTCGAAGCGCTCATCCAGCGACACCGTGCTGGCCGGGTTGAACGCGGCGCGCAGGTAATCCAGTAAGTCGGGCACAAAAACGAACATGGGCGCGGCGCTGTAACGCTTGAGGCGCTCATACGCAATGGCCGCAGCCAGGTGAGTCTTGCCGCAGTGGTAGGTGCCGGTAAAGATCAACCAGCCTTCCTGGTTTTCGGCGAAGCGTTGAGCCACGGCCAGCGCCTCGGCCAGGCTGGCGCGCTGTTCGCCCATCAGTTCATGGTTGCGCAGATCGAAGTTGTCGAAGCGCTGATTTTCATGCAGAGCCAGGCTGTTGAGATCGAGCGAGTCGTAAGTCTTGTTGGTCTGGCGAAAATCGGGCGCCAGGATGTCTATCAACTCGCTGATTTCCGTATCAGCCAGCCGCGAATGCACGCGTTCGTCCAGGTCTTGCAGGCGCATGTTGGTGGTGATGACGGTAGGTAAACGGGCATTGTAGCGATGATTGATGATCTGGTACAGCTTTTCCTGCGCCCAGGGTGTGGTGCTGTGCGCGCCCAGGTCATCCAGGATCAGGAGCGGGGTGCTGCGCACCTCCTCGAAACGCTGATCGAAGGTGACGTCGGACTGCGGAGAGAACGCCGCGCGCAGGTAATCCAACAGGTCTGGGGCGACGACGAAGAGCACCGGTTGACCGCGCGCCAGGCGCACGTTGGCAATGGCCGCGGCCAGGTGGGTCTTACCGGTGCCATAGCTCCCGTGCAGAACCAGCCAGCCGACGGGTTTCTCGGCAAATGCGCGCGCGTGTTCGTAGGCATGGCGCAGGGTAGCCCGTTTTTCTTCGGACAACGACACGCCGTCCGGCAAGAAGCGCTCGAAGGTCAGGCGCTCCAGTTGGCCCAGGTTGCTGACCTGGCGCAGGTGTACGGCCCGTTCCCAGGCGGCGTTTTTCAGGGTGCAGATGCAGGGTTGCGCCTTGCCAAAATCAGGGTCGGAGATGGGCACATCACGCAGAACGAACCCGGTCCCGCGGCAAATTGGGCACACATCAGCGCCCGCGGCGGCGCTTTCGCCAGACTTGGCGGTCGTTGGGTGATCCTGCGCTACACGCGTCAGAATATCAGCCAGGCTTTTCACTCGTCACCTCATCACCTCTTGCGTGGTGCAGAAAGCGCTGCGCATCGGCAGTGTCTCATCCTCAGTAATCGAACGGATCGGACCGTTTACCGAGTTTCTTGGCTTTTTTGGGGGCTTTGGCCGCAGCAGATTTGGGGCTTGGGACCTTGCGCTCCGGCTTACGTTCCGGCATAGGCGCTTCACGGCCCTCGCTGGCCCAACGTTGCAAGATAGCCTGCACATAACGCCAGGTGCGCTTGTTACGCACGACCGCTTCACGAAACGCCGTTTCCAACCAGTCGAACGGATACTCGCGCTCCGCAAGACGCAGTTCATCGGCCAGCAAAGGCTGCAGCAGGCCAATGTTCTGTTCGTAGAGCACGAAGATGTTGGGACGTTCGGCGCGCAGGGCGCGGTCTCCCAGCAGCGGATCGTCGAACTCCGGCATGATGCCGTTGCGCACCTGATGTTGCAGGGTGCGCCCGGCCTCATCATGCACAAAATACCAGTCGGCGCGCTCGCCAGCGTGCTCAACCACCAGGTGCAGGAGGCTGCCGCGGGCCACTGCCCGTTCCAGCCCATCCAGGATAGCGGCGCTGTCGGGCAGGCTGCTGCGCAAGCGTGCGTCGGTCAGCAGATCCTCCTGCGTGATGAAGCGCAGGCTGCTCGGCTTCTCGCTGGCGCGCCAGAGGCAGTGCAGCGTGACTTTGAGTTCAGCCAGGTGATCAATCAGCGGCAGCAGATCGGTGAAGGCGAACTGCGGCAGCGAGACCTGGGGCAAGTCGCCGGCCGGAAAGCCCGGAAAACCCTTCATGGCCGGCGCTCAGGCATGTTCACGGTGTACGCCTCCGGATCCAGCGGTTCGCGCACCATTTCGAGGTCGCGGAACTGCGTCAATTCCTTGTGAAAGTAGAGCGACACCGTGCCCACCGGGCCGTTGCGATGCTTGGCCACCATGATGTCGGCTATGTTCTTGCGCTCGGTGTTCTCGTCGTACATATCCTCACGATGGACAAAGAGCACAATGTCGGCGTCCTGTTCGATGGAACCGCTCTCGCGCAGGTCGCTGAGGATCGGCTTCTTATCGGCGCGCTGCTCCACGGCGCGCGACAGTTGGGACAGGGCCAGCACCGGCACTTTCATCTCACGCGCCAATTCCTTGAGCGAGCGCGTGATGTAGGAGATTTCCTGCACGCGGTTTTCATTGCGCGTGGCCTGGCCGCGCATGAGCTGCAGGTAGTCAACGACGATGACGTCCAGCCCGTGTTCGGCGTGCAGGCGCCGGGCCTTGGTGCGCATTTCCAGCGCACTGACCGCCGGCGAGTCGTCAATGAACAGGTGGGTGTTAGCCAGGACGCCCGCGGCTTCCATCAGGATGGGCCATTCATCGTCGTGGACATCGCCCAGGCGCAGGCGCTGCTGGTCAATGCCGGTCTCTGAGGAGAGCAGACGCTGCACCAACTGTTCGGCCGACATCTCCAGGCTGAAAAAGGCCACGCGCTGGCCGTAGCGCTTGGCCGCGTTGGCCGCCACGTTGAGAGCCAGGCTGGTCTTGCCGGCGCTGGGGCGCGCCGCCAGGATGATGAGATCAGACTTCTGCAGGCCGCCCAGAATTTTGTCCAGCAGCTTGAAGCCGGTCGGTACGCCGAGCACTTCGCCCCGATGGCGGGCCAGGTAGTCAATTCGATCCACCACGTCGCCCATGATCTGCTGCATGGGCACCAGGTCGTGGCGGATGCGGCGTTCAGAGACGTTGAAGACGATCTGCTCGGCCTCGTCCACCACCTCATCCACCTCGCGCGACTCGTCGTAGGCCAACTGGGCAATCTGCCCGGCCGCGGTGATGAGACGGCGCAGGACCGCTTTGCGCTCCACGATGTGCGCGTAGTGCTCGATGTGAATGGCTGTGGGGACGGCGTTGATGAGATCGGTGATGTACGCGTCCCCGCCCACCTCTTGCAGCTGATTGCGGCTGCCCAGTTCCTCGCACACGGTGACGAAGTCGGCTGGCTGGCGGCGTTCGTGCAGGTCCAGAATGGCCTGGTAGACCCAGCCATTCTTTTCGCTGTAGAAATCGTCGGCGCGCAGGAACGACGCCACCTTGATCACAGCGTCGGTGTCAATCAAGAGCGAGCCGAGGACAGCCTCTTCGGCTTCCCGGCTGGAAGGGATCAGTTTGTCCGGTGTGGTCATACCGTGATTGTCGTCCGTTAAAAGCAGACTTATCTGCGTTTTGTCTGAGACAGCAGCGGCGAGGCTATGGCCTCGCCGCGCTCAGTTTCGTTTGATGGGGTTCGTCGTTTGGACAGGCTCTTAATCGCCAAAGCTCTCCATGTCCAGACCTTCCACAAACTCGCGGAAGATGTCCAGGCCCTCTTCGTCTTTTGCGGTCTTGTCCTTCTTGCGTCGCGCCTCATCCGGTTCCGGCAGTTGCGTATCGGTCTCAGGCAAAATGGCCGCATGGTCCATCACCGCCTCGGCGATGAAGATGGGCACACGGGCGCGTACTGCCAGGGCAATCGCGTCGCTGGGGCGGGCATCTATCTCTACGATCTCGCCGGCCGCATCAACGACAATCGTGGCGAAGAAGGTCTCACTGTGCAGCTCATTGATCAGCACACGCAGCACCTGCGCCTCCAGCGTGGTAATGATGCGCATCAGCAGGTCGTGAGTCATCGGTCGGGCCACTTCGATGCCCTGCAGTTGGATCGTGATGGCGTCCGCTTCGAAAGGCCCGATCCAAATGGGCAGGTAGCGCTCGCCGTCAACTTCTTTCAAGACCACCACGCGGTGTTGTGACATCAGGCTGACCCGAACGCTATCAATCGTGACCTCGATCATGCGGTGCCTCCTCACAAGCAGTTGGACATGCAAGCTCTGACAATGCGCTACGGAGCGTGCCGGCGCCTACCACGCCAGAAAGATTATACCACAAGGCACAAGTCGTACCAAAGTGAGCAGTTGGAGATGTGCGGGCGGAATGGTATACTGCAAGCGGGCACGAATTGCGCCTGTTTCCGTAGGCGGAAAAGTGAAGTCTATTCCCGCTTGCAGTATATAATCGCCGCAGCTATTTGGGCAACAAACCGGCGCGGGTGCGACCGGCAAGGACAGGGATGAACCGGCAAAAAACAGACCCATTGCTTCAAGCGCAGATAGAAAAGATCGAAAAGATAGAAAAGATCGAAAAAATCGAAAAGACTGAGAGCGAGCAGGCCATTCCGCTCATCGTGCGGCTGGACGCCAGTCGCGGCCTGCAGCCCTCGTTGAGTCCCGGGCAAACTGTCGTTGCCGTTCGTTACCAGTATCGGCTCCTGCCGATGGTGGCACTGCTGGCCACGCCAGGACAAATCTACGCGCTGCGCGACGATCCGGCCATTGACCGCCTGTGGTACGACCTGCCTGTGCAGGTGTGCCTTGATTTTTCCGTGTCCTTGATCCAGGCGCCGCGCGTGTGGGGCATGGGCGTCACCGGGCGCGGTGTGCGCGTGGCTCTCCTCGATACCGGCATTGATGTCTCGCATCCTGATCTGCGCGGACGCGTGGTCGGCTCGGCCGTCTTTGCCGGCGACAACCTGCTCGACCGTCAGGGACATGGCACCCATGTCGCCGGCATCATTGCTGGCAGCGGCAGCGCCAGCGCCAGGCGCTTTTCCGGTGTGGCGCCGGACGCCGCGCTCCTCGTGGCCCGCGTCCTGGACGATCGGGGCGCCGGCTGGTCGAGTGATGTGATGGCCGGCCTGGACTGGGCCGTGGTACAGGGGGCGCGTGTCGTCAATCTGTCGCTGAGCAGCGAGCACTACGGCGATGGCAGCGACGCGCTGTCGCTCTTCTGCGACGCGGTCGTGCAGCAGGGTGTGGTGGTGTGTGTGGCGGCCGGCAATGACGGCCCGGCTCCACACAGCGTGGGCGCACCGGGCTGTGCGCGCCAGGTGCTCACCGTGGGCGCCAGCACCGATGCCGACGGCATCGCTGAATTCTCGGCGCATGGCCCCACAGCCGATGGGCGCATCAAGCCCGATGTACTCTTTCCCGGCACGCTGATTACCTCAACCCGCGCGCGTGGCACGCACATGGGTGCGAGTCAGGGCGACCTGTACGCCGAAGCATCCGGCACCAGCATGGCCACGGCCCATGCCAGCGGCGTGGCGGCTCTGCTCCTGGAAGCCGATCCCAATGCAACTCCGGCGGAGGTCAAGGCGCATCTGCTGGCCGGCGCCAAAGATTTGGGGCGTCACGCGCAGACGCAGGGCGCGGGTCGCGGCGATGCCTATGCCGCCTACCGGGTCGGGCACACCGCCGGCGACTTCGCAGGCAGCGCCGCAAGCTCTGCACCCCGCTCGCAGACCGCGGCAGACGCGCCATTCCCGCTGACCCCGGCCGCGCCAATGCCACCTGACCCGCGACCGCGGCGCACGTTGTCGAGGGGGCTGTGGTGGGCCGGGCTGGCCCTGGCTGCCCTGACGCTGTGCCTCTGTTCGCTCTTGATCCTTTTGGGCGGGCTGGATAGCGCGCTGCGCGTCCTGGAGGCGCGGGCCGTCACACCGACGCCGGCTTTGAATGTCCTGCTGCGCCAGGATTTCACAAGCCCTGATCCGGCCTGGCCGACCAACGAGAATGAGCAGGAGCAGCGCGGTCTGGCCGAAGGGCGCTATTATCTGATCGCCCGGCAGCCGCAGAGCCTGCTGAGTCAGGCCATTCCGGGGCGTTATGACAATGTGGTGATCGAGGTGGAGGCCGGCCAAACGGATGGGCCAGCCGGAGGCGCCTACGGTTTGATCCTGCGCCAGCGTGACAGCAGCAATTTCTACTACGTGGGGCTGACCTCACAGGGGTCCTACAGTTTTGCCCGCCTGGTGAGTGGGCAGTGGCAGGAGATCATTCCGTGGACACCGGCCGAAGCCATTCTGAAGGTGGGCTATCTGAATCGTCTGCGGGTCGAGGCACGAGGCAAGCAGTTCAAAGTCACGGTCAACGGGCAAGTGCTGGCCACCGTCGAAGATGGCACGTTCGACACGGGGACGGCGGCGCTCTTTGCCGCCAGTTTCGACCAGGGCGACGTGCGGATTGATTTCGACAATCTCAGCGTCTGGGCCGCCGCGCCCAACTAAGGGCAGCCTCTCCTCTCCTCAACCCCCGGCCCCTTCTCCTCTCCGCAGTGCGGAGAGGAGAAGGGGGGGAGAGGGCGGAACGGCGTTGGCGAAGGGGGAAGATGGCGGAACGGCGTTGGAGTTTTCACGTCGAAGCCTGGCGACTTTGCGGGCGAAACGCCCGCGCTCCCAGCCGTAGGTTTTCACGTCAACGTGATTTAGAAGGGTTCTTCGATCGCTGGCTCTTCCAGGGGCGGCGGGGGCGGCTCATCATGTCGGCGGGGTTCCAGTAGCTGCAAGCCGTTCATGTTGATCTTGGTGCGCGAGCGTTTCTCGCCTTTGTCATCAACCCACTGATCGTTACGCAACTCGCCTTCCACGTAGGCCAGGCTGCCCTTCTTCAGATATTGCTGGCAGATTTCGCCCAGGCGACCCCAGGCCTCCAGTTGAAACCACTCCGTGGCCTGTTTGCGCTCACCGTCCTGCCCCTTCCAGACACGGTCAACCGCCATCGAAAACGATACGACCTGCGCCCCGCTGGGGATGTAGCGCACTTCCGGATCACGACCCAGGCGCCCGATTAACTGCACGCGATTCAAGTTTGCCATATGAGTCCTCCCTGTTTTGTTCGACGTGACAGTGGCCAGCAGTGCTGTCAATCGCCAGCAGTGCTGTCAGCGGACAGTCCGCTTCGGAAGGCCTAACGAAAAGAGGAGGGCAAAAATCGCGCTCAGGCGCCGAACAAATCGTCCATATCCTGACTGAAGCTGGGCAGCGGGCTGCGGTCGTCGCCGCGACGCTCATCGCTCGTCACGGCGCGGTAGAAAGCCTCGTCGTAGCGTCGCGTGCGCAGCACGATCGGCATGGGGACGGCGTGACCCACCATCAGAATCTGCTGCCTGGTGTCCAGGCTTTCCATCATGGCGCGCACGGCCGCGCGGTTGGCTACGCCGGTCAGGACCGCTTCGATATCACGTTCTTCGGTCAGTTTGCCGGTGACGCGCGTGCCCAGTTGCGAGAGCACCTCGCTGTCAATCCCGCTGGGGCGCTGATCCACCACCATCAGGGTGACGCGGAACTTGCGCAGTTCGCGCGCGATGGTGCCGAAGATGGTCTGGCGGGCCGCACGCGGGTTGAGGAACTTGTGCGCCTCTTCCAGGGTAATCATCAACGGTTTGGGAGCATCGGCTTCGTTGCGCGATTCGACGAATTTCTCCATTTTCTGCACATACAGCTCGCGCACCCGGCGCGTCACAATGTTGGCGACCAGCATATGGTCGAGCGTGCGCGATTCGCTGCCAAAGTGCAGGATGACATGGATGCCCCGGTCGAGAAGGGCCACAATCTCATCAATGGCCTTGGTGTCGGCCTGCGGCACCACGAACGGACGGCGCTCCACCAGGTAGAGCTTGCGCTGCAGCGCGGCCAGGGCGCTGGAGCTGGCGTTGGCGCCCTTCGCCCAATCTTCCATCTCCGCCGGTGTCATGCCGAGCAGGCGGGCAAGCCATGCGCCGTGAAAATCCCTTTCCAGGAGGGCAATCGTGGTCTCAGCCGTCTCGTTGAGGTCCAACTCCTCGCGCAGCAGAAGGATGTCATCGGCCTCGATCTGGTTGAGACCGATCTTGAAAATGGCATCCACCCGCCGGCCGGCGCGGCGGCCGGCCTGTTCGCTCAACGACCAGACCTGCACACGGGTGCCGAACAGGTCCTTGAGACCCTTGACCATGACCTTGTCTTCGGAGGTGACGCCGAACGCGTACTCATCGTGCATGTCAAAGATGAGGTTGACGCCCACCTTGCGCTGGACGATGCCGCACAGGAGCAGGCGCGCGAGGAACGACTTGCCCGTGCCTGACTGGCCGAAGACGCCGTTGGAGCGTTCCATCAGGCGCTCCAGGTCAAGGCTGATGGGCAAATCGGCGCCGACCAGCGGCGTGCCCATGGCGAAGAACTTGCCGCCCTCGCGGCCAAAGACCAGCTCGAAATCACCCTCGCTGGCGTGGCGCAGGATGGCGAAATGCATGGGGATGGTGCGCACCGGCTCCGGCCGCGCCGTCTGGTCCACAAAGGCCAGGGGATCGGCCGACGGCTTCTTGATCATCAGCATCGGCTTGACCTGCACCACCGCATAGGTGCTGATGCCGGCCAGCGCGGCGCGGACGAAGGTGGACGCGGCGCCGGGCGGCACGCTCAGCAGGCCAGGATCGGTTACGCGCAGCTGCAAGTCGCTGATCGTGCTGAAGTAGAGATGATCCTCGCCCTCCACAATCACGAAGCTGCCAATGCTCAGCCCTTCGGTGGACACCCCGGCCTCCAGCCGCGCGGTCAGCGTCGCATTGAAGGCCCCGTCAGTGATAATCCCCAGTCGTTCGTGTTGAGTCATGGTAACCCCATTCCTCTTTCCTGCAGGAAGGCCAGCAGCCCACGGCAGCCGGCGACCACCAGCTTGTAGGTGTAATCGAAGTTGTTATCGTAATAGGGATCGGGGATATCACGAGGAAAGTTGGCCGGGGCAAACTCCATCAGCCGATGCGTCTTGCCATCCAGATCACCGCGCAGGTCCAGGCGCTGCAGATCATAAATGTTGTCCTGATCCATAGTGACAATGTAATCGGCGGCGCGCAGATCGGCCGGCGTCACCTGGCGAGCGCGGCCCTGGTGAGCAATGTCAGCCTGGCGTAGCACAGCCAGCGTGCCGCGGTGCGCCGGTTCACCCACATGCCATTGACTGGCGCCGGCAGACAGAATCTCGATCCTATCCTGCAGCCCGGCCTGCGTCACCAGGTGACGAAATACCGCTTCGGCCATCGGCGAGCGGCAGATATTACCCAGGCAGATGAAAAGAACTTGAATCATCAGACAATCCACGCGTCCAATCTTGCATTCCTTGATGGCAGAATTCCCAGTCAGCCAGATCAATCTCCCAGGTCTTGGAAATCGTACTCTCGATCATCTTCACAAAGGCTTCATCTTGACCGACATGCTTGACAAAGGCCGGATAACGCATACCGTACTTCTCCTGATACACGGCATCTCTGCGCCTTAGGTCGGCTATTTTGGCTGTGACCTGCTCAATTGCATAACGCTGTAAGGCCAGGTTGACCGCATCTTCCAGGCTGCCAAAAGGCTTCAGGGCCTCGACGTACCTATCTCTAATCGCTACTGTCACCATGCTCGAACCTCGATTTCGGAAACAGCTAACCTTTCGTCTAAGGAATGAGAATTTTTTAACTGTCCAGTTCCGAGCAAATTCTGAGCATACAGACAGCACCAAAGTGACACTTATTTAATTCTCATTCCTAAGTCGAACGAATTGTAGCACAAGCGGCTGGGATGGTCAATGGCTTGATTCATGCGGAAACTGGCGACAAGATCAGTCGCAGTGGTAGGTGCGGGCATAGAGAGGCTTTTCTTATTCAGCATTCCGCCTTCCATTCATCCAGCCATGCCCTGACTGCGGCCGGTGTGCGCAGGTGAATCACGTGCAGATGGCGGTAGGCTGGCTGCAAGAAGAGCTGCGGGTATTCGCGCGCCGGCGTTTGTAGGTGCGCAAGGCCCACAGGATGATCGAATCACGGCTGAGTTGGGCGGCCAATGTTTCGCGGTTGCCACTCCACAGTTTCTCACGGCAGAGGACGCGGCGCAGCGTGCGTCCCAGCAAGCGCCAGAGAATGATGCCGAGCGTGAAGTCCAGCCACACCACCGTGTCGGCGCGCGCCCACACCAGATCGCGCACCGCGCTGTAGTTGCCGTCCGCGGCCCAGGTCTCGGCTGCCACTGCCGCGGCCACCCGCGCCCGGAAGACCTCCGGCGAGGCCTCCTGCCAGTCTGGCTCCCAGTGCAGGGCATCCAGCTCGATGTGCGCCACGCCCATGCGCTGCGCCAGGTCGCGCGCCAGGGTGGTCTTGCCCGAACCGGAAGTGCCTACGACGGAGATGCGCTGCATGGTGGGTGACTCCTGAGATCGGAGATCGGAGGAGATCGGAGACCGGAGATCGGAGATCGGAGATCGGAGACCTGAGATCGGAGATCGGAGATCGGAGACCTGAGATCGGAGATCGGAGATCGGAGATCGGAGATCAGTAGACCTGGTGGGTGAGGACGCCGCCGTCAACGGTGAGGCTGGCGCCGGTGATCCAACGGGCCGCGGGCGAGGCGAGGAAAAGGCAGGCGTCGGCCACGTCCTCCGGCATGCCCAGACGGCCGAGCGGCGCCGCGGCCAGGTAGCGGTTGACGCCGTCCGGCCAGTCGTGCTCCAGGCCCTCGCGCCAGATCAGGCCCGGGGCCACCGCGTTGACGCGAATGCCGTGACGCCCCAGCTCCGCCGCGGCTGAACGGGTGAGCATGAAAACGCCGGCTTTGGCCGCGCTGTAGTGGCTGTGATGGGGCGCCGGGTTCTCCGCCTCGATGGAGGTGATGTTGACGATGGCGCCGCCGCTGCCCTGGGCGATCATCTGGCGGGCGACTGCCTGCGTACACAGGAAGGTGCTGCGCAGGTTGGCGGCGATGACCGCGTCCCATTCCGCGGCCGCCATCGTGAGCAGGCCGGCGAGAGGGTAAAGGCCAGCGTTGTTGATGAGCATATCCACGCGGCCAAAGTGCGCGACGGCCTGCGTCACCAGGCGAGTCACCTCGTCCGGTTGGGTCAGGTCGGCCGCCAGGGCCAGTGCCTCGCCGCCCAGGGCCTCGATGCGTTCGACTACCGCCTGGCTGCCGGCGCGGCTGGCATTGAAATGAACGATGACTTTGGCGCTGGCCTGGGAAAAACGGATCGCCAGGCCCTGTCCCAGGCCGCTGCCGCTGCCGGTGATGAGCGCCACCCGGCCGGTCAGGTCGAACAGTGCGGAAGGATGAGGAATGTCCATGCGATCTCCCTTGACTGGCCTGAAATCAGGCGGCCGTCAGTGCGGCGATGAGCGCGGCCTGCTCAGGATAATCGGCCAACAGCGCGGCGCGTGCGCCCAGTTCGAATTCATCCTGCTCATAGGCCGGGGTCATGGTGGTGCCCAGCAGCGCCAGGCGACCGCCCGGGCGCACCCGTGAACCTTGCCAGGCGCCGGCCGGCGCCACAAACTGCACGTGCTGGCCGGCCTCCAGATCATGCCCCAGGATGACCACCTGGCTGTCGCCGTCGGGATGCAGCAGCAGGAGCTCGACTGGATCGCCCAGGTAGAAATGATAGACCTCATCGGTCAGCAGGCGATGCAGGGCCGAGAAGTGGTCGTCATACAGCAGGAAGTAGATGACGCTTGCCAGCGCACGCGGCCCGCGATCGCGCGCCGGCGCGGCCTTCTGCACAGCAGCGTCTGAGGCGGTGAAGGTCCGTCGAAAAAATCCACCTTCGATGGGCAGAGGCTTCAGGTCGAGCAGTTCGATCAGTTGTTGGGCGGTCAGCATGTGGTGGGCGCTCTCACGGTTCGATGTCGTACAGCACGGTCAGGAGGCGGGCGGACTCGGCCTGCAGCAGTGTGGAGACCTCGCGCGCGGCGCGGGCCAGCCAGGGCAAGTCGTTCCCGCGCAGGGTGTACGTCTGGCGAATGTGCGCGGCCAGGAGCTGTTCGGTTGGCAGCTCGCCCTGCGCGGCCAGCAGCAATCGGAAGTAGGTCATCTGTTCGCTGAACGCGGTGAGCGTCGGCAGGTCGCAGGGCAGCACAGAGTAGTGCAGCGGCGGCGGCTGGCTGGGCAGATGACGGCGCAGCCGGCCCAGGGCGTCCCGATAGCCGACCAGGAGCGCGCTGAACTCGGTGCGCAGCGTCTTGGAGAGCTGCGGGTGCTGCTGGTAAATGGCGCTGTCGAACGTATCTTCAGTGCTGCGGCGCACGACCCGGCGCCCAGGGTCCAACCCGCCGGTGTTGCCAAAGCTGACCACGGCGTAGATGGGCTGGCCGGCTGTGGGCTGCACGTAGACCAGGCTGCCCAAGGGCGGCGGCTGGTGCAAGGTGTAGCTTTCGGCCACGAAGCTGCTGGTATTGGTGGCGATGATCTCGCCGCAACGATCCGTCATGCGCTCTCCATCGTTTTGCTGAACAGTTTCCTTTGTGTTCCTAGATGCTACGCTCGCGCTTGCTGCGGTCCTTCAGCGAGCGGGCAACGTAAATCTGCTGCTGGGCCAGGGCGGCTTCCAGCAGTTGTTCGACCAATTGGCGGTCGCCCATGGCGATGACGGCCTGTTCGTGCGCCTCGACCAGGGCGGGGGGGAAGCCGCGCCCCCGGCGACACTGGTCCACCACCAGCGCATGAACCCGGTCGAGCAGGCCGGCATCGTCTGCCACCCACTGCGGGACTTCGACGCGGCCAATTTCGCCGCCCACGTTGACGTAGAAGAACAGAATCTGCTGGGCCGGGTGGGGATAGAACTTGCGCACGACCGGCTGGCGGCTCAGCCACAGGCCGGTGCGTTGACCGTCCTCCAGCATGGAATCGAGCAAGCGCCGATCTTCAAGCGGCACGATGGGGGCGCAGGCGTTCAGCCCGCTGTCGCGCAGGGTGACGCAGCGCGAGCAGACGACATGCTCGTCCGGGCACAGGCCGACGCGCAGCGCGTTGATCACTTCGTCGCTGCCCGGAAAGCTGATGTAGCTGGCAACCGGCACGCGGCGCTGGCGCAGCGTCTCCAGGGCGTCGAGATAGGGGCCTAAGAAGCGGGTGCGCACCTCCTCGCTCAGGCTGGGGCTGTCCAATCCCCAGACGATCAAGGTGCCATCGCGCAGCGCCAGCGCCTCCGGCTCGGAGATCGCCTCTGTGGCCTGCACCAGGGTTTCCATCTCAGAGACCGCCATCTTCACCGCGACCAGCGCGCCATCAATGGGCAGAGTCTGGTATTTGGGGGAGATGAAGACATCCTCGTCCTCGTAGAACAGCTTGCACTGGCTGCCCAGCTCCGCATCGGGCTGGCTGCCGTAGGTCAGAATGGCATAGCCGGAATTGATGACGTAGTAGCGCACGGGGCTGTGGCGGTCGGGGTAGATGGCCGAGCCGTCGGACGCGACCACGCAGAAGTTATCGCTGTGCGGGGGCAGGGGGTAGCGATTGGTCAGCGGCTCCAGGGGATAGCCTACCAGCCAGGCCGGGTGCGCCTGGGGATCGTCCAGCCGGCCGCGCAGATAGGCCGCGTCCCGGGTCAGGAACTGCTCACGCGCCGCGGCCAGGCGGTCGCTAGAGGCGTCCAGGCTCAGGTTTTGGGTCATCTGCTCTATTTGTGTACTCAGGCTCTCAAGGTCAAGCGGCATCGGTCTCATTCCGTGCAGAGCTGATGGGTGATGGGGAACCGTGGAAATTGTAGCGCATGGCCGCGGCTGGTGTCAAGTTAAACAGGCATGGCTTCGAAGGGATGACTTTGACAAGTTGAAGGGCTGCTGTGCCCCAGGACTGAAATGCTCCCCTGCGGCTTTGCCATCTTGATCGTTCGTTCGTATAATCCAGCAGGCGAATCTGCACAGCGCCTGGATCGAACGGGCTGCGAACGCCACTCAGAAGGAGAGACGAGGAGAGATTATGGAGCCAATTGATGTCATCGTCACAGCGGGATACTCGGAAGGGAAACCGGATTTGCTGGCCGAGTACACCGGCTCGCCGCGCAAGGCGCTGGCGCCGCTGGCGGGCAAGCCGATGGTATGGCACGTCGTACATGCCCTGCGCGCAGCCCCTTCCATTCGCGATATCATCGTCATGGGCATTGCCCCTGAAGAAGGGGTGGACTTGGGCACGCCGGTGACGTTCGTTCGTAATCAACCGGGCTTGCTCGATAACGTCTATGCCGGTCTCGATACGGTGCTGCGTCAGCATCCCGATGCCATTATGACCCTCGTCGCATCGGGCGACATTCCCCTGCTGACGTCGGACATGGTCGAATGGTTTGTGGCGACCTGCCGGCAATCCGAACATGACGTCTATTACTCGGTTGTGCCCAAGGCGGTCATGGAAACCGCTTTTCCAACTTCTAAACGCAGTTACATTCGCTTCCGCGAGGGGCCTCACTGCGGCGGCGATCTGTTCATGGTGCGCTTGGCCGCAGCCCATCGCAGCGAGAGCCTGGTGCGCGCCGCGCTCGATCGGCGCAAGAGCGCCTGGCGGCAGGCGCTCCTGATGGGCGTCGGCACCCTGCTCAAACTGGCGGTGGGTCGCCTGAGCCTGCCCGACGCCGAACGAGTGGCAACCCGTATTTTCCAGGTCCGTGCGCGGTAGTGGCGCCCTACGCGGCCATCGGTATGGACGTGGACAAACCGTTCCAGTACGACATCGTGCGCCAGAGAATGGGCTAGAAAATGGACCGAAGACCAGGGAGACGCACAGCTCCGCCCCAGTCGGCGCCAATAGGGGGTCAGCAAGCAGTATCGTGAGCGAACAGCCGCCGCATCTTCCGCTCCCGTCCCAACAAACGGACCGCCGCACCTGGCGCAGCCGGATCGGAGCCTGGGATCGTGCGCGCAGTGCGCGTCTCGTGGTGACGCGTCACGGGGATGCGCGCTACGGCCTGGCCTGGCTGGGCGCACACCTGGGGGACGGCTACCTTTGGTTCACATTGGCCGCGCTGGGCCTGTGGCTGGGCGATGACCCTCTGCGCCGCGGTGTGCTGCTGTGGATCATCAGCATGGCGGTTGGCGGCAGCCTCACCACCTCCAGCAAGTTCATCCTGCGACGCCAGCGCCCACAGGAACAGCACGGCTTCTATTCGGTCAAATATGACCGTCACAGCTTCCCATCCGGCCACGCCACACGCATGGGCGCCGTCGCGACCTGGGGCGCCATCCTCTTTCCCGGTTACGCCTGGGTGTTCATCGGTGTGTCATTGTGGACCGCCTGGAGCCGCGTGGCCCTGAGTGTTCACTACCTGCTCGATGTCGTCATCGGTCTCACCATTGGCGTCGCGACGTCGCTGCTCATCTTCGCGGTCACCGGTGGTCGCGTCTGATCGGGGTCAGGGCGCGGCCCTCCACCCTGATATGCGCCCCGGCCGCTGCTTGACCCGGATAAACGAGCGGTGGTAGAATGGGGATACACGGTACAGAGAATACGCCTGTTGGCGAAAACGTCACCCGTTTGCGCTACAGCGCAAGGAGACAAGACAATGTTGTTCGAACTCGATGATGAGCACAAAGCTTTACACGCGATGGTGCGCGATTTCGTAGATCGGGAAGTTGCCCCGCGCGCGCGGCATGTGGACGAGACGGGTGAATACCCATGGGACACCCTGAAAAAGATGGCGCCGCTGGGCCTCCTGGGTTTGAACATCCCGGAGGAGTATGGCGGCGCCGGCGCTGATCAAATCAGCGCGGCGATTCTGATCGAAGAATTGGGCCGGGGCTGTGGTTCCACGGCGCTCATTGTGGCCGCGCACCTGGGACTGTGCTGCGGCCCACTCAACCGCTTTGGCACCCACGCCCAAAAGCGGACCTACCTCGTCCCGCTGGCCCGGGGGCAGCACATCGGCTGCCTCGGTTTGACCGAGCCGGGCGCCGGATCGGATTTACAGGGGGGCGTGCGCACCTTTGCCGAGCTTGTGGGCAGCGAATGGGTCATCAACGGCAGCAAGATGTGGCTCACGAACGCCGGCGAGGCCACCACGGCGCTGCTGCTGGTGCGCACCGACAAGCGCGGCGGCAGTCGCAGCCTGAGTCACGTCATCGTGCCGACGAGCACGCCAGGTTTTCAACCGGGCAAACCCGAAGAGAAGATGGGGCTGCACGGCTCTCACACCTACGCGGTGGCGATTGACAACGTGCGCGTGCCGGCAGAAAACCTGCTCGGCGAGGAGGGTCGCGGCCTGCATCAAACGCTGGAGGTGCTCGACGGCGGGCGCATCGGCATCGCCGCGCTGAGCGTGGGCCTGGCGCAGGCCGCACTGGACGCCGCCCTCGCCTACGCCAAGTCGCGCGCCGCGTTCGGCACCGCCATCGCCAATCACCAGGCAGTGCAGTGGATGCTGGCCGACAGCGACACCGACATTCAGGCCGCGCGTCTGCTCGTCTTCAAGGCGGCGTGGCTCAAAGACCTGGGAAGGCCGTATACCAAAGAAGCGGCGCAGGCCAAGCTGTTTGCCACGGAAATGGCCGAGCGTGTCTGCTACCGCGCCATTCAGATTCATGGCGGCTACGGCTATTCACGAGAGTACCCGGTGGAGCGCATCTACCGGGATAACCGCCTCATGGAAATCGGCGAGGGCACCAGTGAGATTCAACGCCTGGTGATCGCGCGCCGCTTGCTGGAAGAATAGGCAGGCCTGAGCCGAAGGGAGGCGTCATGTCTCACCCGCTGGTTGAACTGGCGCGGCAAACGCTGCAGGAAACGATCGTTCATCACCGCCCTTTCAGCGCGCCGGCCGACGTGGTACAGCAGTTCCCCACACCGGCCGCCGTGTTTGTCACCCTGTGGACGGCCGACGGCGCGCTGCGCGGCTGTATTGGATCGGTTGTCCCCGTCACCGCGTCACTGGCGGCAGAAGTGGTGGCCGGCAGTGTGGCGGCGGCCACGCGCGATCCACGCTTTCGGCCGGTGACGCCAGATGAAGTACCCTCTCTGCGCATCGAAGTCTCGGTGCTGGGCGAGCCAGAGCCGGTAGATTCCTTGAGCGACCTGGACCCAGCCCGATTCGGTGTGATTGTGGTACGCCAACGCGACGGTCGCCGCGGCCTGCTGCTGCCAAACATCGAGGGCATCGAGACGCCGGCGTTGCAGGTGGCGCTGGCGCGGCGCAAAGCGACAATCGGTGCAGACGAACCGATACGCCTGTTTCGCTTCAGTACCGAAAAGTACGATTGACGCAGTGTAAGGGGCACGGTCACTATGCCGGAGATCCGTCAGAACATCGCGACGAAAGAATGGGTGATCATTGCCAGCGAGCGCGCCAAGCGCCCGGAGCAGTTCATCACCAATTCGCGCCCTGTGACCGCGCACCAACCGGTCCTCGATGCGCATTGCCCTTTTTGCCCTGGCAATGAAGAAGGGCCTGAATTCGAAGTGCTGCGCGTGCCCACCACCGGCCCGTGGCAACTGCGGGTGCTCAACAACCGTTACCCGGCCGTGGAACGGGAAGGTGACCCGCATCGCCACTCCCAGGGCGTGGAGCGCAGCATCCACGCCGTGGGCTATCACGAGGTGGTGGTCGAATCACGGCTGCACAACACCACGTCCGCGCTGCAAAAGGATGCCGAGGTGGCCTGGACACTGCTCACCCTGCAAAAGCGTGCGCGCGAGATGGCCCACGATAGCCGCATCGAGCATGTCCTGATTTTCAAGAACCACGGGCCTGGCGCCGGCGCCTCGATTGCCCATCCCCATGCCCAGATCATCGGCCTGCCCATCGTGCCGCAAAACACCCGCGCGCGCATGGAAGAGGCGCGGCGATATTTCGATGATACCGGTCACTGCGTTCATTGTTACATTCTGGCCGAGGAGTTGAAAGCGGGCACGCGGATCATTGCCGAAAACGCCCACCATGTCGCCCTGGTACCCTATGCCGCGTCAACCCCCTTTCACGTCTGGCTGCTGCCCAAGCGCCACCGCCATTCGTTCAACAACGTGCCGCCCGAAGAGATCGAGGCGATGGCCGCGCTGCTGCGCCTGATCACCGGCAAATTGTATGTGGGATTGCGCGATCCGGACTATAATTTCATGGTGCGCTCCGCACCGGTGCATGAACCGGGTCGCGACTACACGCACTGGTATCTCACCGTCGTGCCGCGGCTGAACACCACGGCCGGTTTCGAGATCGGCTCTGGCATGCGCATCAACGCGGCCCTGCCAGAAGAATGTGCGGCCTTTTTGCGCAGTACGAACGGCTGACCGAGGGCTTTCCCGGCGCAGGTGAGGGCACAATCCTGCCTGAAAACATCTTTGCGCCCCCGCGTTGTAACTGCTCCTACGCACACCCCAGGTTCCACGCCGCGGCCACGGTCATCACATCCACCACATCAATCACGCCGTCGGGAATCACGTCGTAGCGCGCATCGTACAGCCCCGGGTCGTACCAGCGCTGTGCCACGGCCTGAATGTCGTTGACATCCACCAGGCCACTGCTGTTGAAATCATAGCACAGGGTCACCGCGCCGATGATGCGCACGACGCGGCCGTTATAGGTGTCCGCCACCAGCAGATCGCCGCTGGGCAGGAGGGTCAGTCCCAGCGGGCTCCAGAAGCTGCCGGTATGTCCATCGTTCGGCTCGCTCCAACTGCGCAGCAGCGCGCCGGCCGGCGTGAGCAGCTTGATCTGGCTGTCGCCCACATCGCTGGCCGCGACCGCGTCGCCGGGCAGCCGCGCCAGCCCCTGCGGCCGATTCAGCCCCGTGGCCCAGTGCGCCTGCCAGGTCAGGTTGACGCCGTCAGCGTGCAGCGCCTCGATGCGTCCGTTGCCGCTGTCGGCTACCAGGATCGTTTGCCCAGCCCCGCCGGCCCCGCCGGCCCCGCCGACCCCGCCGATGGAGAGCAGCGCCTGCGGGTTGTTGAACTGCCCTGCGCCGCTGCCCGCGCCGCCGAATTGACTCAGCGTGTTGCCCATCCAATCCAACACATCCACGCGGTGCACGCTGCTTTGACTGACCAGCAGCCGCGTCTGTTGACTGTTGCCCACGCGCGCCACACCGCTGATGAACAGCTCATCCAGGCTGGCGTCGGCCTGATCGCGGCCATCCACGCCCGCGCCCACGCTGAGCCAGGTGGGCATGCCGGCCATGGGGACGCGCTGTACGTGCGAATCCAGCAGGCGGCCATCTACCCAGAAGGTGAAGCGGCGGTAGAGCGGGTCCGGCGGCGCGGGTTGCCAGGCCAGCGCCAGGTGATGCCAGACGCCCGGCTGCCAATCGGACACGTCCGCGTACAGGGCAAAATCGTGCTGCCCCAGGCTGCCGTCCGTAAACCAGGCGTAGAGCCAGTTCCAGTCGGCCTTGGCCAGGCGCAGGCGATAGCCATCGCCGCCGGCCTGCAACGCCTCGAACAGGGCGTGCTCCTGGTTGTCTGCGCCGGGCCAGTCGGGCCTGACCCACAGTTGCACGCTGCCCTGGTTCGGATCGAAATGGCCGGACGCCGCGTAGGCCAGTTGATCGTTGCCGTCCACCAGCACCGCGCCATCGAAACGGCCGGGCGTGAAACTGACGCCGGTGGCGGTCACCGGCAGGCTGCCGCTCAGCTTGAGGCTGTTGTCGAACGGCGCCAGGCCCAGCGTCTGCCCATCGGCCGCCGGTCGCCCGGTGATGGTGAACGGCGCACTCGCCAGCGCCACGCCTGACGGGCCATACAGCGGGCCGCTGACGAAGCCTTCCTGCCCAAACCAGTTGACCAGTTGGCGCTGGCTGTCCAGCACCTTGATGCGGTTTTCGCCGGTCACCGCGGCCAGCAGTTGCCCGTCCGCGCTGCGCACCAGGGCGCGACTGCCGGCCAGGCCCAGATGTACCGTGCCCTGCCTCCCCACCCAGCGGTCATCCGCCCACTGCGTGAGCAAGGCGCCGTCGTGACCATCCAGGATGGCCCGCTCGCCGCTGGTTGGGTTGACCGTGACCGCGGCCGGCAAAATGGTGCGCGGCGCGCGGAAGATGGGGCTGAAGCCGCTCTCGCGGCCCTGGCTGTCCACGGCCGTCACCGCGTAGCGGGCCGTGCGGTGCGAGGTGTCCACCAGGCTGAGGCTGCTGGTGGTGGCGATGACGGTCAGGGGGTAGAAGGTCGGTTCCTGCCCGCGGTAGATGCGATAGGCGCTGATGCCCGCCGACGGGCTGGGCGTCCAATTCAGGCTGACGGTGGCGCCATCCACGCGGCCGTCGAGCGCCGGCGGCGCCGCAGGCGCGCCGGCCGCGGGCAGGTGCGTGTTCAACTCCCGTTCGTACGCGCCGGCGCCGGTTTGCCAGTAGGCCAGGTTGAAATCGGTCAGCGACCACCAGGCGTAGAACGGCGGTTGCCCGGCCTGACTGACCTGCACCAGGAGCTGCGCACCGAAGCCGACGACGTCAATCTGACCGAAGGGATTGGGCGCCAGCGTATGGCCGGTGGCGGTGGTGATGCCGCCGAGCGGCAGGCTGCGGTTGGGCAGGGCCACGCGGCCATCCGCGCCGGTCACGCCGCTGGCGATGGGCACGCTCTGCACGACGCCGCCGGCGGTCTGGAAGATTGCCACGGCCGCGCCGGGCAGCGGCTGACCGCGGTTGTCGAGCACAGCCAGACTGTTGCTGGCCGGCACATCGAACAGATACTCGCCAAAATAACCGCGGCGTTGGCCCTGGTTGCGGTTGAGCGCCAGCGCCGTG
This sequence comes from Candidatus Amarolinea dominans, assembly GCF_016704685.1. Taxonomy (NCBI): domain Bacteria; kingdom Bacillati; phylum Chloroflexota; class Caldilineae; order Caldilineales; family Candidatus Amarolineaceae; genus Candidatus Amarolinea; species Candidatus Amarolinea dominans. The sequence goes on from NZ_JADIZS010000036.1 coordinate 41,530, forward strand.
TGGTCGCCGTAATCGCGCCAGGGCGTGTGCGAGCCGACATCGCCGCCGCCCATCAGCCCCGGCCGCGGCCAGTCGAAGCCGAGCAGCAGCGGCCGGCCGTCGCTGTCGGTCACCTGGTTCTGGTAACTGCCCGCGACGTTCAGGTTGTACTCGTCAATGATGCCCAGTTGGTGGGTTAGCTCGTGGATCAGGCCCCAGTCAATCGCGCCGGCGAAGGTCTGCGCATAGTTCTCGGCCGAGAGCAGCGACTCATCCTCCGGCGTGTCAGGATCGTTCGGCTCCACGCGGAAGGTCCAGCGGCCGTCGAACCAGACGCTGCCGCTCACCAGGTCGCCGCCCACCTCCTCGGTGGCGGTGATGACATCAATGCGCACGCGGTCGAGGACGCCGCTGGGCGCGGCCGCATAGGTCGCGGCCGCCAGGTTGACGTTCATGCGGTCGAACTGCGCCTGAATCCAGTCGTCGAAGCTCCAGGAGCCGACCAGGTTGGTGCGGGTGGCAAAGGCCTGCACGATCAGCGGATGCACCAGGACATCCATGTAGAGTGCATCGGTGGCGTCGCTGCGTTGGTTGTTGTTGCGCGTGATTTCGCTGAAGGTAATGGCCGGATCGAGCGTCAGGGTGACGGTGAAGCGGTCGGTCTGCCAGGGCCAGGTGAGGGTGAGCGTCGTGGTGACGCCGGGCGCCAGCGGCGGCAGCGTCGCCAGGGTGATGTGCGGCCGGCCAGGCGCGGCCGCGAACGAGTTCGGAACTCCGGGAGCCGCGGCGGCGGGCAGGATGGCCCAAACGGCGCTGGCGGCGGGGCTGGTGAGCGTGCCCTGGTTGGCAATGGCTGCGCTGAAGGTGACGATTTCGCCGGGCAGGGGAAAGCGGCGCAGCCCCTGCGTGCCCGCGCACAGGTCGGGCAGGCCGCTGCTGTAGTCCAGGCAAAAGCGCTGGTAGCGCGGGGTGCGCTCGATCCACTGCACGCTGAGGTCGGGCAGGTTGGGCGGTGGCGGCGGCGGGTGGGTCTTGGGCGCGCCGGGTTCCATCCAGTAGAAGGGCGGCGGTGTTGGCGGCGGAACCGGCCCGGATAGCGGTCGGCCCTGGGGGCAGGACGTCAGCCATGGGGCCGGCGCGTCGGCGCGCGCTCGATTCGGCCAGCGCGGGGTCGGCGTTGCCGCCAAGGCGGCCACGGCCAGCAGGAGCAGCAAAAACAGAAGGGCAAGGCTCAACAACCAACGGCTACGCAGCATGAGATCCTCCTTACTCGGATTCCCGGATCGGCTGGACTCCCGAACTTGTTCGGGATGCTTTACCACGGAATACACGAACTACACGGAAAGCCATACTCCGATTTCCCTTCCGTGTATTCTGTGTGTTCCGTGGTTCATACGGTTACATCGTCTTTCCCCGAACAAGTTCGGGAGTCCGGGGTCAGAGCGATTGTGAGGGCGCCAGGCGTGTGGTGCGGCTGCCTGGGCGCAGGGTAGCGACCGTACTGGTGCATGTAGAGATCGCTGTAGATGATATTGAGCCCGCGCGGGCGCGTCGTCGGCCAGCCCCGCGTCCATCTCGTCGCCGGCGCGTTCAACGTCCTCCATCTCTGTTGGCAAGCGCTGCGCCGGTAGGTTAGGATCAGATGCGCCGGTTTCCATGACAGGTCTTCTTTCGGCTATCGCGAAACTTGAAACAGACCATGATTCTGACGCATGCTCGTGATTGAATCCCTGGCCGTGAGACTGCGCAGCGCTGCTTGAATCTCCTCGGCCTGTTGATGATTACCCAAATGCTGCGCCAGGCCAAGCCCCTCACCGAACATCTGGCTGGCCAGCTCTTTCTGACCAGTGAGTGTCAACGTCCTTCCCAGGTGAAAGAGGGAGAGCGCTTCGTACTCGCCGGCGCCTGCGTTGCGGAAGCCAACTAATGACTGCTCCAGGAAATGACGCGCGGTATCCAGCTCGCCCATCTCCAGATAGGCTTCACCCAGGCGCTCTTCGATAAGAGATTGGGCGAAGCTGTCCCCGATGCGCTGCGTGCAGGCCAGGGCTTGCGTGTAGTAGTCTCGCGCCCGACCGTAATCACGTTTGGCCGAGGCCAGGTAGCCGTACAGGCGCAACATTAACCACTCGTCCCTGGCCTTGACCTGCGCTCGCAGCGCCCATGCCTGATCCAGAAGGCGCCCGGCCTGCTCGTATTCGCCAAGTCCCATCCAAAAGTGAACCAGGCCGCGCAAGGCCTCGACCTGGCCATACACATCGCCGATTTGCTCGCTCAAGGCCAAGGCATACTCCAGCCTGGGGCGCGCCTGCTCTGGGCGGCCCAGGCGGTTGAGCGCGCTTCCCCACCAGCGATTGACCATGGCTACAGCCGCGCGAGGGCATGCTGCGCCCAGATGCTCGATCTGTTGGCCAATCTCCAAAACCTCGGCAAATTGCCCACGGGCGTGCAGGTAATAGATCTTTTTGGCCAGCAAGGTGCATGCGATAGCCTGTATCGCTGGTTCGGGAGTTGCTGGGGCCTGCCTGCTCCTCGAATCGCCTCAGCCGCCTGCCCGAAGAGCTGCTCACCCCGCTGGTGCAAGCCTCTGGTCACGTGATAGTCGTGCAGCGGATCACTGATCAGTGCCAGCAGTTCGAGCTGCTGTTGTTCGACGAGCCAGTGCCAAGCAGCAAGGATGTTTTCCAGGTCGGCCTCGATCTCGCGTAGGGCCGTGGCCTGTTCGAAGCCACGCAGCGCCTGACGCCTTTGGTCCAGGAAGGCAGCAAAAAAGCCGCATGGTGCGCACGTGCAGCGTGTTCCTCCTCTGGAGACTCGCGCAGCTTTTCAAGCGCGTAGGCATAGACCAGTGGATGGCGAAGGAAACGCTGGCTCGCTGGGTCAAAACGCAGCAGTGAACGATCCAGCAGGCGAAAGATGGTCGCTGGCACTGTCCCGGCGATGGCCTGCGCAGCTTCTATGGAGAAGCCGCTATTGAACACGGCCAGCCGGCAAAAGAGCTGCCATTCCTCCGGCGTCAAGAGCGCCAACGAGCTTTCAAAGACGGCCGTCAGGCTGCGGTGCCGGTCGGGCCGGTCCAGTTCGTCGGCTGATAACGCCGAGGCGCTGGCAGTCAGTTGGCCGGCGATCTGGCGGGTGGTGTAGAGACGAACACGGGCCGCCGCCAGCTCCAGCCCCAAGGGGAGACCGTCGAGAAGCTGGCAGATTTGGTTGATCCAGGGCAGGTTGTGCCCGGTGACTTGAAATTGGGGGCGGGCCTGGCGCGCCTTTTGTACGAATAACTGCGCGCCCGGGCTTAAGGGTAGCGCTGCATTGGCTTCTGGGATTAAGGAGAGAGGGTTCAGCGGGATTGCCCATTCGGCTTGCAGATTGAGACGGTGGCGGGAAACGGCCAGGATCTTGAGTCCGGGCGCGGCCATGAGCAGGTTTGCCAACCATTCGGCGCCGGAGACGATCACCTCGCAGTTGTCCAGCACAAGCAGCACCTTGCGGTTGTGCCACAAGTGCGACAGGGTTAAGCTGGCCGTCTCGCCTTGGGGATGCAGGGTAGGCTTGACCTTTGCCAGCGCCTGGATCATGTTGTGCGCCAGCGTTTCAGACGAGGTTATGACCGCCAAGGGCGACAGTGCGATGAAGTGGACTTCGTGCCAGCCGGCGTTGAGCTGTGCATGCGCTGCAGCCAGGGCCAATCGGGTCTTGCCGATTCCACCCAGGCCGGTGATGGTGAGCAGGCGGCAGTCATCGTGAGCCAGCAGCTCCTTAACGTGCCTTAGTTCGGCTTCCCGGCCCACGATCGAGGTCAGCGGCGCCGGGAGATTATGTTGAGAGTCGGCTTTGTTTCCGGGGGGCTGGCAGGGCCGAGGGAGTAGATGCTCTTGGCGGATTTGCTGCGCCAGCCACAGGGTTTCCGCTTGCGGTTCCACCCAAGCTCCGGCGGCGAGGATCTGGCGGCACACCTGGAACTGAGCCAGGGCTGCACTGCGCTCGCCGGCCAGCCATAAGGCCCGCATGAGCTGCCGGTGGGCTGGCTCACTCCAGGGTTCCAGCTCCAGTTGGCGCTGTGCATGGCGCTGCGCCTTGTCGAATAGCTGCTGGTGCAGATAGCGCTCCGCCAGTTGACCCAGGAGGTTCATCGCCTGGCGGTGCAACTGCTCGCGCCGGTAATGCTGCCATTCCTCGAAAGGGGTGCCGTCTACGATCATCCCGGCCAGCAGATCGCCGCGATAGAGCGCGGCCGCCTCTTCCTGGCGATCGCTTTGTAGCATGTCGAGAAAGCGGGCCACATCGAGATCGTAGTCGCTGGCCGGGTTGAACTGGATTGTCTGGCGGGTTACTAACAGATAAGGTTGGCGCCCGCCCTCCCGGGGATCGGTGGAATCGAGAAGGCGACGGAGGTCATAGATCGTCTGGCGCAGGTTGTGCGATGCGGCTGAGTCACCCTCTTCGGGCCAGAACAAGGTCGCCAGCACGGCCCGCGAGTGCGGGTGGTCCACAGCCAGGGCCAGGTAAGCTAACAACCCCTGGGTTTTAGCTGAACCGAACCTGGTTATTGGCCGGCCGTCAAGCGCAGCATGGAAGGCGCCAAGCAAGATCAATCGAAGTCGTGGCATCGGACACCAGCAGTGACTCGCTATCGTCCTACGACATGGATGTTTGGTTGCAACAAGGCAGTCTCGTGCCGGCACAGATTATAAGCGGGAATCAGCCTATCGTCAACAAACCTCAGCCCATGCCCGCGATTTGCTGACGAATCACTGACGTTGCCTGTGCTTTCCACTCTGGTGATTTAGTGGAACCGCTTTCTGCCTGTGTTGGAGGTTAAGACCATGAAACATCCACGGCTCGCCAGAGTCGCGCCGGCAGTCATCGCTCTCGTCATTATCATGTCCCTGATCGGCGGGGAGTTTCTTACCGCCTCGGCGCAAACCGACGGTCTACCCCAAGCTTTGCAACGCGCGCGGGCCGCCGGTTCCTACCAGTTCACGGCCGATATTGAGCAACAGCTTCATCCGCGGCCGGTGACAGCCATGATCGGCCAGAGCAGCCAGCAGTTGACCTGGCACCTGGAAGGGAACGTTCAGGGCCGCGACCATTCACGCTTTGGAGATTAGTTTAGCTTCTGGCATGGACGGACGGCGCGCGGCCACGCTCATCCAGGACGGGGCAAAGACCTTCCTGTTACGCGGCGACAGCCTGGAAGAGGTCAGCAACCCGTTCAGCCTGGGCACGCCCACCACTGACTACCTGGCCTTCGTGGGCGCGGCCGATAACGTGCGCTTGCTCGATGCGGTGCAGGCCAGCGGCGAGACCTTCACCCGCTATCAGTTCGACATCAACGGCCCGCAGATGGCGCTTGACATGCTGAACGAAATGCAGCGCCAAATGCAAGGCCAGTTGCCGGCCGGCGTGCACCTCCAGCCACCGCAGAACCTCCAACGCATGACCGGCAGCGGCGAGATCTGGATCGACAGCCAGGGGCTGCCTCGACGCCAGGTGATGGACCTGCACATGCCTGAGGTTGATGCGCGCTACGACGCCCAAACCCACCTGGTGATAGATTTCTTTCGCTTTGGCGCGACCAGCCTGGTGCCGGACGTTGTGCCTGGCCCAGATGGGGGGTGGCAGTTGCAGCCGCTGGCGCCTGCTGCGCCAAGAGATGCAGCGATTACCGCGCCAGGTCTGCACCTGGCCGCAGTGTGGGCGGGCGTGCGGCCGGTTGTTCTCTCCCCAACCTGGCTCCTGCTTTTCTTCGCCCTGCTGCTAGTCGTTGGCTTCGTACGTTTCTATCAGCGCAGTCCGCACCGGGCCTACGGGTTCTTGGCGGCGACCATGATTGCAGCGATGGTCAGTGGGCCGCTGCTGCAGGTCTTAGAGATCGTGCGCTTCCAGGAGCATATGGCCCACGCCGCTTCAGCCGAGCCGGTGGTCAACGCGCTGGGCCTGACCCTGGACCCAGCCAGCGCTAAAAGCGAGAAGCCAGCGATCAGCGTCGAAGCCGAGCAGGCCATGGCCCGGCTGTTGCACGGCCAGGCCGCGCCCGTGGATGAGCAAGACACCGATCCCCTGTTCGTGGCGTGCGGCGTCGGATCGAATACGGCTGACAGCGACGATGACGGCCTCTCCGATTTCGTGGAGAACTGTTACGGCACCAACTACCTGCTGGCAGACACCGATTTCGACGGCGTCCCCGATGGGGTGGAGACGACCGGCTTCGAGCACAATGGCCGCCACTGGTACGGCAATGCGCTCAACGGCGATACCAATGGCGATGGCTTGTCCGACGCCGCCGCGTGGTCCCAGCCGACAGGCACCGCACCCGCGGTGGACGTAGACGGCGACGGTATCCCCAATCTTTGGGACGGCGATAGCGACGGCGATGGCGTGCCGAATGGTCAGGACCTGGCGCCTTTCGCCGTGACGCCCTCTAAGCCAGCCATGACGCTGAACATCGCCGACGACGGTTTCGACGGCTACCGCACGATCGAGCTGCAGATTCAGCCGCAGAACCCAGCGCACCTGCGCTATACCCTGACCACGCTCGATTGGCCCTACGACGAGCAAGGCCAGATGCGCGACCTGGACGGATCGAGCCAGGACGTCCGCCTGGCCCTACCTGACGATCGAGCCGAACGTTGCGCCCAGTCCAGACCTGCGCGAGCATTACGGGGTCATCTATTTCGAGAAGACGATTGACGTCAACAATTCCTTCTTTCTGGGGGTGTCGGGTAACACGTACACCCAACGGACCATGATGGTGCCGCTCGTCCCGCAAGGAACCTCGGCGATCACCAACTTCTACGGCAAGATCCCCTATCAGCCCGGCAGTGGCAGCATTGACTGGACTAACGCGCGCCTGGTATGGCTCGTGGCTGGCGAGGTTGATACTGCCTTCGACTGCGGCCGGGCCGAGCCGTGCATCCGGACGGAGTCCAAAGTACTCCACGAATATTACGAGCCTTTCCGTCTTTCGGGCCTGCGCA
>NZ_JADIZS010000037.1:0-17200 GCF_016704685.1 Candidatus Amarolinea dominans
ATGGCCTGGGCGATTGCCAGTCGTGGCCAGACCTACCGGCAGATGGGGCAGTACGCGCAGGCGCTGGCCGACTTCGACCGCGCCATCGGCCTCGATGAGACCAACGCCAGCATGATTGCGGGTCGTGGCGAGACCTACCGGCAGATGGGGCAGTACGCGCAGGCGCTGGCCGACTTCGACCGCGCCATCGGCCTCGACGAGAAGGATGCCTGGGCGATTGCCAGTCGTGGCGAGACCTACCGGCAGATGGGGCAGTACGCGCAGGCGCTGGCCGACTTCGACCGCGCCATCGGTCTCGATGAGACGGATGCCTGGGCGATTGCGGGTCGTGGCTTGACCTACCGGCAGATGGGGCAGTACGCGCAGGCGCTGGCCGACTTCGACCGGGCGATCGAGTTGGACTCTAGCGACTGGTATTTGTACGGTAGGGCATTGACCTGCCGTGCGCTTGGCCAGGAGGAAGCCGCGGCATCCGACCTGGCCCGGGCCATCGAAGGCGCACGCGCCGCGGAAACGGCGTCGCCGGACGATTGGCGGAACCGGCTCAACCTGGCCGTGTATTACCTGGCCTCAGGAGATCTGGCGGCCGCAGAGGACCGGTCTCAGGCGGCAAGGGATGCCGGGGTCAACGAAGGGCGAGCGCGTGATGCCATCCAGGACCTAAACGACTACCTGCGCCTGTTCCCCGCCGACGAGGCGGCGCGCGAGATGCGCCAGCGCTGGCAGCGGTACGTCGAAGAGCGGTTCCCGAAGGGGGATAGACGAGAGCCGTGAGCACGATCAACCGCTACTCCTCTCTCCGCCAGCGGCTCGATCACGCGTTCCTGCGTGACAAGCTGCGCCGCGCCACGTCGTACCGGCGCATCGCGGGCTACTTCCGCAGCTCCATCTTCGAGCTGGTCGGCGAGGAGATCGCGGGCATCCCCGATGTGCGCATCGTCTGCAACAGCGAGCTGGACGCGGCCGATCTCGCGGTGGCGAAGGCCGCGCGCGAGGCCAACTTGAAGGAGCGGTGGAACCAGGCGCCCGTGGAGATCGAGGCGCTGCTGGAGCGGGAGCGCTACCGCAGGCTATGGGAACTGTTGCGCGCCGGCAACGTACAGGTGCGTGTGGTGCCGCGGGACCGGGTCTTCCTGCACGGCAAGGCCGGGGTCATCGAGACGCCGGAGGGCAAGACCTGCTTCCTCGGCTCGATCAACGAGACGCGCCGCGCGTATGCGGGGAACTACGAGATCCTCTGGGAGGACACGTCGCCGGCAGGGGTGACGTGGGTCGAGGAGGAGTTCGAGGCGCTCTGGCGGGACGCGTACCCGCTGCCCGACGCGATCGTCGAGGAGGTCAAGCGCGTCGCGGAGCGGGTCGAGGTGCGCTTCGAGCAGGTCGCGCCACACGACCTGCCCGCGGCCAGCCTGGCCGAAGCGCCGATCTACCGGGGCGGCGAGCAGCTCAGGCCCTGGCAGCGCGCGTTCGTCACGATGTTCCTGCAGCACCGCGAGACCTACGGGGCGGCGCGGCTCCTGCTGGCCGACGAGGTGGGGTTGGGCAAGACCCTCTCGCTGGCGGCCAGCGCGATGGTCTCCGCGCTGCTTGACGACGGCCCCGTGCTGATCCTCTGCCCCGCAACGCTGGCGCAGCAGTGGCAGACCGAGCTCAAGGATCGGCTGGGCATCCCCAGCGCGGTCTGGCTTTCCGCGCGCAAGATGTGGCTCGACCCCGATGAGCATCTGATCCGTACGGCAAAGCCGGAGGACATTGTCTATTGCCCCTACCGGATCGCGATCGTCTCCACCGGCCTGATTTTTCACAATTCGGCCGAGCGGGCCGCGCTGTTGGGACGGCGCGGTTCCTACGGAACCGTCGTGCTGGATGAGGCGCACAAGGCGCGACGCCGCGGCGGTTTGGGAGATGGCCGGGATCAGCCCAACAACCTGCTCGACTTCATGCTGCAGGTCGGCCCGCGCACCAGGAACCTGCTGCTGGGCACCGCCACCCCCATCCAGACCGCGGTCTCGGAGCTGTGGGACCTGATGGCCGTGCTGAACGGCGGCGTGGATTTCGTCATGGGCAGTAACTACGTCAGAATCTGGCCCGACTGGGAGCGCGCGCTGCCGTACGTGAAGGGTGAGCAGTCGCCGGCGGACGGGCGCGAGGCGTGGGAGCTGTTGCGCAGCCCGCTGCCGCCGGCCGGCGAGGATCCCCTCTTCGCGACGCTACGCCTGGGCGCGGGCATTGATGACCGGCGCTTCTTCAGCGACCGGGGGTTCAGTTCCTTTGACCCGTTCACCCAGGCGACCATTGATGGGGCGCTGGCGCCGGGCTTCTTCCAACGCCAGAACCCACTGGTGCGCCACACCGTGCTCCGCCGCCGCGAGACGCTGGAGGATCAAGGGCTGTTGGAGCGCGTCGGCGTGACGGTCCACCCCCACCCAAAGATGGGCGCGAACGCCTATCCGGGCCAGAGTTTTGCAGGGCTGGGCCTGCTCACCAACCGGCCGTTCGACCTGGCGTACAGGGCCGCCGAGGAGTTTACCGCAGCGCTGGGTGCGCGCACCAGGGCGGCCGGCTTTATGAAGTCGCTACTGCTGCAACGCATCTGTTCCAGCTTCGCCTCGGGTCGCGCCACTGCCCAGCGGATGCTGCGCCGCGAGATCCTGGACGACGAGGAAGACGCCGAAAGGCTGCAGGATGCGCTCGACGCTGACGCCGGTCGAGGCGGGCTTCCTGAAGACCATCGTCGCCGAGCTTTCGCGACCCGAGGCGCGCGATCCCAAGCTGGCCGCGGTAAAATACTTCCTGACCCAGCACCGTGTGGAGGGCAAGACCTGGCTGGAGCACGGCTCGATCATCTTCAGCCAATACTACGACACCGCACGTTGGATTGCAGCCGAGCTGGCCGGGACGCTGCCGGGCGAGCCGGTGGCGGTGTATGCGGGCCTGGGCAAGAGCGGCCTGTACCGCGACGCCGCGTTCAACGCGGTGGGCCGCGAGGCGAGCAACGCCGCGGTCAAGGCGCGGGCGATCCGCCTGGTGGTTGCCACCGACGCTGCGTGCGAGGGGCTGAACCTGCAGGCGCTGGGGACGCTGATCAACGTGGACCTGCCGTGGAACCCGTCGCGGCTGGAGCAACGCCTGGGCCGCATCAAGCGCTTCGGCCAGGCGCGGCGCAACGTGGACATGCTCAACCTGGTCTACCACGACACGCAGGACGAGAAGGTGTACCAGGCTATCTCGCGACGGCTGAAGGACAAATACGACATCTTCGGCGGCCTGCCAGACACGAGTGACGACGAGTGGATCGAGAACGTCGAGGAGTTGGAAGTGAAGATGGATCAGTACATCCACTTGAGACAGCTGGCGAAGAACGCGTTCGAATTACGGTACGAGTCGAGTGTAGAGCCGGAGGCGAACCGCTGGGAGCTGTGCTCGCGCGTGCTCTCGCGACAGGACATCATCGCCAAACTGTCGGAGCCGTGGTAAGGAGAGGGAGGCTCCTGCGTTTTATGTGACGAATTGTCGTTACGCTTCCGCCTGTGCTACACTGGTGGTGCTTGCGGTGGAGGACAGACAAAGATGCAGGGAATGGGAGCAAAAATGACGTATGAACTGAGGGAGAGGTTACTTGGCCGGATTACAGCCGATCCGCGGGTGCTGGTCGGCAAACCCGTGATCCGCGGTATGCGCATCAGCGTGGCGCAGATCGTGGCGGCGTCGCAAGACAACTAATCGCCTTCGGGCTGTAATTCCACTAGATCCTTAATAAGCGAATAGCATTAGCTGGTTACTGGAACAAGAGCAAGCCGACGCTTTACGGTAGGCCAGTCGGTGACGAGATCTGAATAATCTGGTGCAGGGGGGTAGGCCTCGCGCAAAGCCTGTGGGAGAGTTGGGATGCCAAAAAGGCCATGGTTAATCGGTGTCTTGCAGGCGCAGTAACGAGAAGCTGGCGTTTGAAAGGCAAGGCTGCCGTGCAAACGATAGAAGTTGTAATATGACTAATCTGCGCCAGCCCACGCTGTTTCAACTCGGCGGCTATCCGCTTCTCGTTCCACTTTGCGTTAAAGCATTTTCAGGTTAGTTGCGGAATTTGGTAAGTACGTGTTACAATGGATTTGCCACCGTTACTCGCCCTACGCAGAACCAAGGTCACGCTGCGGTGACGCTGATCGCTTGGATCGGACAATGGGGTGGCATGTCACCGCAGGCGCCCTTGTTTCGCGACCACAAGGAGTCAGAGTCATGAACCTCTCTCGTTTCCATTGGTTGTCGGGCCGACCCTGGATGCGCATTGCCCTCGTTGCCATCCTGCTGGTCAGCGCCCTGGGTGTCTCCGGCATTGCACCGACGCGCTGGGTTGGTTCAACCCCGGCCGTCGCCTATGCTGAGAAAATTGATGCTGGTGTGTGGAAGGCCCTGGACACAACACCCGACGGCAAGGTGCCGGTCTTTGTCAAGCTCAGCGAACAGGCCAACCTGCAAGAGGCGGCCGCTATTGAGGACTGGACCGCACGCGGGTGGGCCGTCTACAACGCCCTGCGCGGCACGGCAAACCGCACGCAGCCCACCGTCTTGGGCCAACTCGCCGTGGCCGAAGCGGCGGGCCATGCGTCAGCGGTCAAGTCGTTCTGGATTGTCAACATGGTCTCCGTCCTCGCCGATGCGACGGCCCTCCGCACCCTGGCGGCCATGCCCGAAGTCGGCGCCATTCTCCTCAACGCAAAACTGGAAGCCCAGATCGTCATTCCTGACGAGACCGTTACCGCGCCGGACACGGTCGAGTGGGGCGTGGCCAAGATTCGCGCCCCCGACGTTTGGACGACCTACGGTGTAACCGGCGCCGGCGCGGTGGCCGCCAATGTGGACACCGGCGTGCAGTACGATCACCCGGTCCTGGTGAACCACTATCGCGGCAACCTGGGGGGTGGGGTGTTCAATCACAACTACAACTGGTATGACCCCACAGGCGTCAGCAGCACCTTCCCGGCCGACGATAATGGCCATGGCACGCACACCATGGGTACCATGATCGGCGACGATGGTGGCGTCAACCAGATCGGCGTGGCGCCTGGCGCCAAGTGGATCGCCGCCTACGGCTGCTGTCCCAGCAATGAAGCCCTGCTGGAAGCCCAGCAGTTTATGGTGGCTCCCACGGACCTGGCCGGCAATAACCCCGATCCGAGCAAGCGTCCCGACGTGCTCAACCAGTCGTGGGGCGGCCCGGGCGGCAGCGAGATTTTCGAGGACGTGATTGCCGCTCTGCGCGCGAGTGGGGTTTTCCCGACATTCTCGGCCGGCAACAGTGGTTCGAGCGCAGCGGATGGTTGTGGCCGCCTGGGCTCGCCAGGCGACAACCCCTCTGCCTTCAATGTGGCCGCGACCACCACCACCGACACCATTGCCAGTTTCTCATCCCGTGGCCCCAACCCGTTCACCGGCCAGACTGGCCCCAACGTCTCTGCCCCTGGCAACGGTGTACGATCGAGTGTTCCAACGAACGCGTACGCCGTTTACAGTGGCACATCCATGGCCTCACCACACGTGGCTGGTGCGGTCGCCCTGCTGATTTCGCTCGAGCCCAAGCTGCGCGGGCGTGTGGCCGAGCTTGAGGAACTGCTGCGCAAGAGCGCGCTGCCGCTCACCAGCACACAGACCTGTGGCGGCGTGCCCGGCAGCCAGATCCCGAACAATGTCTTTGGCTGGGGCCGCATTGACGTCAAGGCGGCAGCCGACCTGGTGTACCAGGCGGGCTACCTGCAAGGCACAGTCACCTCTGGCGCGATGCCGCTGGCGGGCGCCACCGTGACCTACAGCATGATGGGTAAGACGCTGACGACCCAGACCGACAAGAACGGCTTCTACAAGGTCGTCGCCGGCGCCGGCACATGGGCGATGACGGCCAGTGCTTATGGCTACCAGCAAGGTACCGCTCCCGCGGTGGTGGTCGTGCAGAACGGCACCACCGTGCAGAACTTCAACCTGACGTCCTTGGGCAACTTCACCGTCAGCGGCAATGTCAACTACGTGATGGATGATGGTGTTGGGGGCGGCATTCCAGCCTTGATCCTGGTCAAGAACGAAGCCCTGGCGGCCCCGGTCTTTGCAGATGGCAGCGGCAACTACAGCCTGTTGGTGCCGCCCGGCACTTACACGATCGAAGCGCAGCATCCCGGCTATGTCACTGGATCACAGAGCGTGATCGTGGCCGGCAACACGACAGCCAACTTCACGTTGACGGCGCTCGCGAATTACACGTGCCTGGACAACCGCCAGCCGGGTAGTCCGCTCTATGAATGGATTGATGCGACCGATGGCACCGCGTACCCGTTGGATGATGATGCAAGCTCGGCCGCGATTACGCTGCCCTCGGCGTTCACCTACTTCGGCACGGCCTACACCACGTTCCGCATCAACTCGAACGGCTTCGTCTTCTTCGGCACGACCAACTACACCACGGCGCACATGGTTCTGCCCTTCGAGGGCCGGCCAAACACCGACGTGATGGCGTTGGGCGAAGACCTGAACCCCGCTCTCGGCACCCAAGGCACCATCTACGCCAAGGCGGTTGGCAACCTGTATGTCATCGAATACTACCAGGTGCAGCACTGGGCGAGTGGCTTCCCGGAGACCTTCGAGATTATCCTGGATCTCACCTCTGGCGCCATCACCTACCAGTACAACACCCTGAGCTGGCCCAATTTCACGACCGTGGGTCTGGAAGACTCCGCGGGGGCTGTTGGGCAGCTCTACTCGTATCGCAACTCGGCCAACCTGGCGGCCGGGCGCGCCGTGCGCTTCACCCCCGCAACCGGTACAGCCGTCAACTGGGGATGCGACCACGCGCTCTCCCTCACCATCGCTGATGACAAGGATCCGGTGAACGCAGGTGAGACGATCACCTACTACATCCACTGGAACAACATCGGCTTTGGCGCCGCGCCTGGCGCCACGCTGACCGCGACGGTGCCGCCGAACACGACGTTCCTCTCGGCCGATGGCGGCATCACGCCGGTGGGCGGCGTCCTGACCTGGAATTTGGGCGCTCTACGGCCCAAGTCCGAGGGTGGAGCCTGGTTCAAGGTGCAAGCCATCGTCGGGCCGACCGCTTCTACCACGGCCACACTGGCCGACACCAGCGGCCAGAGCCGTGCCGCGACCGATACCACCACCATTCGCCAGCCAACGGCTGTGCAGCTCGATACGTTGGCGACCGCGCCGGATGCCGTCCGCTGGGCGCCCCTGGCCGGTTTGCTGCTGTTAATGGCAGGCGCGGTGGCGCTGCGCCGTCGCACCGTTCGGTCGTAAGGTAACCCGTCCCCGAAAATAGTTGTTCTTTCGCTTGCAGAGAGACCGGGTTTTGCACAAAAGCCCGGCCTCTTTGTGCCTTGCGCACGGTGCCCACCCTGGACGACTGGCAGCGCCTGCTCCTTGCCTCACCGCCACAGGACACCACCCACTAAGCCTGCGCCTGAAAGCTGCCAATGCCTACGGCATTGGCAGCTTGTTGACGCCGTAAAACCCTATACTTCCCTATACCGATATTTCGTGCTTTCCTCGATCAGCTTGATCTCGGCCGCAGTCAGGTCGAACAGCGCGTAGACGCGGCGATTGAGGTCCGTCTCCAGCCGCACGATCTGCGCGGTCAGATGATCGTGCGCCGCGCACCGCTCAGCCAGCCATGCCTCCCACGCGTCGCGCTCCTTCAACGGGATGTCGCGGCGAAAAACCTTCTGCACCTCGCCGCGCAAACCCGGAAAGTCGAGCTGCCACCAGGCGGTGAGCTTCTGATTCAAAGGTGCGATGACCCCATCCTTGCCCAGCGTGCCCAAGTCTGTCAGAACGCGATGTCGCACCTGGCGGTGCAGAGCGTAGCGCGCCTGCGCCTGCGCCGTGATCTGCATGGCCAACTCGCCGATGGCATCGCAGTCGGTCGCGGGCGCGTCGGGGATGGGGAGACGAGAGACGAATTGGGCGGAAAGCGTGTAGCGCAACATGCCCTTTCGCTCAGGATTGGGGGCTGGGGGGCCGACCACACCCGTCGCAAGACCACGAGTCAGGACTGATTACGTTCTGATTACGCTGTGATGAGGGAGTGATGGCGAAAAACGTAATCAGTGGGGATGACTGATTACGTTTGTTTTTGAGCCGGGCGCCGGGGTCAATTCTCGCTCCTGCGACCCGCACACCCCGCTCTCCGGCAAATTGTCATCTCGTCTCACCTGTGTTATACTTGCCCTCACGTCAAACAAGTTGAAATTTCTCGCCCCAGGCCCCGTTGTAACACTCTTGAGACACGCACAAAACCAATCAGTCAATCAGATGCCCAACTCAAGCACGGGCACCACCTCTTTGGTAACGCCATCGAGTCACGCCGCGCCTCATCTGCCCGCGCGCCGCCGCGTCCCACCCAGTATCCTGCTCACCGTCATTCTACTGGCGCTGGCAACCCTGGGCTGCTCCGCGGGCGGCGCCTTGTCACTCCTGCCACGCAGCGCGGCCACGGCCACCCCAACCGTCACCGCCTCCGCCGGCCCCACGCGTGTGCTGATTGCCACCTTTACGCCGACACCCTACGTGCCGCCCACCGTCACCCCAACCCCAACCGTGCCGACGGCGACGGTGACACCCACCGACACCGACACGCCCACCGCGACGCCGGAACCGCCCACGCCCACCCCAACCCCCGTTGCCCTGGCGCAGCCGCTGGCAGAGGACACCAACGCACGCAGCGGCCCCAGCGCCGATTACCCCATTGTAGGCAAGATCCAGCCAGGCGCCACCTATGACATCGTCGGGCGCAATGACGACCCCGACCCCAACCAACGCTGGTGGTACATCTGCTGCGTCAAGGGACGCCGCGCATGGGTCAAGGCCGATCTCGTGACCATCAACGGCGATGCCGCCGGCGCTCCAGTCAGGCAGGAAGGGCCTGCGCCCACCCCCACCTGGACCTGGACGCCCACCCTGACCCCAACCGTGACCTCGACACCGGTGCCGCTCTTCTACCGCGCCATCGGGCCGCAGTTTTACCTGACCAACAACACCTTCCTCAAAATCTGGGTCAAAGTCTTCTTCGCCAACGGCGATCCCATGCCCGGCTATCAACTAAAATTGTTCCGCCGCGAGGGCGTAGGTCAACCCATCGGCACGCCCACGCCGGTTTGGACCGCCACCTGGACGCCAACTCCAACCGGCGTCTGGACCTGCGCCCACCGCCACGCCCACCGGCACGCCCGATGTGTCCCAATCGCCCTGGACGGACATCAGTTCCGCTGACCTGTCCAAAGACGTCTTCTCCTGGTCGCAACCGCCCG
This sequence comes from Candidatus Amarolinea dominans, assembly GCF_016704685.1. Classification (NCBI taxonomy): domain Bacteria; kingdom Bacillati; phylum Chloroflexota; class Caldilineae; order Caldilineales; family Candidatus Amarolineaceae; genus Candidatus Amarolinea; species Candidatus Amarolinea dominans. Next base: position 9,309 of record NZ_JADIZS010000037.1, read on the forward strand.
GCTTTGGCGACCGGCAGGCGTTCAATCTCGAATACACCCTGTTTGCGCCCGGCAATGGCACCTACATCGCCTACCTGGCCGACACCGGCGGCCATCCTGTTTCCGAGCAGATTTCGTTCACCACGGACGCGGCCAATCCTTACCGGGAGGTGTACATTGGCTTCCGCCACATCCGCTGAACACGGTACGCCGGCGCAGAATCGCCGCACCGCCAAGCACCCCGGTCGCCTTACCGCCGGACAGCGCCGCCTGGTCGCTGTCCTGACCCTGGCCCTCGTCGCGCTCTTGGGCACCATGGGCTGCTCGCTGACCAGCCTGATCCGGCTCTTTCCGCCGCTGACACCCTCGCCGACACCGATCGCCTTTTCTCACCCCCGTCCTGCAGCCGACCTTCACGCCCACGGTCCTGCCGCTTACCGATACGCCGTTTCCGCCCACACCCACCATCACGCCGACGGCGACCGATACCCCCACGCCTGGCCCCACACCCACCGCCACTTCCACCGGTGAGCCAACCGCCACGGCCACGCCCGGCCCGATGATCCTGGTGCCGGTGGCTGAGCTGAACGTACGCACGGGTCCGGGCACCGACTACCCCCTGGCCGGAACCATTCGCCAGGGCGAAACTTACGACATCGTCGGTCGTTCGGCTGACTACGCCTGGTGGCGCATCTGCTGCCTGCCCGATGCCAGCCTCGCCTGGGTCACAGCCAGCCTGGTGCAGGTCAGCGGTGATGCCACCGATGTCGAAGTAGTCACAGTGGAACCACCGCCAGCGCCGACCTTTACGCCGGCGCCGCCAACCCTCACGCCGACCATCACCCCGACGGCCACCGAAGCCGTTGGCTTCGACGTCGAAGGCATCGAGGAATTCCCCAACTGGGGCAACAACTGGCTCAAGGTAGGTGCGCAAATCAAGGCCAACAACGGCGCGCCGCTCTGGGGCTACCGCCTGATGTTCGTCCTCGAGGGTCGAGGTCAATCATGGGTCAGCCCGCAGGTTTCTGACAGCAGTTGGGGCTATTCGCGCCCAATCGGCTAACCCCCTGCCCGGCGACGCCTGGTCAACCTGCAGTTCGACACCAACGGCTTTGCCGAGCTGGGTGATAACGTCTGGCAGGTCTACGTGGTGGACGGCAGCGGCACCCGTCGTGAGTCCAGCATCGTGCGTCTCTACACCAGCGCCAGTCAACCCAAGTGGTATCACATTCGCTTCAAGCGCCGTTTCTGAAGCGATTTGGCCAGGAATTCCAAAATGTGGTCGCTGAAGACATCTGGAATGGAGCCTTTAGGCGGTTATTGGGCACTTGAGAACCCTGTGGCAGACCGGCTGAAGCCTCGATTCCGGGTATATTTGGAATTCCTGCGATTTGGCGCCCGTCATGGCCTTGTGCTATACTGCGCGACAATACTCTTCCCCCCTTCTCCTCTCCACACAGTGGAGAGGAGAAGGGGCCGGGGGATGAGGTGAGGCCGCATTTTCATCGTTAACCGACGCGATCTTGTTTTTCACGAGAGGAGCATACCAGTCATGCCATTACCGCGCTACCGCGTTCTCATCCCCCTGGCCTGTGCGCTGTTCTTGATCGTTGGCTGCACCGCACCCGGCGGCCAGTCGCAGCAAACGGTTTCCCCGCAGCGCACGCTGGTGCCGACCTTCACCCCGACTGCGGCCAAGCCCACGGCCACCCCCCTGCCCCCGGAACCGACAGCCGTTCCCGCGACACCTACACCCGCAGAACCGTCCACCGCCACGCCGCTGCCCGAGACGCCCACACCGCTGCCCAAACCGCAGGCGGTCATCACCCTCAACAATCTCAACATTCGCAGCGGGCCGTCAACCAGCTACCCCAGCATCGCGCGGCGCCAGAATCAGCGTCTGAAATCACCGGGCGCAATGCCGACAGCAGTTGGTGGCAGATTTGCTGCGTCAACAGCAAGAACGGTTGGGTTTCCGCTCAATATGCGCGCCGAGGGCAATGCCGGCGCCGTCGAGGTGGTCAAAGACGTCGCGCCGCCCCACGTCGGCGCCGCAGCCCACCGCCCGGCCACGGCCCACCGCTCAGCCAACCACCCCACCGGCCGCGGCCACCATCTTCGTCCAGACTGGCCTGGAAATACGCGATGCGGATGACACCAACTTCGGCATCGTCACCTTCTGGGGTCGCCTGGGCAAAACCGGCGAAGCCACGCCCCACAGCGGCGGCTACAAGCTCCGGGTCAGCGCCCCCTCCGGCACGCAGGAGGTCCCGTTCGGCGCCACCTGGCAAAACGCCAACCCCGGTCAGCCCAGTGAATTCAAATACAACGCCAAACTCGAACTCCCGCACCGCGGCGCATTCCCGCCGTCGTCATAGATGGCAGCGGCAAGGAAGTCTCTGATGTGATCAGCGGCAACCTCAAAGACAGAACGCACGATGTTCTGGTCACATGGTGGAAACGCTGATTCACAGAACGGCATTGCCACGGACGACGTTCGCCCTGCACCCCCGGGCAAACGTCGTTCGTTTTGGCGCCTGGCGAGCGAACAACTCTCACCGGCCGGTCGTGCTTTCATCCTCAGTGGTTTACTCTTGCTTGGCCTGGCCCTGCGCGTCCAGCGGCTCGATTTTCAGCCACTCTGGTGGGACGAAGGCTACAGCGTCTGGTTCGCCACCCACACGTTGGGCGACATGCTCGCCCTGACCGCACAGGACATCCACCCACCGCTCTATTACGCCCTCCTGCACGCCTGGATCGCCCTGCTCGGCCCGGCGCCGCACACGCTGCGCCTCTTTTCGGTCTACGTCAGTCTGCCGGCCATTGCCCTGATCCCCGTGGCCGCCCGGCGCCTGTTGCCCCGCCCGCGTCCGGCCACCGCGACCCCGGCCCTGGTCGCCGCGGTGCTGGTGGCCCTCAACCCGTTTCATCTCTACTACAGCCAGGAAATCCGCATGTACGGCCTGGTCAGCAGCCTGGCCCTGCTCATGCGATCCTGGCGCGCCCTGGCTTGGCCCAACGCGCCGCGACCGCGCACCCCGCGCATGTGTGCCCTGACTCTGGCGACGGCCGCTGGCCGGCCTACACTCAGTATTACGCCATCCTGCTGCCCCTGGGCGCTTTCCTGGTCGTCCTTTTCAACCGGATCAAGCGCCGCGGGCAGAGTAGCGCGACGCCTGACCCCAGCCTCCGAAGCTTCATCGGTGCGCACCTGGCCGACGTCGCCTACAAAGTGACCCAGGACGCCGATACCCCGCTTTCACTGGCCGATTACGTTGCCCGTCATCTGACCGCATTCCTCATCGGCCATGCCAAGCCCGCCGGGCTGGATACACTCGCCCTGCTCGCCCTGCTCATCCTGCTCGGCCTGCTCATCCTGGTCGGGCTGAGCGCGCAACGTTCCCACGGCAGCCCTCCGGGCTCTCGCTGCTGGCCGTGGCACTGGCTTGCGGATTCCTGCTCAACCTGCGCTTCCCTTCGCCCCCTTGCGCGGTGAACGTCTGCTCAGCGCGCTTGCGCCCGCCTTCTGGCTGTGGCTGGCTGCGGTCATCGCCCCAACAATCAACCCATCGCCGCCTGGCCGCAGCGCCCGCCTGCTCCGCACCGCGCTCAACCTCAGCCTGGTGTTAGTCACTGTGCTGGCGTTGATTCGCTTCTTCACCATCCCGCGCTACGCCAACGACGACTATCGCCCCCTGATCGCGGAAATGGCCGCGCGTGGCAGCGCCGCCGACATGGCCTTCTGTGTCTATCCCTGGCAAGTTGGCTATCTACGCAGCTATCTGCCCCACGGGCCGCAAGCGCTTCTCAGCCCTTCCGCAGCCTGGGACGATTCAATCAGCATTTCGCTACACGAGAGGCTCCGGCAGGGGCAACAGGTCTGGTTTCCCGCGCACCTCAGCCTGGGCGGCATCCTGGAAACGCAAATCGAGGCCAGCCTGATGCAGCAGGGTTTCCCGGTGCTGAATCGCTGGATCAGCCCAAGTACGCGCCTCACACTGTTCGTGCCGCCCGCAAGCGCAGGGCAAACCGCGCCCGGCGCACGCTTCGGCACCTGGCTCACGCTGACCACCGCGCAGGTGAGCAGCCAGCCAGTGGCGGCCGGCGCCGGCGCGCTCCCCATCAGCCTGACTTGGCGCCTGTCCGAACATCCGCCCGCAGGCGGCGCCTGGCAGGTGCGCCTACGTTTGAGCGATCGCCAGGGTGTCACCTGGGCGCAGCGCGACAGCGCGCCGGCCAACGGTCAACGGGCCTTCGACCAATGAGAACTCGACCGACCGCCGCAGATCGCCACGCTGTGGATTCCCGCGGGCACGCCGCCGGGCCGCTATGACCTGCGCGTCCAGGTGTACCAACAGCAAGAGGGTCAGGCCGACCGCCCGCTCGACATCCTGAATGCGCAAGGCCAGGCGCAGGGCGTTGAATGGCTGCTGGCCCAAGTGGAGATTGCACGGCCACAGCCGCCTCTCGACCCGGCGCCTGACGATCGCGCAGCCACGCAACCGGCGATTGGGATCGGCACTGCGCTGGCTGGGCTTCGATCTGGCGGCCGGCCCCTGGCGACCGGGCGACGACCTGCCGGTCAGCCTGGCCTGGCAGGTGACCCAGGCGCCCGCGTATGACTGGCGGGCTTTTGTGCAAGTGCTGGACGCCCGCGGCGCCGTGGCGGCTGCCTGGGAAGGCCCCCCACTGCCTGATCTGCCAAGCCAGCAATGGCAAGGCCGGCGACCTGCTGCGCACGCCGCTCATGGTGCGCCTGCCGGTGCGCTGGCCGACGGTCGCTACCGACTGATCGCCGGCCTGTTCGACCCGGTCAGTGGTCTGCGTCTGATCCCGACCGGTCAACGTGACGACCATCTTGACTGTAGCCACGGTGGAGATCCAAGAACCGGCCCCATCAGATGCAGGCGCCGGCGCCGGCGATCGTGCAGGTGGCGCAGTTTGGCAAGCAGGCGCGCCTGCTGGGCTATGACCTGACGCCGACCCGGCGGGCGGCGGTGATTCCGTCATCCTGACGCTATATTGGCAAGCCGGCGAGCCAAGCGGCGTGCCAGTGTGTTCGTACACCTGTTGTCGCGGACGGGCAGACGGTCACGCAGGCGGACAGCGAGCCGGGCGCAGGAAGTTTGCCGACGACCGGCTGGCTCAGCGGCGAGTATCTGACCGATCGTCATGTGCTGCGCTTGCCGGACTCGCTGCCGTCAGGCGCCTATGATGTGGAAATTGGCTTTTACTTCGATGACCACGCGCCTGCCGCTGATGGGGCCTGATGGACTGGCGAGGGCTGAGCGGCTTGTGCTGAACACAACACTCGTGATAAAATGACAGCAAGCGCGTGCAACTTCGTGCGGCGCCGTGCGTAATGGTCATCGCGGCACTAGCGTGTATGAAACAAAGGAGTATGAAAATGACAGAGGAAAGCAAGACAACGGACAAGACCACGAGCGGCGGTGTACACCCAAAGGGTGACCTTTTGCCGAATTGAATCAGATGGGACAAAGCTGGGCGCCCATGCAGACCGCCTGGGAAAGCCCGAAGCGCAAAGAACTGAGCGACGAAGTCCACGACGGGCTGATCGAGTTCGGTAAGCAGGTTGGCGCAGCCGTCAAGACGGCCCGCGACAGCAAGCTGGGTGAAGAAGTACGAGAGACGCCGAGAAGGTGGTGGATGAAGTCCGCCAGAGCAAGGTGCTCGACGAGATCCGCGACGGGATGCTGGTGGGTCAAGCAGATCAACGCACAGTTGGACAGGCTGATGGGGCGGGCCATGACGTCGAAGCCGACCGACGCCCCGGCGGCCCGGGCCACGGAAACCGCAGCGGCTGAGACAGTCGAGGTGGTGGAGGCGCCGGCCACATGGGCTGCAAGATGCCCTGGATGCCGGAGGCAGCCGGCGGCGCGCCAAAGAGCGATTGACCACCTGAGCAATCACCCATGTCAAGGAAAGCGGAACATCGAAGGATGCTCCGCTTTCGCGTTCAAGTCAATTTGCCAAATCTCCGCAGTTCTTGGGTCGGCCTCCTGGCCGGACGACGTTGGACGAGGGAAGCAAGCTCTGCGGCGGAGGGCGTCGTCACGCCGGAGGCGTGACCTACGGCCTGGGCCTGCCACGCAACAGACGGCGTTGTCACGCCGGAGACGCTGACCCTACGGCCGGAGGTGAAGTCTCCCTGGCCGGACGACGCTGGACGAAAGGGAAACAAGCTCTGCCGCAGGCCGTTGTCACGCCGGAGACGTGACCTGCGGCCTGGGCCTGTCACGTGACAGACTGCGTTGTCACCCCGGCGTGACCTCGGCTTTAGGCTGCGCCCAGCGGTCGTTGCGCCCAACCGGCAGTTAGACAAACTGTCATCAGCCTGGCGCTGCGTGTTCCTCGATTTTTCATCTTCTTCTCAACCAGACGTGAGATAATTTGCCAAATGGCCCGCAGGTATTAGACTTTGCGAGCATTCGATACCCAGTCACGTACCGAAAAGGATTTCCATGACTCTGCGTTTTCGCCTGCTTCGATCCTCACTATCCTGCTGATCGTTGTGCTGACCGGCGGCGCGTTGGCTCAATCTACCGCGCCATCCCTGCGCCCGGCAGCGTTTCCCTGACGCGTTTTCGGAACCACGAACACCTAGACATCCTGGGGCAGATCGGCGGCCCCAGCTATGCAGTGGACGTCGTCGCGCCTATGCCTATGTCCGGCATCGGCCCGCGCCTGGTCATTCTCAACCTCAGCAACCCGGCCAACCCCGTCGCGGGCCAGAGTGCAGTTCTACCGGACATCATTAGCGCTGTGCAGGTGATGGTCAACAGCCCCTGGCTTATGTGGCGGACGATTACAATGGCGGCCTGCAGATCATCTCGTCAACAGCAACCGCCGGTGATTGTGGGCTCTTACAACACGCCGAAACGGCCTATGGCGTGGCCGTGGTTTGGGACGACGGTCTACGTGGCCGACGGCAGCGTGGCCCAAGGCGCTGCGCATCATCGAGGTGAAACAATCCCGGCGCAACCCATCCTGCGCAGCAGTATCAGCCCCTGATCGGCGATCCACGCCAGGTTGCGGTGGCCGGTGATCTGGCCTATGTCACTTGACGCCGGTTACAGCGGCGGCCTGCAAATCATTGACGTTTCCAACCCACTGTCACCGACGCTGCGCAGCGTGCTCGACACGCCTGGCGCAACGTCCAGGAAGTGCCGCCTGGCCGGCGGCCTGGCCTACGTGAAAGCCGACGGTGAAGGCGCGGCCTGCGAGATCGTCAACGTGGGCAACCCGGCCGCGCCAGTCATCCTCGGCAGTTACGACACCTACGAAAGCGTACTGGCGGTCAGTGTGGTGGGAACGCTGGCTATATCGCTACCGTACCGCCCAGCAGCGTGGAAATCACGCCAATGCGCGAACCCGGCCGCGGCGAGGCGCGTCTCCGGCGTCTATTATGGCAACAGCGCAACCAGTGATATGGCTCTACTTGGCTCGATAGCCTACCTGGCGAACCAGGACGGCGGCCTGACCAGCGTCAACGTGGTCCAGCGCCGCCAGTCGGCGGCCCTGGGCGCACGCTGCGTGCGCCCGGCGCGAAAGCGGCGTGTGGCGGTATCCGGCAATCGTGCCTACATCGCCGCCAACAACGGCGGGCTGCATATCGTTGACATCACGCCAACCCGGCCGCGCCCGCCTGGGCGGCCTGAACACGGTTGGCACTGCGCTCACGGTGTGGCGATCCAGCGGCTAACCTGGTGTACGTGGCCCGATGGCTGCACGCGGGCCTTGCAGATCATCTGGCACGGAGCAATCCAGCCAGCTTCGCCGCTGCTGCTCGGCACATATGATTCGATCGGTTACGCCAGCAGTGTGCGGGTGGTGGGCAACCTGGCCCTATCTTGCTGATGGCTATAACGACAGCTTACTCATCATTGATGTCA
>NZ_JADIZS010000038.1:0-87869 GCF_016704685.1 Candidatus Amarolinea dominans
AGTTATATTTTACACCAGATAAAAGTATAAGTCAAGATGAAGAATTATTGAAAAGAAATCCCAAACGTAACCACATTTTTTAGCGCAGAGGAATCGCACCTTGCGTCGGGATGTCACGAATTGACGGTTCGTGCATGCTGACGTATACTTTTGGTATGCACAGAAAGACCAAATCAGTCATATTGTGCATGTTGCCGACACAGATGTTTCTAACCAGATTCGGCTCCGCCGCCTGGAACAGGTAACCTGTTTCGCAGTGTTGTGCGCTGTTACGACCGCTCTGCCCACTCGTATTGATTGCGGAGAGAACACGTCACCATCGGTCAACCAGAACTATGAGGAGATCATCATGACGCCCAAGACCTATGCTGATTTCGACTTGCTCATTGAGGAACATAACGGTACGTATCGAGCTCGCGTGATCAATTCACCGGCCGGTCAGGCAGCGACTGACTTCACTCTGCCGTTTGCACCGTTGGAACTGGACAACTTCGTTCTCCGCCTCGGACAGGCACGCAGACGCACGCGCCATGTGCAATCACCTGACATGGCCCTCGTCGAGAGTTTTGGCAATCGGCTCTTCCGAGCAGTTTTCGCCGGAGACGTTGGAACCTGCCTCCGCAGCAGCCTCGTCGCTGTACAGCGCCAGGAACAGGGTTTACGTGTCCGACTGCGCCTCTCGGAATCACCATCTCTCATTGACATTCCCTGGGAGTATCTCTTCGACAGCCTGACAAACCGTTTCCTTGCACTTTCTATTGATACACCCATCGTCCGCTACCTCGATCTGCCAGAGGCAATCACGCCTTTGACAGTGCATCCTCCGCTCTCCGCGTTAGTCATGATCGCCAGCCCTTCCGACCTCAATCCACTTGACACAGAACAAGAATGGGCAAAACTCAAAGAAGCTGTCTCTGACCTGGAACAAAAGGGCCTACTGGTGATGGACCGTCTCGAGGCTTGTACACTCACCACTATGCAGCAGCGCCTGCGCCAGCGCATCTATCATATCTTCCATTTCATTGGTCATGGCGGTTTTGATCCGGCTGCCGGCAGCGGCATTCTTTTCATGGAAGACGAAACAGGTCACAGCCAGGCAATCAATGCCTTTCGCCTCGGCACCCTTTTACACGACCACAAGTCACTGCGTCTCGCCGTGTTGAATGCCTGTGAAGGGGGACGAGCCTCTCGCAGCGATCCGTTTGGCGGCGTTTGTCAAAGTCTACTACAACAAGGCATCCCCGCTGTCATTGCTATGCAGTTCGAAGTAACAGATAAGACCGCCATCGTTCTGACGCATTCATTCTATCAGGCCCTGGCAGACGGATACCCGGTTGACGCTGCGCTGGCGGAGGCCCGCAAGTCAATCTTCATCAGCAACGATCTGGAATGGGGAACTCCAGTGCTCTACTTGCGCGCACCGGATGGGCGCATTTTCGATGTGGTGAGCGCCGCGGCCTCTGATCCATTTGCCGCCCAAGCATTGCCTGAACGCGTTCCACAGACCCAGACAGCGATCGCACCCCCAGTAGTTCCGCACATTCAACCTGCGAACGCCCAGGCGCAACCGGCGCAACCTGCAGATTCCACCCGGCAGCCAGCGCGCAGTCGTACATGGGCCTGGTTTGGGCTGACACTGGCGCTGGTCGCTCTCATAGGTGTAATCGGTTGGCAATTCTTGCCGTGGCGTGGAGTTGACCGCGCTTCGATCTCTACGGCCAGCAGCATCACCGCAACCAGATCGCTGGCAACCCTAACTGCCCCCACGCCGGCGCTTGCTTTCACTACACCAACGGTCAGTGCAGCGGTTCCAGCAATGGGGACAGGTTCGGCGCCTGCTCTGGCAACAGGTCCGAGTCCGACAGCAACCGCAGTTACTACAGTGGGGTCGCCATCAACTGCAACTGCCACCAGACTCCCGCCGCCAACCGCTACTGCGCCTCCGCCGCCAACTGCAACCGACATCGTGATACCGATTGCGGAGCCAACGGCACGCGTTGATCGCACATGCCCGAATGCACCACCACCTCACGTGCAAGTGGGCGATACTGCGCGGGTCAGCACCAAGCAAGATCCGCTCTTGTTGCGCACAGAACCTGGCACCAAGAGTCCGAAGAAGACGAGTCTTTCTCCAAACACGCGTTTGAGCGTCATTGGGGGGCCAGCGTGCGAAGATCGGACATGGTGGTGGCAGGTTCGTTTGGGAGATGGGAAGACCGTCGGTTGGGTGCGGGATGGACGTGACGAAACCGACCCAAACTATCTCTGTCGCGTCGGCTCTCCGTCCTCGTCACAACCCACATTTGGAGTGGTCACTTTTTGTGACACGGCACATTTCGATACCCAACTACAATTATGCACAACTTCTTTCACTACGCTGCCGAGCAGCATAACCAGGTTCTACATTACAATTCCATTTCTTGGTTTACCGATAGGCTCGCGTCTTGATCGTATCTGGTACGTCAACGGCCAACGTCAGACTGATCTCGAACGTAAGAATCAGACCTTTAGTCGTCAATCGGTTCCTCTACATCACCTGACCACCACCGCGCAGGGGACGAAGAAGCTGTCGTAGCCGGCGGCTGGGGCGTTGACCGCGGCGCGGTAGCGCAGGCCGGTGGATGACCCGCCGTCCAGGTTGACGGCCTGCACCAGGCCCAGGTCGGACGCGGCCAGGAAGGCCGCAAACCCGGCCAGGGTGGCGGAGGTGACATCGGCGATGAAGATGACGCGGCCCTGGCTGTCCACCCCCGCCGCGGTGCGGGCCGCAGGGTCGCTGTCGTTCAGGCCGGACACCGGCTGACCGCCGCGCACCAACATGGGCCAGCCCTGCAAGCCCAGGCGCAAAGCATCGCTGACGCTGCCCGGCGCCGCGGCCAGGCTGGCCTTGTTGCCGCGCACCAGCAGCACGCCGCCCCAACCGGCCCGCAGCGGCGCCAGCACCCCTTCCGGTCCGGCCAGCAGACCGATGTGGCGATTTTCATTCTGGTCGGTGGTCAGGTAGAAGCCGCAGTTGATGGCCGCCAGCGCGTCCCGTTCGTTCAGCCAGGCCCCCACCGTTTGCATCTGATCGGGATTGGCGCTGAACGCGATATCGAAACGCACCACGGTCGGGTCGAGGCGCAAGGCGAGCCGCGCCGCTTGGCCCAGATTGCGGCGAATCTCCGCGCCGGCGAAGAGCGGCTGCCAACCGCTGTCCAGGTTGGGATCCCCTCGCGTCGGCGGGGCCGTGATGGGCGTGAGAAGCGCCGGCGTGGGGTCCTGGAGTTGGGGCGTGGGAACCTCGCACGCAGCGAGCAGGATGCACAGAAGGCAGAGGATGAGCTGAGTCGCCACGCCTGGCATCGTGCGCACGCGGCGGAAGCTGTGAAGTTCAATGAACCTGTTGGCCGATGGGTGTGACATGCTGCTGATGTGCCGCCTTAGGCCCCGTGCAGGATGCGCGTGAACAGCTCTTCGTAGCGATCGGTGATCTGTTCCCAGCGGTAGTGCGCGTCCGCGTGCGCCAGAGCGCGGCGGCGGTACGTCTCCACGGTTTGCGGCGAGGCCAGCAAATCATCCAGCACCGGCTTCAGCCCCGCGCTGCCTTGACGGCCATCGTAGACCAGCCCCGCATCACCGATGGCCTCCCGATTTTCGGGGATGTCGTTGGCAACGACGCAGTTGCCCAGGGCCATCGCTTCCAGCAGAGCCGGGTGGGTGCCGCCCACCTCCGATGGCTCGACGAACAGATAGGCATTGCTGCACAGCTCCCGGTAGCCCTGGCCGAAGACATAGCCGGTGAACAACGTGCTCGGCCCGGCCAGGCGGTGCAGATGGGCAATGTAGTCGGCCTGGTACGGCGCATCGCCCACCACCACGCAGCGGTAGCCGCTGTCCAGCCCCTGGCAGGCCTCGACCAGGTGATGGACGCAGTTTTCGGGCACCAGTCGTCCCACGAAGAGGACATAGCGCTGCGGCTCCAGCCCGAAGCGGCTCAGGGTTTCGCCGGGCGGCAGGCGGCCAATGTCCGCGCCGTAGGCAATGACCGCGGCCGGCGCGCGTTGAAAGCGGTTCTGATAGTAGGCCGCAACCACCTGCGAATCGGTGATGAAGGCGTTGGGCAGGCGCAGCGCCAGGTGTTCGGCCATCTGAATGTAGCGCGCCGCCCACGCGCCCCACTTGGCCCGCCGCCAATCCAGGCCGTCCACATGCAGGATCACCTTCTGCCCGGCCAGGCGCGGAATCCAGCTCACGATGCTGTTGCCCGCGATGACCATCAGCACCAGGTCATAACCCTGGCCCAGCGCATGCACCGCGCTCAACGTGGTGTGAACGATGGTATCCAGGTGCTTGTGGCGCAGGGTCGGCAGCTTGACCAGGCGCACCCCGCGGTAGCGGTTGCCCGCGACCTGGATATGCGGCACGCGGCAGTAGACCGTCACCTCATGCCCGCGGCCGGCCAGGTGGGCGCTCAACTCTTCCATCATCGTCTCGAAGCCGCCGTAGTTCGCGGGAATACCGCGGCCGCCCATCAGTGCAATTCTCATACGTTCTTCCCAGCTCTTACGAATTTAGTTCAGTCAGCGCGGCGTAGACCGCCTCTATCCGCTGCACGTGCTGCGCCAGCGTGAATTGGCTGGCGACGCGCGTCCGCCCGGCAGCGCCCAGACGCCGGGCCTGCGCCGGATCGCCCAATAAACGGGCCAGCGCCGCGGCCAACATCGCCGCGTCGCCCGGCGCCACCAGGTAGCCGGTCTCGTCTTCCATGATCAAGTCCTCCGGCCCGCCCCGCGTCGCCACCACCGGCAGTCCCAGCGCCATGCCTTCCATGACCACCAGGCCAAAGCCTTCCATCGTGGTGGTCGGCACGGCCAGCACATCGAAGACCTGCATGATCTCCGGCACCTGCGCCCGCGGCGCCTCGCCGGTGAAAATCACGCGGCCGGCCAGCGGCCCGCTGTTGGCCTGTGCCAGCAGGGCCTGGCGCAGCGGTTCATACGCCGGCAGTGCGCCGCCCACCAGCACGAAGCGCGCGGTGGGCCATTGGCTGCTCAGGCGGGCGGCCGCGTCCAGGAAAACCGCCTGCCCCTTGATCGGGGCGATGCGCCCGACCATGCCAACCACCGGCGCAGCGCCCAGCCCCAACTCGGCGCGCACCGCAGCCGCAGGTCGTCGCGGGGTAAATGCCGCCAGATCCAGCCCATCCGCCGCCACATGCAGCCGCGGGTCGGCGCCGCGGCGACCCCACTGCCCGCGCACGGCCTGGCTGTTGACGATGACCGCCGAGGACAGGCTGAGCATGACGCGGCACAGCAAGCTGCGCAGGGGGTTGCCCACCGGCAGGCGTTCGCGCACGTGCCAGACGTGCGGCACACCGGCCAGCCGTGCGGCCAGAGCACCGTCCAGCGCGGCGCTGCTGTTGGTATGCACCAGCGCCGCCCGCTCCTTTCGCAGCCACGCGGCCAGGCGCATCACCGACGGTGGCAGCCGCAGCCCCAGGCCCGCCAGCGCCCGCGGGGAGCGCAAGTCCTGACGGGTGCGCGGCGCGGCCAACGGCCACACGCGCCAGGGCACGCCGGCCTGCGTCAGGGCCTGGCTGAACGGCCCGGCAAAGGGCAGCAGCACCAGCGGTCGCCAAGCCGCCGGGTCCAGATGCGTCGCCAGGTCGAGCAGCATCGCCTCCGCGCCCGCCCAGTAGCCGGTGGCGTTGATGAAAACGACGCGGCGACCCGCGCCCGCTGCCAGTCCTCCCTCTACGGACATGATGCACGCTCGAACAGGGTCAGTTCGCTGCCCGGCCAGCGCCAGGTCATGACCGGCGTCGAGAATGCGGCCAGGCCGGCGGTCAGCGCATCGTCGCGATCCACCAGCCAGGCCCGCGCGGACCAAAGCCAAATGCGGCAATGCCCGGCGGCCTGTTGAGCGACAAACACCGCGGGCGTCTGGCGCTGCGCCGTGTCGCCATTGTACCACGCGATCGCGCCAGGTGGTGTGCCGTAGAACGCCAACGGCGCCAGCAAATAAACTTCCGGCGCACGCAGCAGCAGCACATCCGCAGGCTGCACTGCGCTCTGCAGGAACTGCGCCGGTTGCTGCAAATCCTCCTGCGCAAAAGCCGGATCGCTCACGCCCCTGAGCCAAAAAACCGCCGACAGCGCCACGGCCATCCCCACCAGTCGCCGATCCTGCACCGCCAGCCACAAGAGCAAGGCTGGTAGAGCAAACAGCACATAGCGCACATTGAAGTTCGTCTGCGCCCACCAAGTCAGCAGATTGGCGCCGAGCAGGGGGATGGTGAGCCAGAGGAGGAGGAGAGCGGAGAGCGGAGAAGGGGAGAAGGGGAGAGGGGGAGAGGGGGAGAGGGGGAGAGGGGGAGAGGGGGAGAAGGGGGGGAGTGGAGAGTGGAGAGCGGAGAGGGGAGACCGGAGATTGGAGATCGGAGGAGGGAGAGCGGAGATTGGAGGCCGGAGATTGGAGACCGGAGGACGGAGATTGGAGACCGGAGGACGGAGATTGGAGAGCGGAGGACGGAGACCGGAGATTGGAGACCGGAGATTGGGGAGCGGAGGACGGAGAGCGGAGATCGGAGGACGGAGATTGGAGATCGGAGGACGGAGAGCAGAGATCGGAGGACGGAGAGCAGAGAGCGGAGACCGGAGATTGGGGAGCGGAGGACGGAGAGCGGAGAGGGGAGATCGAGAATCGAGGCAGCCGGGCGCGATAGGCGAGTAGGGGAAGGATGATCCAGGGTGACGCGGCGAGGAAGAGCCAGCCCAGGTGTTGCAGCAGCAGGTCGCGCAGCCCCGCGCCGTTGGCGAGCGCCTGGCGCAGCGCCTCCGGCGGCGGGCCAACCGCAAAGCCCCAGTTCAGGGTCAGCAGCGAGTAGGCCACCTGCGCCAACGGCAGCCCCGGCCGCGTGATCGGAGTTGACCAACCTGCGGCCGCGCCAGCCAGATAAACGGCCAGCGCGGGCGCGCTCAGCAGCAGCGCCAACGCCAACGCCGTCAGAAAAAAGCGACCGCGCTCGCGCTGCCAGATCAGCACCCACAACCCCAGCGCCGCCACGAGAAAGACCGTCCACAGCGACGCGGCCAGCAGCAGCGCCAGGCCAAGCCCCAACAGCCGCCAGCGCCCACCAGGTTCCCCATCCCATACCTCTCCCCCCTCTCCTCTCCGCCGTACGGAGAGGAGAGGGGCCGGGGGTGAGGAGAGGCGTCGCTGTGCGGAGAGGAGAGGGGCCGGGGGTGAGGTGCGGTCTCCCCCCTCTCCTCTCCGCCGTGCGGAGAGGAGAGGGGCCGGGGGTGAGGAGAGGCACACCACCAACAGCGCCAACGCGCCCACAAAAGTATAAAACGATGCTTCCTGGCTGTACCAGATGTGCAGCGGGTTCAACGCCAGCAGCAGCGCCGCCGCGTAACCCGCGCGCGGCCCCGCCCACGCCCGCGCCGCGCGCCAGATCAAGGCCACGCTCAGCACCCCGCACAGCAGCGCCGGCCAGCGCGCGGCGACCGCGCTGTCGCCCGCCAGGACCAGCCAGGGCCGATAGAGTGCAAAAAAGAGCGGCGAGCGTGCGGTCGTAATCTCGACATTGAAAAGCGCCGCGATAGCCGGCCTTGTCAGCACGCCGACGTTGGCGATCTCGTCCAGCCACAAGCCCCGATTCAGCCCAATGCTGCGCACGAACGCGGCCAGGAGAAGGACGAAGAGAAACGCCGCGTCGCGTCGCATCCACGCTGGCCCTGAACCTGGTAGTTTCATGCGGCGCGCTCCAGGATGGGGGCGGCCATGGCCTCCAGCAGACCCAGGTAGATCCAGAAGTAGGCGAGCCAACTGGCCTCCGTGGCTTGAAACGCCGCCAGCAGGCCCACCAGCGCCAACAGCAGCCCGCCCAGCACGGCACGCGGCAAACCGTGCGCCTGACGCCAGGCCTGGAAACCGCGCCAGCCGGCCAGCGCCAATGCCAGCACAAAGGCGCCGAGACCGAGGATGCCGGTGTTGTACAGTTGATGGATGAACAGGCTGGGAATCCAGGAGGTGGTGTTGGCGTTGGGATAGTAATAAACCTGGCTGTACGCGCCGATGCCCCAACCGATCCAGGGATGCTGCGGCCACACGCTGAGCGCGTGGCGCAGGATTTGGCCGCGCACCCACACGTTGCCATCGTCTGCCAGGTTGCCGAAGGTCGCCAGACGCTGGGCCAGCGCGCCGCCGCTGCTCAAATCCACCTGTGGCACGAGAAAACGCAGGTCGGACCAGCCGAAGAGGGCGACCAGGCAGAGACCGACGAGGCCCAGGCCCGCGCCCGCGACCAGCGCCGTGCGCGGATGCCGCCAGGCCCAGGCGATCAGCGCCAGACTGCCAGCCAGGGCAAATCCCAGCCAGGCCGTGCGCGTCAGGCTGGCGACCAGGCCGCCCAGGCCCAACGTCAGCGCCGCCCAGGCCGCCAGGCGCCAGCGCCACGGCAGTCGCTCCGTAAGCAGGCTGATCGGCAGGGCCAGCAGCGCCACGGCCAGGCAGTAGGAACCGTAGATGTTTGGCTCCCACTGGCTGCCGGTGGGCACGAAGCCGCCATCGGTCTTGAAGACGACGCCCAGGTTGAGGTGCAGGAGCGGCCAGGCGACCGCGCTCAGCAGGCCGAAAGCCGCCACCCCTGCGCCGATGAGCATCTGCACCCACGCTGCCTGGTTGGCGTCCAGGTTGCGCCAGCGGCCGGGCGCGCCCGGCGCCGGTTCCGCCGACGCCAGGTTAGCGGTGACGAGGTAGATCGTCACGACCAGCACCAGTTTGGTCCAAAGCGCCAGGCTGTTGGTCACGTTGGGCGCGTGCATGAGCGACGCGGCCAGCCCGATGACCAGCCAGGCGAGCAAGGGCCAGCCGGTCAACGGCCAGCGCCAACGCCGGCGCCCTGCGACCACATCCACGGCCAACAGCGTGCCGACCAGGGCCAGCGCCAGGTATTCGGCGTAAAGGCTGAAGCCGCCAATCGTCAGCTCGTAGCGGTTGGCGCCCGCGGCCAGGATGATGACCCACAACCCGGACGCCGGCCAGGTCAACAGGGCGACGATCAGCCCCAGGCCGGCCAGCGCGGCGGCCAACACCCACATGGGGCCAAGCCACGTCAGCAGCAGAGCCACCGGCAGGCTCGCCAACGCCAGCAGCGCGTAGACGAGCGGAGGGTGCATGATGGAGGAGGATTGCTTGACCTGGTGCAGCATGGCGTTCAAGGGGCGGTCGGGCCGTAATACTGCCCATAGGTTCCAGCGGGCAGCGGCAGCCGATTGAGTACCGCGCCCACCACGTGCGCGCCGGCCGTCGTGAGCAGAGCCATGGCGCGCTGTGCGGACCGGCGCCGGGTGCCCTGGGCATCCACGACCAGCAGGGTGGCGTCGCTGGCGTGCGCCAGCAGCGCGGCATCTGCCACCGCCAGCACGGGCGGCGTATCGAGTACGATCACATCGGCCGCCTGGCGCAGGTCAGACAGCAGCGCGACCATGCGCTCGGAGCCGACCAGTTCAGCCGGATTGGGCGGCTGCGGTCCGCTGGTCAGCAGGTGCAGGCCAGGCACGGCCGTCGGCTGCAGATGGGCTGTCAGCGGGCCGCCGTCGGGCAGCAAGGCGGTGGTCAGGCCCAGGTTGTTGCTGACGCCAAACACGGTGTGCAGGCGCGGGCGGCGCAGATCGGCATCCACCAGGATGACGCGCTGGCCCGCGTGCGCCAGGGCCACGGCCAGGTTGGCGGCCGTGGTGGTTTTGCCCTCGCCCGGCTCCGCGCTGACCACGCTGAGCGTGCGCAGGGGCCGGTCCAGGCTGGTGAAACGCAAATTGGCGCGCAACATGCGGTAGGCCTCGGCCGCCGCCGAATGAGGGGCCTGGCTGATCACCAGCCCGCTCTGGTCCAGGCCACTGCTGCGCCCCACGGTGGCGAGAACGGGCAGGGCAATGGCCGCAGTGACTCGTTCGGCGCTGTTGAGCCGATCATCCAGCGCTTCCAACAGCAGCGCGGCGGCCAGGGCCATCGTCAGGCCCACGATCGCGGCCGCCAGGGCATTGAACAGCGGGCGCGGGCGCAGCGGTCGGGCCGAGGCACGCGCCGGTTGCACCACCGTCACGTTATCGCTGGCCTGCGCCTCGGCCAGGCGCACCGTCTCATAGCTGGCAGTCAGCGCACTCAGCGACTGGCGCAGGCGTGAAAGCACCTCCGAGCTGGCGCTGCCCGCCGCCTCCTGCTTGATTTGCGTCTCCAGCGCCGCCATCTGCTGCTCCAGATTGGTCTTGGACGCGGCGAAGCGGGCCACTTGGCGCATGCGGTTGGTTTCGATGAACGTCTGCGCCACAGCATCAGCCACCTGCGCGGCCGCGGCCGGTGACGGGCCTTCGACGCGCAGACGGATCAACTGTGTCTCGCGAATCGGTTCGGCGGTCACAGCCAAAGGCCAGGTGGGCGCGGCGCCGTTCTGGCTCAGGCGGGCAATCGTGGCCTCCAGGGTGGCCGGCTGCACGATAATCTGCGCGTAGGTGGAAGCCAGGCGTTCGCTGGCCGCAATGGCGCCGATGTCCCCGCTGCTCAGGCTGGCTGGGCTGACCTGCAGCATGGCTTGGGCTTGATAGACAGGGGCGAGGCGCTGGCTCCAGCCAAAGGCGACCAGGCCGTACAGGATCGGCGCAGCCAGCAGCAGCCAGGCTCGCCGGCGCAGAAAATGAGCGAAAAAGATGAAATCAGGCACCGGACTCTTTCAGGTTGGTTAGGATTCCAGGGTGGGCCTGGTCAGTTGATCGAGCAGGTCGAGCACCAGGTCATCCACGTTGTCCTGGCTGGGCAGGGAGCCAATCAGGCCATACATCGGCGCGGTGCGACCGGACAGGCCGCTGCCCTGTCCCAATGTGCGTGAGGCCACGCTGGTCAGGCGCGTGACCAGGCGCGGCGGTAAGGCGTGAACGATCTTTTGCGCCACGCGCAGCCCGCCGGCGGCCAGGCGGCGTCGGGCGTCCGGCTGGCTGACCTGCTGCACCGCGTGGGCCAGATCGGCTAAGAATGAATCGGTGACCGCGACGTGCGCCATGTTCACGGTCATGTGCAGGCTGGGCGGCGACTGCTGGCGGTCCAGGTGCCAACCGGCCAGGGTCAACTCATCGCCAACGTCGTAGATGTCCAGGCGCGTGGAGCCGATCGCCAGGACGCTCATATCGGGGCTGCCCAGCACATGCAGGCCAGGCGTGGCGTTGATGCCCTGCTTGAGTTTGCGCGCGGCGGCCATCACCTGTGCGGCAAGATTGACATAACCGGCTTCGCCGAGGTAATTCATCACCGCCCAGGCTGCGGCGATGGCGCCGCCCGGTCGCGTGCCGGTCATTGTGGGTGACGGGTAGATGCCGCCGGGCCAGGCGGTTTGCACGAAGAACTGAAAGCGGCGCAGGTCAGCGCCGCGATAGAGAATCACCGAGGCGCCTTTGGCCGCGTAGCCATACTTGTGCAGGTCAACCGAAAGGGAGGTGACGCCGGGCACGCTGAGATCGAAGGGCGGGACGGCATAGCCCAGGCGGCGGGCGAACGGCAGCATCATGCCGCCCACGCAGGCATCCACGTGCAGCAGCAGCCCCCGCGCCAGCGCGACCTGGCCCAGCTCACGAATGGGGTCAACCACGCCCTGGGGATACGACGGGGCCGAACCGACCAGCAGGATGGTGTTGGGCGTGATCGCAGCGGTCATCGCGGCCACGTCTGCGCGGAAGTCGGCGCGCACCGGGACATAGACGGCGGTCACGCCAAAGTAGTGGGCGGCTTTGGCCAGGGCCGGATGCGCGGTGATCGGCAGCACCATCTCAGGCGTGCGAATGGCGGGCCGGCGGCTGCGCGCCCAATCACGGGCCGTTTTGACCGCCAGCAGCAGGCTCTCGGTGCCGCCGGAGGTCATATTGCCGACGATGTCGTCGCCGGCGTTCGCCGCGCCCAGCAGATGGCCGGTCATCGCGACGACGTCGGTTTCGAAGCGGCGCAGGCTGGGGAACGCGGTGGGGTTGAGGCCATTTTCGGCGAAGAACATGGTGTACGCCGCCTGCAGCAGTTCGCTGACCTCGTCGCCCGCGTCGAAGACCAGGCTCCAGGCCCGTCCCGCGCGCCAGTTCACATCATGGTCGCGCAACGACGCCATGCGGGCCAGAATGGCTTCTTTCGTGTTTCCGTGGGTGGGCAGGTGTGCTGATTCACTCATAGCCGCAAGATTATAGCCGAGATGCGCGTCAGTGCCAAGTGAGGGAGCGTTCAGAATTCAGAGTTCAGAATTCCAATGCTATAATAGCGGTCACGCAGGCAGGTGACGGAGGATCATGCGTTTTTTCGATACGGCGGGGCCGGTGCGGGGTGAGCGGTGACTATTTCCGGAGTTCGCGTGCCCTGGCGCGCCGTGGTGTTGGCGGTCAGCATCACCGCGGTTCTGGCCGCGCTCTGGCTGCTCAGCCAACCACCTCCAACGCCGTCGCCGCTGCCCTGGGCGCCGGAGCGCCTGCACCTCGGCATCAATGTGGATCTGACCACGCACGACGATGCTGCCCTCGACAGCACCCTGGGCCGCCTGGCTCAGCTTGGCCTTACCACCGTGCGCCAACGCTTCGACTGGAATCGGATCGAGCCGGCGGCCGGTCAGTTCACCTGGGATGCCTACGATCGCATCGTGGCCGCGGCCAACGCCAATGACCTCGAACTCCTCGCGGTGCTCGACGGCTCACCGGCCTGGGCGCGGGCCGCGGTGGACAGCGCCAATCCCCTGGCGCCGCCGCAGGAACGCGCCGACTTCGGTCGCTTTGCGGCGCACGTGGCCGCGCGCTACGCAGGCAAAATCAATTTTTACCAGGTGTGGGACGAGCCGAACATCGCGCCGCACTGGGGCGCACGTTTCGTTGACCCGGCCGCTTACGCCGGCCTGCTGCGTGAGGGTTACGTGCAGATCCGGGCGGCCGACCCGAATGCCGTGGTGCTGACAGCCAGCCTGGCGCCGACCCTGGAAACCGGCGGCGCCAATCTGAGCGACATCGCGTTTCTGGAGCAACTGCTGGCGGCCGGGGCTGGTGGCTGGTTCGATGCGGTGGCGATCGCACCGTATGGTTTCGATCAGGCGCCGGACGCTCGCCCGTCGGCCGACAGGCTCAACTACCGCCGCGCGGAACTGCTGCACGACGTGCTGGCGCGCCGCGGCCTGACTGCCATGCCGATGTGGGCAACGGCCGCCGGCTGGTACGCGCCGCCGGCTGGCTGGAATGGGCCGCCCGCGCCCTGGCCCGCGGTGACTGAGGAGCAGCAGGGCGCTTACGCCGCGCAGGCGCTCGATCTGGCGCGGTCGTGGCCCTGGCTGCACGGCTGGCTGTGGGCCGGCGAGCAACCGGCGCAGGCCGACGATGTGCGCTGGGGTTTTGCCCTGCACCGGCCTGATGGTTCCGAGCGCCCGCTGGCGGCTGCCCTGGCCCAGGCCGCGACCGCGCGCAGCGACGTTTTGGCGCCCGGTCGCCATCAGCCAACGGCCCCTGCGCTGCACTACAGCGGCGCCTGGCGCGTGACGTCCCTGGCGGCCGATCCGGCGCGCTCCCCTGACGACGCCTTGACCTTCCGCTTCACCGGTCGTCGCCTTGACCTGGAGGTGCAACGGGGCAACTACTGGGCCTACCTGATCATCAGCGTGGACGGCCAGCCCGCCAACGCGTTGCCCCGCCAGGAAAACGGCGATGCCTTCCTGGTGCTCTACGATCCCCTGGCCGCCCGCGCCACCGTGACCGTGGCCGACCGCCTGGCGCCCGGCGAGCACCAGGCGACGGTGCATCCGGTGGGTGGCTGGGGCCAATGGCCGCTGCTGGCGCTGACCATCTATGACGAACTGCCGTCGCCGGGCCTCTCGCGTCCATTTGACTGGCTCTTGCTGATTGGGGGCCTGCTGGGGAGTCTTGCGGCGCTGTCCTGGAACCGCCTGCGCGCCTTGACGGTGAACCCAATCGTGATGGTCGGGTTGGCGACGACCGCCGCGATCCTCCTGGAATGGGCCGCGCAGTTGATGTTGTTTCTGATCGCGTTCACCCTGCCCCTACATTCGCCCGAATTATTGACCTGGCTGGGCCTGGCGTTCTTCATCCTTTCTCGCCTCATCCTCCTGGTGGCAGGAGAGAGATTCGGGATCGGAGATCGGAGATCGGGCACGTGGAAGGCGGGAATTCGCCGCTCCCCAGTCTCCAATCTCCGGTCTCCGGTCTCCGGTCTCCGGTCTCTGGTCTCCGGTCTCTGCTCTCCTCCCTCCCCCCTCGACCTTCCCCTGCTGGCGTTCCTCGCTGTGGCGCTGCTCAGCACCTTGCAGGCTGCGAATTTCGGCGTCGCCAGCCGCGAGTTTCGCACGGTATTTCTGGATGCGGCGATCTTCTATTTCCTGGTCAGCAGGCTGTTGACGGGGGATGGCCGGGCGACTGCAAGTCGCAGCAACGAGGGCGAAGTCCACCGGCGTGGACTGGGATCGCCGTTTTGGCTCGTGCTGGATGGGTTGGCGCTGGGTGCGGCCGCGGTGGCGCTGGTGGGTCTGGGGCAAGCCATCCTGGGCGCGGACATCATCCGCGCGG
The DNA here is from genome assembly GCF_016704685.1 of Candidatus Amarolinea dominans. Lineage (NCBI taxonomy): Bacteria > Bacillati > Chloroflexota > Caldilineae > Caldilineales > Candidatus Amarolineaceae > Candidatus Amarolinea > Candidatus Amarolinea dominans. The sequence continues at coordinate 14,571 of NZ_JADIZS010000038.1, forward strand.
AGGGGGTGAGCCGGGTGCGCGCCTTCTACGGCTCGCCCAACAACCTAGCGCTCTACCTGGAACGAGTGTTGCCCATGCTGTTAGCGGTCGCGGTCTTTGGCGCGGGGCGCCGGCGCTGGGTTTACGGAGGACTGGCGGCTCTCGTGTTGCCCTGCCTGATTTTGACGTTTTCGCGTGGCGCGCTTATGCTTGGCCTGCCCGCCGGCCTGCTCGTGATTGGCCTGCTGCGCCGCGGTCGCACCTTGCGCGTGGTGAGCGCCGGATTGGGCGCCGGCGCGGTGGGCCTCGTCACCGTTCTGGCGACCGGCGCGGCGCGTTTCGCCGGCTTGTTCGATTTTCAGACCGGCACCAGTTTCTTGCGCCTGAAGCTGTGGCGCGGCGCCTGGCAGATGGCGCTCGATTTTCCCTGGCTGGGGGTTGGCCCGGATAATTTCCTGTACGCTTATCGCACGCGTTACGTGCTGCCCAGCGCCTGGGAGGAACTCAACCTGAGTCACCCGCACAACATCCTGCTCGACTTCTGGACGCGCTTGGGGCTGGCTGGCGTGGCGGTTGGCGCCTGGCTGCTGACTGCCGCGGCGCGGGCGGGCTGGCGCTGTTATCGGGCGCTGCCAGATGGCAATGAACGCGCCGCCGTCCTGGGCCTGCTGGCCGGGCTGGGCGCCGCGTTGGCCCACGGCCTGGTGGACAATTCCTTCTTCCTGATGGACCTGTCCTTCTTCTTCTGCCTGTGCGCCGGCCTGTTCAGCGCCCCCCCGCAAACAAAATCTTGATTCTTTTTGCCACGAATTACACGAATTTTCACGAATTTTTTCTGTCCATCCGTGCCATTCGCGGCAGAACAATCAATCATCGTCACCCGATCTCTGATCTCTGATCTCTGATCTCCTGAATACCAGAAAGGAAACCATTCATGCGCATTCTTGTCACCGGCGGGGCCGGGTTCATCGGGTCACACCTGTGCGACCGGCTGTTGGCCGAAGGGCACAGCGTCATCGCGATGGACAATCTCATCACCGGCAACACCGATAACATCGCCCACCTGAACGGGCGGCCTGATTTCGAGTTCATCAAACATGATGTCACCAAGTACATCTATCTTGCCGGGCCGCTGCACGCGGTCATCCACCTGGCATCGCCGGCCAGTCCCGTTGATTTCCCCAAAATTCCCATTCCGATCATGAAGGTCAACTCCCTGGGTACCCTGAATGCGCTCGGCCTGGCGCTGGCCAAGGGCGCGCGCTTCCTGATCGCTTCGACCTCCGAGGTGTACGGCGACCCGTTGGTGCATCCGCAGCCAGAGACCTACTGGGGCAATGTCAATCCGATCGGCCCGCGCGGCGTCTACGATGAGGCCAAGCGCTTTGCTGAGGCGCTGACCATGGCCTATAACTTCCATCACGGCGTGGAGACGCGCATCGTGCGCATCTTCAACACCTACGGCCCGCGCATGCGCCTGGACGATGGCCGCGTGGTGCCCAATTACCTGACGCAAGCCCTGCGCGGGGAACCGTTGACGGTCTACGGCGACGGCAGCCAGACGCGCTCGTTCTGCTTTGTCAGCGATGAAGTGGACGGCATCTACCGCCTGCTCATGTCCGCCGAAGTGCAGCCGGTCAACATCGGCAACCCCAACGAGTTCACCATGCTGGAATTCGCTTACATCGTCAATGAGCTGACCGGTAATCGAGCCGGGGTCATCTACAAAGCCTTGCCGGTGGACGATCCCAAGCAGCGCAAGCCAGACATCTCGAAAGCCCGGCGCGTGCTGGGCTGGGAGCCGCGCATCGAAGTGCGCGAGGGTGTGACGCACACGATCGAGGACTTCAGACGCCGCATGAAAGCGCGCGGCCTCCTGGCGGGATAACACGCAGAAAGTGCAAAGTACAAAGTACAAAGCGCAGAGGGCAGAAGTGCAAAGTGCAAAGTGCAGAGTGCAGAAGTACAAATCGAAAATCTAAAATCTAGAGTGGACGATGTTTTGTACTCTGTAGTTACGGAGGTGTCGTGTACTCAACGTGGCAACGACTGTTGTTGACCCTGTACGCTCTGATTTTGAGAGGCTGGTTTCGCATCGGCAAGGTGCCGCTGTCGAAGCTGGCTAATCTCACGCGGCCGGGATTGCCGCCCACCCTGCATGGCCTGGGCGACCTGCGCGATTTTGCCCAGTGGTGGGAAAAGCACACCGAATGGCGAGCCGACCCGTTCAACGGCGCGTTCGACATTTTCCCCAGCCTGTCGCACGCCGAGTGGCAATGGGCGCGCGGGGGCACCTTCCGCGACGATTGCGATGGCCTGGCCTACCTGGCCGCCAATCAGATCAAGCCCTTTGCCGACGCCGCGAACGATGTCTTTGTGGTGACGGTCATCACAGACCCCTTTTCCTGGGGCAGGCAGGGGCTGTTGATGGCGCCGCATGTGATCTGCCTCTTTCGTCGGGCCGGCCACTGGCGGATGATCAGCAACAGCCTGCTCTTTGCCGACACCTGGCTGGACTTCGAGGAGGCGTTGCAAGAGAACCCCTACGCCTACGGGCATCCCCTACTCTTCTATGAAGTGCGTGACGCCAACCTGCGCTTCGTGCGCAGCAAGCGCTTCCCGACTCCCAAGGTCAAATCGGCCGTGCGGGAGATTCTTCCGCCGGGCGTAGGCCATTTCTGAGGTAACTGCTCAGGCGGCCCCCCTGCCCCCCAATCCTGGGGGGAAAAGCATTCGGCTCCCCCAGAATTGGGGGGCAGGGGGCGGCTATCCAGCATCGAAGAAGCGCTTGACATCCAGCCGATCGCTGGTGACGCGGCCGGGAGGGAGGGCGGCCAGGACGCTGCGGCCGTAGAACTTGTGCAGGAGGCGTGAGTCGAGCAGGGCAATGACGCCGCGATCGGATTCGGAGCGCATCAGGCGGCCGACGCCCTGCTTGAGGGCCAGGGTGGCTTCGGGCAGCATCAGTTGGGAGAACGGTTCGCCGCCGCTGGCGCGCAGCAAGCGATCACGGCCGGCCACCACCGGGTCGGAAGGCACAGGGAAGGGCAGGCGGTCAATCACCACCAGGCTCAGGGCCTCGCCGGGGATGTCTATCCCTTGCCAGAAGGAGCGCGTGGCGAAGAGCACCGCATTGCCCGCGGCCTGAAACTGGCGAATCAGCTCGGCGCGGGGCGCATCTCCCTGCCTGAGCAGCGGAAATTTGACGTGCGGGCTGACGGTGTCGTACAGGTAGCGCATGCGCGCCAGCGAGGTGCAGAGGATCAGCGCGCGGCCGCCGCTGTAGGTGATCAGCCGGTAGACCTCGCGCGCGAGTTCGAGTTGATAGGTCTCCTCGTCGCCGTTGCGGTCCGGCGGCGTCAGATGGGGCGCGGTGTAGATAAGCACGTTGTTGAAATAGTCGAAGGGGCTGGGGACATCGAGCGTGACGCAGTCGGTCGGCGCACCCACCTGGCGGCGGAAGAATTCATAGCCGTCCGACGTGCGCAGCGTGGCCGAGGTGCAGATGACCGTTTTGACCTTGTCGAAGAGGTGCTCGGCCAGGAAATCGCTGACCTCCAGCGGCCGCTGGATGACGAAAAGCGAGCGCGGGTCGCCAGCGTTCATGCGTTCGACGAAGCGCACCCGGCCCGCGGGCACCTCCGCCGCCATCATCTGCAGCTCGAACTGCGACAGCGCCAGGTGCTCCACGAAGCGCCGGAACTCCGCATTCATCTCCTCACTGCCGTAGGGCGCTTTGATCGCCTGCATGGCCTTGGCGGCCTCTTGCAGATGCAGCGCCATGCGGGCCATTTCTGGCTGGGCGCCCGTCAGCTCCCAGCGCCCAAAGGCCTCGCGCGGCGCATTCTCCGTCAAATCAGCAAACAGGGTATTGTTGTCGCTCTGCAACTGGCCGCGCAGTGCGCCGGCCAGGTAATAGTTGACGTGATTGGAATTGATGATGCCCTGCATCTTGCCATAGGTCAGCGTCAGTTGCAGGGCCGTCGCCGTGTAGCTCGCAAGTTCATGCGCTTCGTCCACCACCACGACATCGGGCATAGTGAAGAAGGGCGCCTCGCTGTTGAGATCGAGCGCCAGCAGCGAATGGTTGACAACCGCCACATCGGCCTGATCCAGGCGCCGCTTGGCTCGCTCGTAGAAGCAGAGGCGGATCAGCGGGCAGCGATTGCCCAGGCACTCGTGATTTTCGATGGTCAGATGCGGCCGCAGGCGCTCCGACAGGTTGAGCGCGTCCATTTCGCCCGAATCCGACTGCGCCCATTCGATGAAGCGCGCGGCGCTGAACCCGGCATTCTGATGTTCAGCGGTCGGGCGTTTTGCCATCTGGTCGAGCTTGCGATTGCAGATGTAGTTGCTGCGCCCCTTGAGCAGCGCGGCCTTGAAGGGACGCGGCGCCACCTGTTGCAGCGCAGGAATGTCTTTCAGCCAGAGCTGATCTTGCAGCAGCTTGTTGGCCGTGGCCACCAGGACTTTTTGGCCGGACCAGATGGCCGGTACCAGGTAGGCAAACGACTTGCCGGAACCGGTGCCCGCTTCGATGAGCGCGTGCCCGGCGCTGCGCATCGCTTGCATGACCGTCTCGGCCATTTGCAGTTGACCAGGCCGAAAATAGTAGCGATCGCCCAGGTAGCGCGCCACCGGTCCCCCTGGACCGAGCACCTGGCGCAGATCCACCTCGTGCCAGGGGGTGGGGGTGCGCTCGGCTTCCGGCTCCGCGTCCGGCAGCGCAACTTCGTCCCAGATCGCCAGCGGCGGCGTGATGAGCGCGCCGTCGTCCTCTTCACGGAGCGTAAGCGCTGGCTCGCGGCGCCTCGGCGGTTGCGCCTGCGCCTCGGCCGCCTGCGCCAGGGTGTCGAGCAGCGCCTGCGCCTCCAGATTGTCGGGCGCCAGGGTCAGGAGGTCGCGCAGGATGTTGAGCACCCGCTGATACTGGCGGCGCTTGAGCGCGCGTTGGGCCTGCGAGAGGGCAAAGCCGATGGCCTGCTCGCGCCGCGTCGGCGCTTCGGCAATGGCGATGGGCAGACGCAGCACACGGGCGCGCAACGCCAGCGCCTCAGCCAGCAGGATCACGCCCCGCCAGGCGCGTGAATTAGCCTGCTTGAACAGATCGCGCGATGTTTGGATGAGCTGATCGGCGCGCGCAAGGGACAGCGTCGCCACCATCCCTGATACCGTTTCGGCGCGCTCGCCGCGGCGGGTCATAGCAGAGGCGGCTGCGGCCACGGCCAGGCGCCACAACTGCAAGCTTTCGTCCGGCGTGCCGGACCGCTCACGCAGGTCAGCCAGCAGCACCAGCGCGCGCTCGTAGTCGCTGCCGGCAAGGCTGCTCTCCTCGATTTCTTCCGGTGGATCGGGTATGGTTTGGCTCATGGCGCCTACGGATGATCACAAAGCCGTTGCAGGCGAGCGATTGAAGAGCGATTGAAATCGCACCTCACGGGCGTTCCGCTGGGCGTCCACCTGCGTGGACGCGATGCCGGTCGGCTGCATCGAGCGATTGAAATCGCACCTCACGGGCGTTCCGCCGGGCGCCCACCTGCGTGGACGCGATGTCGGTCGGCTCGAAAGAGCGATTGAAATCGCGCCTAAAGGGCGTTCCGCCGGGCGTCCACCTGCGTGGACGCGATGTCGGTCGGCGCAAGCCGACCTGGCGGCGGCACGCCCCTTCGCCCCGAATTCCATTCGGCGGCGGCCTTCACAACGATGCTGGCTGCGAGTCGGCGACGGTGCGCCGCTGTTCGAAGCGCTGCATGAAGCTGAGCACGGTGAATGCCTCAGCGATGTCTTCCAGGCCCACAAGGCCCAGGAACTGTTCATTGTCATAGACGGCCACGGTGCGAGCGCCCTTTTCGCCCATGACGGCACGCACCTCATCGAGCGATTGCGACGCGGTGACGCGCACGACCTCGCGCTGCATGATCTGGGTGACGTAGAGATCGTTGGATTCGGTGTTGAGCGCACGCAGCACATCCCCGCGCGTGACAATACCCAACAGCCGATCGCCCTGCATAACGGCAAAATCGGGCTGGTAACTGGTCAGGATGTGGCCGACCACCTTGCTCATGCGGTCACCAACAGCCAGGGAAGTGGCGTGGCGGTTGTAAGCATCGCCCACGCGCTGGGTGTCCAACACCGTACGCGCTTGCGCTTCGGAGTTCTCCTGGCCTGCGCCGGTAAAGATGAAGATGGCAATCAACACCAGGATGAAGTTGCCGCTGAGAACGCCCACCAGGCCCAGGGCAACAGCCGCCAATTGGCCGATGACCGAAGCGATGGCGGTGGCGCGCGGATAACCGAGGCCCATGGCCAGCAGGGCGCGCAGCACGCGGCCGCCGTCCAGCGGGAAGGCCGGGATCAGGTTGAAGAGCGCCAGGCTGAGGTTGGCCGCAAGCAGCCAGACCAGCAGAGTGGAGAGGGACGGCGTCATCTGCATGTCGGTCAACAGGCCGCGGCCATCGAGGACGTTCGGCCCCACCGCGAAGCCGGTGATGACGAGCAGGATGGCGGCAATGGCGAAGTTGACCAACGGCCCGGCGATGGCAATGAGCAGCTCGTGCAACGGCTTGTCAGGGTTGCGGCCGATGAGGGCTACGCCGCCCAACGGCAGCAGGATGATCTCACGCACGGGGATGCCAAAACGCAGCGCCACCACGCTGTGCCCCAACTCGTGCAGGGTGACACAGGTGAAGAGCAGTAACATCAACAGAACGCCGAAAGCCGCGCCGCTCAGGCCGGCCGGCCCGCCCCACTGAACCGCTCCCAGAATCAGAATCAGGAAAAAGGTGATATGAATCTTGATATCAATCCCAAAGACCTGGGCGATCCGAAATGACCACTTCATGGCATGACCTCCTGCGAATGGTGAGCTTCTGGCTCACTGAATTGTACGAAGTTCTTGACTTACGTCAATTATTGGACTGCAAGAACAGGTCTGTTGTCACTGTGACTCCATCGTTCGGGTCCGGTCAAAAGGGGTATCTGACAACAGTCGTAGGTCACGCCTCCGGCGCGACGACTCCCTCAGCGACAAATCACGCTTTGGTGCGTCGAAGAGGCAAGCCGGAGGCTTGCGTTACGGGTAATGCTCGCATGCGAGGTTTCATGATGCATCGAATCATCGTTATTGGCGCGGGCATCGGTGGGTTGACGGCAGCCGCTTGGCTGACGCGGGCCGGGGCCGATGTCACCGTGCTGGAAGCGCACGTCTACCCGGGCGGTTGCGCGGGGACGTTTTTTCACCAGGGCTACCGCTTCGACGCAGGCGCGACGCTGGCGGCCGGGTTCGACCCGGAGGGCGGGATGACGCGGCTGGGCCAGGCGCTGAACATCACCTGGCCGGTCGAGCCGGCGCGCGAGGCCATGCGCGTTCACCTGGCGGGCGGGCAGGTGACGCGCTGGACCGACCCCGCGGCCTGGCAGGCAGAGCGCCTGGCCGTGTTCGGTCAGGCTGCGGAGCGGTTCTGGCGCTGGCAGGAGACGACGGGCGACCGCATGTGGGAGGCGGCGCTGGCCGGCGTCCCCTGGCCGCCGCAGTCCGCGGCCGATCTGGCCCGTCTGGCCGGCGTGGGGCTGGGAGTGGCCGCCGCGGCGAAGGCGCAGCTCCCCGGCCTGGCGCTGGACAGTGTGCGCCCGGTGGCGGCCCGGCTGACCGGCCTACCGACTCTCCTGCGCCAGTATGTGGATGGGCAGCTCCTGATTGCGGCCCAGGCTGCTTCGGATCGCGCCAACGCGCTGTATGGCGCGTCTGCGCTCGACATGCCGCGGCGCGGGGTGGTTCATGTGCGGGGAGGCATCGGCCAGTTGGCCGAAGCGCTGGCCGGCGCAGTCCGCCGCGCCGGCGGCCAGGTGCATTACCGGCAGCAGGCAACCCGTGTGGCGCCGCGGGCCGGGGGCGGTTCGGCTGTGGAAACCAACAAGGGCGCTCGTTTCGAGGCCGAAACGGTCATTTTCAACCTGCCGCCACACGACGCCGCCGCGCTGATGGGCGATGACGCGCCGAGCCGGCTGCGACGGGCCAGCCTGCCCGCAGATGGGTGGGGCGCGTTCATGGTTTACGTTGGGCTGGACGGCGCCGGGCTACCGGCCGATCTTCCGCTGCATCACCAGGTGCTGGTGCGTGAGCCGCTGGGCGAAGGCAACAGCGTCTTCTTGTCGCTGAGCCTGCCCGGTGACGCGGGCCGGGCGCCGGCCGGGCAGCGCACTCTGACGATCAGTACGCACACCAACCTGGCCGCGTGGTGGCGCCTGTTCGAGCAGGACCGCGCCGCGTACGAGGCGCGCAAGGTCGAATACACCGAGCGGGTCATGGCCGCGGCTCAGGTTGCCATCCCTGGGCTGGCTGCAGCCGCTCGCCTGATCCTGCCCGGTACGCCGGTCAGCTTTCAGCGCTTTACGCGGCGCAGCCGAGGCTGGGTGGGCGGCTTCCCGCAGACGAACCTGTTTCGGGCCTGGGGACCGCGGTTGGGGCGGCGCCTGTGGCTGGTGGGCGACAGCATCTTCCCCGGCCAATCCATCCTGGCGACTGCGCTGGGGGGCCAACGCGTCGCGCAGGCGGTGCTATCGTCAGCTTTGCAGGGTCTTTGACCGGAGATGGTTCTGATGTTACAATGGCATCCTCGTAGTCTATTAATGAAGTATGAAAGGACGCCGGCTCATGCCGCCAAACCAATCTTTTGGTCGTTACGTTGTCACCCGCCGCCTGGGCCGCGGGGGAATGGCCGAGGTTTACGAAGCCAACGATCCGCTTCTCAATCGCCCGGTGGCGATCAAAGTCATCTACGCGCACCTGGCCAGTCAAGATGGCTTCGATCAGCGCTTTCGCCGTGAAGCGCAACTCGTCGCTTCGCTACGCCATCCTCACATCGTTCAACTCTACGACTTCGGCATCGAAAACGAGCAGCCGTTCATGGTCATGGAGTATCTCAATGGCGGCACTTTGCACGATCTCCTGCTGCAGTGGCGCAGCCGGGGCGCCATCATGCCGCTGGATGAAACGGCGCGCCTGCTGACGAAGTTAGGCTCGGCCCTGGACTATGCACACGAGCGCGATGCCATCCATCGCGACATCAAGTCGTCCAACATCATGTTCACGGCCGAGGGCGAGCCGGTCCTGACCGATTTCGGTATCGCGAAAATCCTGAGCGAGGTGGCGCATTTGAGCGCCACCGGCAGCGTGATGGGTTCGCCCGCGTACATGGCGCCGGAGCAGGCGATGGGTCAGCCGGTGGATGCGCGCAGTGACCTGTACGCGCTCGGCATTGTGCTGTACGAGATGGTCAGCGGCCGTGTGCCTTTCCAGGCCGATTCCCCCACGGCCGTCATGATGCAGCATATCTCGCAGCCGCCGCCGCCGCCCCGCCAGTTCAACCCACAGTTGCCGCCGGCCGCCGAAGCGGTGATTCAGAAGGCGCTGGCTAAAGACCCCGCGGCCCGCTTCAACCGCGTGAGCGAACTGGCGGCCGCGTTTCAGGCGGCCGTGACCAGTTCAGAGATCACGCTGGTGAACGCTCTGTTCGTGCGCGATCCGGCGGCCACGATGGTGTCAGGCGAGCCGACGGCACACGCGGCCACGGCTGCGCCCACGGCGAGCAGGTCAACCCCGCCGAGCCAGACGCCCGCTCCGCTCCCCGCCAGCCCTCCGGCCGGCCGTGCCGCGCGCGGCTGGCTGCTGCCCGCGTTGGCGGCCCTGGCGCTGATCGCGGTCGTGAGTGTCTTCTTGCTGTTGCGCGCCGGTCAAGTCAGCGAGATGGGGATGCCAACGGTTGACCTGTCCCTCGTGCGCTTCAGCGATGGCGCGGCGCTTTCCGATCAGGCCACCGCGACGTTGAACGGCGTCCCCGCACCAGCCCCGGGACGCAATACGAAGTCTGGCTGTTGCGCGGCGATGAACGACGCCAGAGCATGGGCATCATTCCGATCACAGACGGCCAGGGCACGCTCAGTTTCGCCGATCCCAACAGCGGCATCCTGCTGGCCGATTTCGACGCGGTCGCGGTCACCATTGAATCGGCGCCGGACAACAACCCGATGCCGGGGGCGACTGTCCTGTGGCAGGGCCAGTTGCCCGCGCAGGCCCTGATGCATATCGGCCACGTCCTCGTGGCTCGTGAAGACACGCCGGACAGCATCGGTTACGCCGTGGGCCTGCGCGTCCAGGCGGAACTTCTGCAGGAGGCCGGCGCTGCCCAAATGGCTGCGCTGCAGGCGCAGGACCTGCAGCAGGTCAGGCAGATTGCGGAGGGCATCATCGGCCTGATCGAAGGGGGCGCGGGCGAGCACGCAGGCGATCTGAACGGCGACGGGGTCGTGTCCAATCTCGGCGATGGCTTTGGCCTTCTGCCCAACAGCACGCACGTGGGCTACATTCAGGGAACCCTGGAACATGCCAGCCTCGCCGGCAGTACGCCTGACTCCACGGACGCTATCAGGCAGCGCGCAGCATGTGCAAATTGCCATCCAGAACGTGAGCGAGTGGGTGATCAGTCTGCGTGACCTGTCGCTGCAAATTGCCCAGACAACCGACCTGGGCGCGGTGAATGCCGCGGTGCGTGAGGCCGCGACGCTGACCAAACGTATTCTGGATGGTCAGGACATCAACGGTAATGAGAGCGTAGATCCGATTCCCAACGAGGGCGGCGTCATCACCGCCTATTTGCACGCCCAGTTCATGGCCGACATCATTCTCGCCGCGAACCCTGGCGGCCAGTCGGGACACGTCCATGTGGCGCTACCGGGCGCTGCTGCCGGTCGCGGGTGACGCTCCCGTGCCGCCGCTGCACGTCGGCGGCACGCCGCTCTATCACGCGGCGGCCCTGGGCGCAGCTTGGCCTGCCCGACCTGGTCGTCAAGGACGATGGTCGCAACCCTACCGCGTCGTTCAAGGATCGCGCCAGCGCGCTGGTGCTGCTGAAGGCGCAGGAGCAGCGCGCGGCCGTTGTCACCACGGCCAGTACGGGCAACGCCGGCGCCGCGCTGGCCGGGTTGGCCGCCAGCATCGGTCAACCGACGGTGATTTTTGCGCCCAAAACCGCGCCGCCTGGCAAGGTGGCGCAGCTGCTGACCTACGGCGCCACGGTCCTCCTGGTGGATGGCAACTATGACGCCGCGTTCGAGCTTTGCCTGGCCGCGTCCAAAGAGTTCGGCTGGTACTGCCGCAATACCGGCTATAATCCTTACACGGTGGAGGGCAAGAAGACGGCCGCGTACGAAATCTGCGAGCAGTTGCGGTGGCAGGCGCCGGACGCCATTTTCGTCTCCGTGGGCGACGGCAACATCATCACCGGGCTGCACCGCGGCTTGCGGGATTTGCTGGCGCTGGGCTGGATTGACAAGCTGCCCAGGCTGATGGCGGTGCAGGCCAGCGGCTCATCTGCCATCTAGCGCGTGGGCCAGCGGCGCGGACACCATCACCCCCGGTGCAGGCGACCACCGTGGCCGACAGCATTGCGGCCGACCTGCCGCGATGGCCTGCGCGGCCTGCGCGCCATTCGAGAGACCGGCGGCAAGGCCATCCAGGTGACGGATGCCGAAATCCTGGCCGCGATCCCGCTGTTGGCTCGGCTGACCGGCGTCTTCGCGGAGCAAGCCCGGAGCGCGGCGCTGGCGGGGCTGATGGCGGAGATTGGAGAGCGGGGATCGGAGATCGGAGATCGGAGATCGGAGATTGGAGAGCGGAGATCGGGGATCGGAGATCGGGGATCGGAGATCGGAGATCGGAGATCGGAGATCGGAGATCGGAGATCGGAGATCGGAGATCGGAGATCGGAGATCGGAGATCGGAGATCGGAGAGCGGAGACCGGAGATCGGAGATCGGAGATCGGAGATCGGAGATCGGAGACCGGAGGGAGGGGAAGGGGGGAGCGGAGGGGGCGGGGAGCGACGCCGAGGGCGACGGTGGTGCTGATGATTACAGGCAATGGGCTGAAGGACATTAGCAGCGCGATGAAGGCCAGTGGTCAGGCGACGATCATCGAGCCGACGTTGGCCGCAGTAAAGAAGGCGATCGGAACATCGCAGGGCAGGTGAGGGATTTCCTCTCCTCTCCTCTCCTCTCCTCTCCTCTCCTCTCCTCTCCGCGCAGCGGACAGATTAACGCGGTTCTCCACCCCCTCTCCTCTCCGCGGACAGAATAACGGGGTTCTCCACCCCTCTCCTCTCCCGGACAGAATAGCCGGGTTCTCCACCCCTCTCTCTCTCCACTACGTGGAGAGGAGAGGCAGGTAAGGTGGAGGCCCGATGCATCAAGCCGCGGTCCACCCACCACAGCCGGACTGCGCGCACCACCGGCTGCGCTCCAGTTGTAGAGCACCACGAATCATACATGCTGAGATTGACACAGCCGTGACTGCTTATGCCGCCAAACGCGTCATGCCAGTAGGCCGAATGCAGCGTAGCCGCTGTAAAAAAGCGCGGTCCACACCACCTCTTCCAGATAGTAATAGCCCGCGCCGGGGCGTCCGCCCGCCATTCGGCCGCCGGGTCGGCGCAGCCAGGTGCGGAAAATGCCCTGCACGGTCGGCGTGCCGGGCAGGCCGGTCGCCACCAACGCGGCGTACACCGGCCGGTCGCCCTCATAGGCCACCGCCGTCTGATCGCGCAGGCTGACCGCCACCCAATACTCGTTGCTGCGAATCGCGGCCGGGCGTGTGCGCCCGCGCCACGCCAACCCACTGCCCGTACACCCACTGCTGCTCGCCGATGCGATACCAGGTAGCGCCGCCGACGCTGGCGCTCTCCAGGATGTTCACGCGCTGGTTGTGGGTGACTTCGCCCACCTGCGCGTAGTTCGTACCCGGCCCGCTGCGCACGTAGATGCTTGTGGACACCACCCATCCCACGGGCAACTGCGCCGCGCTCGCGACCGTGCTGACCGCGCTGGCCGGTTCGGCCGCGGCCGGCAGCAGGCGCACCCAACCGCTGTGAACCCAGCGCCGTTCGCCGATGCGATACCACACCGCGGTGCTGACCGTGGCCTGTTCCAGAATGTTGACCTCCGCGCCGGCCAGCAGGCGGTCAATCACCGGGTTGTCGGCAAAGACGCCAGGACGGGCGCGCACGTTCAGCACACTGGCGGTGACGACCCCGCGGCGGCCTGACGGCGGCGGTGGGGGGGCGGCGGCGTAGTCTCGCTGCCCAACTCCACCCGGCCAGGCTCGATGGCGTCATGATGGTCACCGCGCTGGCCGGAACCCAATCCTGCCCGGCCGAACGGTACCAGAGCGCATCATGCACCCAGGCTTCGGCCGTAATCGCCAGGTAAGTGCCGGCCGCCAGGCTGCGCACCACGCGGCTGCTGCCGGAAAGCGGCGTAGGTGCGCCCAGTTCCAGGCCGACCGGGCGTGGCGATAGGGCTGCCAGGGCACACTGGTCTGAGCCACCTCTGGCGGCGCGGTGAGCGGCGCCGCGGCCAGCCAGCGGTTCAAGATCGCCATCTCCTGCGCCGGCACCGGGTCCGCAATGGTCAGCGCCTGCGCGGTCAGATTGCCCAGCCAGAAGCCGTCATGATCCAGCCAATCCACCGCCACCCAGTAGATACCCGGTTTCGGGTATTCCACGGTCAAGCGCCCGTTTGTTGTGTGCCCAGCACGCCTGTCAGCCAATGGACTTGCTCGGCGCGCCGGCGTCAGGCGCAGACGATGATCGGCGGCCAGCCCGTGGACGCGACCTCAGCCCTTGCGCGCAGCGGCTCCTGGTCATCGGGCCGCAACGTCAGCGTGACGGTCGGCGTGGCCGCGGCCGCAGAGCGCCGCGGGCCGCGGTCGGCGTCACCTCAGCCTCCGCGCTGAACTCCCCCCAGGTCAGCCGGGCGCGTGCGGGCGCGGCCTGGTCATAGGCATGATCGGCCAGGTCGAGGATGCGCTGTTCGCGCCAGGTCGTGGGCGCGGGCGCGGCCACCATCCCCAGGTCGAACTCGTGACCGTCGCCGGTTTCCAGGCGGGCCGGCGCCCGCGATGCGCTTCATCCAGGGCCGCGGCGCTGAGCGCGAGTTGAAAATGCACCATCTGGGGTTCCTGTCCAGGCTGGACAAGCAGGCGGATCGGAGTTGGCATGGTTGGTTCCTTTCTGAATGTGTCAAGGGCCAGGTGCGGTCGGACGGGCGTTGTCTGTCCTGCGCCGTAGTTTAGCATGGGACGAGGGACAAAGCGAAAATGGAGCAGATGCCGGCCTTGCTGTTTTACAACAATTGATGTAAAATGTTCTCATAACGGAGGTCATGAAAACATGCTCACTCAGAATGTGTTACAAGAGGTTATTACCCTGCCCGAGGCGTCTGTTCTGGCAGGAATGGGTCATGGACTCGATCGCAGCAACTTGCTGCGTTATGCTCGCACGGGACGGCTCGTCGCGCAAGAGCGGTGGAACCTGGCTCACTACACGCGCTGCGCTTTCAGGGGTGCTGATTGTCGAACTGGCCGGCGAGGCGCGTGGGCGTCCACGTGCTCAATCCGCAGCGTGGGCGGAGGTGACCATGACGCCGGAGTTGGAGGACATTCTGGCGAGAATTGATCGCTTGCGAGCGGGTTGGCTCAACAGGTGCGCAGCCCGATCAATGACCAACGTCAGCGCCGCGGAGCTGATTGTCGAGGCGATCTATCACACCAACCATCTCGAAGGCAACCAACTGTCACTGCCCGAAGTGCGAGCGGTGGTCGAGGCGTTCTGGGTCGAGACCAACGGACATGGAGGAATCAGCCAGGATGAGCAGTCGGCAGCGAGATGAACAAGAAGCCCGTAATGCAGCCGAGGTGATGGGCTGGATTGAGCATCTGGCTCGCCAGCCCCATCTCATGATTGACCTCAATGGCCGATGCCTTGAAGGTGCAGGGCCGCTGATCAATCAGATTCGAGACATATATCATCCACAAACATCCAGGTGCGGTCGCCCAGGTTCGCTCCGGTTGTCGTTACGCACCTCAGCACAACACGCCCGCGGCGCCGGGGGGGCGCCGCGAGCCTACATCACGTTCCGCGGTAAGCCGTGAGATCGAAACTGAGCTGCTGCCAGTCGTTCTGATTCTCCAGCTTGCGCCACAGCTCAGCGATCATGCCGCTGTTGCCTTGGGTTCAAGATTGCCAGGTGCTGATAGTCGCCGCTGCTATCCCGGTGCCCGGCTTGCCCACAGCGTCAGCGTGAGCTTCTCGCGTTGGCTGGCAGGCGCACATCCTGTGCCGCGGTCGAAAAGGTTGGGACGGCAGGATGAGAGCCAGGACTGCCGTTGGGCAGTAGCCCCAACTGCAAGGCGCGGCTGCCCGCATGCACCTCAGCGGTGGTGTAGCGGGCCGTGCTGTCCGTGGTCGTGAGCGTCCAGTCGCCCGCCTGTTCGAAATCTCCGTTGCGCAGGAGGTTGGCGCAGGCAGACGGCTCTTCAGGGTTCGATTGTTTTGCGGTCGCAACCGTCAGCGTAACGGCCGTCGCCGCGCTGTTGTTCCAGGTCACCGGCGTCGGCGCGCTCAGCGCCAGCGCGGGTGATTCCAGGGAAAAGGTGATGACCGCGCCGGGAACGCCGCACCCTGACCAGGGGTCCTCATCTGCCGCCCGCACCATGACGCTGTAGCCAATGTAGCTAATGCCGTTGGTCATCACCAATGTTGAGCCATCTCCGCACGCCCGCCCCTTGATCCAGGCGGTGAGGGTCAGGCCGGCCGTGGGGGAGAAGCTGCTGCCCGGCTCGATCGTGCCGGTGATCAGCGCGGGTGGGCTGACGAGGCTCTTGCGCTCGCTTGATAAGCCAGCCCTATCAGAAACCGTGTTCGTCACCTGCCTGGATGCAGATTCGGCAAAAGGCGATAATCCCTTGAAGCGCAGGACGGCATCGCCGGTGGTATGGATGAAGTAGCCCTGACCGAAGCGCAGTTCCTGCAGGGTGTTGAACCCGGCCGGCGCGCCGGGCGCGTAGACCTGCCAGGGATCGGTCTCCAGGGTTGGGGTGTAGCCGTAGACCAGGGTGAACGCGCCGTCCGGCAGCGAGGCCAGCGCATCGGCGATCGTTCGGGTGGGCGGCTCCGACACGGGATAGCCGAAGGCGTGCCAGCCGGCGCCTTGCAGCGCGATTTCCGTGCTCGACAGCAGCGCGTACAGCCCCTGTTCCTGGATGGCGGCGACGGCGTTGTTGGAAGCCATGACCAGGGTGGTCGTCAACGGCTGCCATTTACTATTCTTCTCGTCCCAATGGTGGATACGCAAGAATGGCTCCTCGCCGGGCGGCACCTCGTTGCCGAGGTAGCCAATGCTGAGCGATGTCTTGGACAGGATGACATTCGATGTGGCTGCCAGGCGATAGGCATGGCCGATGAGCGTGGCCCAGGGAGGAAGGTCAGGGATCTTGACTGCCGTCTGCAGCACGGCGAGGTGTGTTTCGTCCAACGCCAGGTCCCGGCCGAAGAGCATGGCCTGCCCGTCGCTGGAGAGCACCGGCGCCAGGCGCCCTGTGCCTGCGATCTTCGCCAGGCGCCCTGTGCCCGCGATCTTTGCCGGGCTGCCGTTCACCGTCAGGTCGAGCGTGATGCGGCAGGACTCTGCGCCGGTCCGGGCTTCTGGGTCATTCAGACAGAGCGTGCTGTTACCCGTTGTGATGTCAATGAATCCGACACTGCCCGCAAACGGCAGACTGGCTGTGAAAACGTCGCCGTTGCGCTCCAGCGTGATACGTTTGGTCTCCGTCAATGGCGCGTCGCTCGGAACGATCGTTGCGCTGTAGTGCCCGCTGGTGGGGACGCCGCTCAGCGTGATCTCCATGACAGTGGTGATGATCGTTGTTGAGTTGACAGAAGTGACCGTCACCTGGGGGCTGACCGTCACCTGGGGGCTGACCGTCACCTCGGGATGCCAGTCGGCGGCCAGGGCGACCAGCACAATCTCCTGGTTTCCCCGCTCCTGCACCGTCGTACATCCCTGCCGGTTGGCGTCCTGATCCATCACGCACAGGGTGTCACCGACCTGCGCGCCGCGTGCCTGCACCTGGTCGAGCTGCGGCCGGCCGAGATCCACAATGCGCTTATCGCCTTGCTTGTACAGAAAGGCGCGCGCACCAGGGCCGGGCTGAACCGGGCGTGCGGCGACATCCAACAGGTAAGTTGGGGCTTGCCAGGGTGGCGACCTGGTCGGCAGGCCATGTCTCGCTGGCGATCTGCGTCACGCGGAACGGTAGAATATCCGGCCCGGCCGTGTTCGTTATTGGCGCCTGCAGCCAGGGATAGAACGCGTGAATCGTCTCCCAATCCGACCGGCCGGCGCCCTTCTCAGAGAGGGTTCCCACATTTTATTTTCCAGTCGCCTGTCAGGTGAAACTCGCCGTTGCCCTTGTCATCGTCTTCCTTGTACGGGTCGGCCATGACGCCGGAGCAGTCGCTGACCGGCTTCAGCAGGCCTTTTTCTTCATCCAGGCCGAGATAGTTGTCATCCAGGAAGAAGAGCAGATGCCCCAGCTCGTGCGCCAGGGCGCGCGGCCAATCTTCGTCCAGGTTGCCGGCCGCGGCGTCGCCAAAGCGGTTCCAGGCCGCGCCGATTTCGACTGCGCCGGGGCCATAGGCAATGTCCGACTTGAGCGGGTCGCTGATGACCGCGCTGACGATGCCGCCCTGGGTTGCGTTGGGGCGCAGGCGGTTGGTGGCATGGATGCGCACATCCGCATCGAGCCAGGCGTTGCTGCCGTTGGCGGTTTGCTGCATGGCATCGTGAGTCAGCGAGATCTGGCCTAACGCCGCCTGGCCGTTGGTCCAGTCATACAGCAGTTCCGACGCGCGCACCAGGTCAGCCGTCAGCCGCTCCACGTACTGGCGGTCATTGTGCGCGTCCCATTCCAGGGCCACGCTTAGATTGAAGAGCAGCAAGGGATTGCTCGATGCGATGGTCAGCGTTTGCGTGCCCGGCGCGGAGACCGTGATGATGCCGGTTGTGACGCGCGGCATGGCGTTTTGGCTGCTCGAGTCGCTGGCCGGAATGATGGGCGCGCTGGTGTAGAGAAGGCTGGCGCGCGTGACGGACAGCACTTGGGTTAGCGCCAGCGACGGCGACAGAGTGACCGTTTGGGTAGTTTCCATTACCGGCCACAGGGCAAACAAGCGATCGTAGTGGTTCAGATCAGCGCTGCCGAAGGGGTCGCTGAGAGGCGCAGCCAGGCGCTCGCCGGCCGCCTGGCGATACACCTGCGCGTTCGTGATCTTCGTTGCCCCGCTCAGCACTTGCAGGGGGGTCTCGATGGGGATACTCACCCGGCCCTGACGGAGACTGCTGTATTGATAAGGCCCAGGAGGCCGATTCGGGCATGGTTTGACCGTGGATGTTAGCACGAGGTGCAGGTCAATATCATCAAGCCATTTCTTATTTAGATCATCTGGCAGGGACCAGGTCAGGGTTCTCGTGGCTGTCATAGTGGCGGAGATATGGCTCTGCGAGATGTTCTGGCCAACAGTAACGACGGTGGTTATGGGCCAGGATGCCTTGTCGTCAAGGGAAATTTTCAGCATCCCGTTGAAATCACAGCCGCCATTGGGCACCGCCAGGGAATAGGTCAACGGGTGAGCAGCCGAGAGCGTTTGTTCGTTGGTGATAAACGCCGTGGTCTTCAGGCGAATCGTCTGCGCATCGGCTCGCTCACCACGACGCCGATTGGTGAAGAACATGAGGCGGCCCGTCCCATCGTTGGGGTTGTAGCGATCGGCGAAAACGATGTCGGGCTTGCGGTCCCCGTTCAAATCTCCCGCGGCGACGGCGCGCGTGTAGTGCTTGCCACGGGTCAGAATCAACGTCCCGGCGTCCGAAAAACCGCCCTGCCCGTCGTTCAGGAAGATGACATTGTCCAGCGCCAACATCCCGATGTCGCTGGACGTTGCCCAGGCGCCGGCCACGATGTCGAGGCTGCCATCGCCGTCGAAGTCGGCCAGGGCCACGCTGTAGGTCTTGTTGTTCATGGTTCCCAAGTAGATGGCTCGTTCCGTGGAAAACAAGCCATTGCCGTCATTGAAGTAGACCACATTGGGCGCAAAGAAGTTGGCGACCACCAGGTCCAAATCGCGATCACCGTCGAGATCCCCCAAAGCCAGCGATTTTGTGCTTTCAAACTCGCTGCCGAACCGCTGGCTTGGTTGTACAGGAAATTGGCCCGTGCGATCATTGAGATAGACCGCGTTTGGCGCGTTTTCGTTGCCGACGACGATGTCGGACCAGCCATCGCCATTGAGATCGCCAACAACCACGCTGGTCGTGGGATCGGTGGGGCTACCCAGGGCCTGGGTGGGTGTAACAGGAAAGCTACCTTTACCATTGTTGAGGTAAATAGCGTTCTGGCGCTTGCTGCCGGCCACGATGTCGGGCCATTGATCACCGTTGAGATCACCCACCGCCACGCCCCACGTATCGCTCAAGGCGTTGCCCAGGGCCAGAGGTTCATCCACAAAAGAGCCGCCCCCGTCATTGTAGTAGACGTAATTGGGCTGACCGCTTGCATTGCCGGCGATGACGTCAAGGTCGTTGTCTCCGTCCAGGTCGGCCAGGGCCAGGCTCATGGTGGTGGCAGCAATGCCAAAGCGTTTTCGAACCTCGCCCAGATAGCTGAGCTGGCCTTCTGGGTTTACTCCGGCCACCGCATCGAGCGTCCCGTTGCCGTCCAGGTCGCCCAGCGCCAGACTATTATATGGGCGCGACTCTCCGCTCTGAGCCTGGGCGAAGACGAGCTGCGGCGTCCCGGCCTGGGCAAAGTAGATGCGATGCCGCTCCCCGTAATTGGCCGCAATGAAGTCGAGCGAGCCGTTGTCATCGAGATCGGCCAGGGCCACCGCGTAGGTGCGATCAGCGCCAGAGCCAAAGTATTGCACGTCGTCCTGCGCGAAACGCGCCCGGCCGTCGTTCAAGAAGATCTGATTGCGGGTGGCGGCGCTGCCGCTGCGTTCGCCAAAGCCCACCGCCAGATCGAGCGCGTCGTCGTTGTTGACATCGCCCAACGCCAGGGTCATGGGCGCGTCGTTGTTGGAGAATGAGAGGGACGATGATCGCCCGGCCAACACGGCCAGCTCCCCTTTGACCGTGGTCGTGTAAACTTCGATGCTTTGGCTCTTACTTTGCAGATCCGAGTAGGCAATCGCCAGGTCGGGTGTTCCGCCCCCGTTCAGATGGCCGGCCGCCAACGCGGCCACGCGACCACGCGCCTCACCGATCGTGTTCGCCGGCACAAAACCTGCACCGCCTCGATTGAGAAAAACCTGCACCGGCCGCCCATCGAATCCGAGCACGAGGTCGAGCCATCGCCATCGCCATTGCCATTGACGTCGGCCAGGGTCATGGCCGTGGCGCTCATGGCCTCGGTCGCGGTCAGCCAGGCTGGCGCGGGGCTGAAACCGGCGTGGCCGTCGTTCCGGTAGACGCGGGTCATGGCGTTGGCGCCGCCCACGACCAGGTCGAAATCGGCGTCCCCGTCCAGGTCGCCAATGACCAGAGCAGGCGTCAGGGGTGACGTGATGGTCAGCAGCAACCTGGACGTGAACGTTCCCCGGTGCGCATTGAGATACAGCTGCGCCGGCGCCCCAGGCGCCAGCGCCAGCACATCGAGCCATCCGTCGCCATTCAGGTCGGCCACGGCGATCACGCTGGTCGGGGATGAATTGGTGAGCGTGATCGTCCCCCTAACCTCGGTGGGAAAGCCGCCGCGGCCGTTGTTGAGGTAGATACGGTTGTCCTCACCCTGGTTGCCCACCACCAGGTCGAGATCGCCGTCGTTGTCCATGTCACCCACGGCCAGGCTGGTCGTCGGTTCGCGGCCCGTGCCCCACGCGGCGATGGGCGCCGGGCCAGAGGCCGAAGCGGCGGGCGGTCGCAAGGCCAGGAACAAAGCCCCCAGCAGCGCCAGGGTCAACGCGGTGGAAACGGCCAGTGCGCCCACAAGGCGAAGCCGTCGTCGAAGGTTCAAGGTGTTCATGCGTCCCTCCTTGCAGTCCATGTCTCTTGCAGATCGCGCTGCGCGCCCAGCCGCTCGAAGCACTCGGCGGCCGCGTCGAAGAGCGGCTGACTGGCCGCGGCGTCGCCCTGCGCCAGGTGCAGCCGTGCCCAGGCCAACTGCGTGCGCGCAGCCTCGTACGGGTTCGCGCCGGCCAGGAGCTCCAGGCTGCGCCAGGGCGGCCGCCGCGGCCGCGAACTGCCCGCTGGCGGTCAGGGCGCGGCCCTGCACCCGCAGGCTCATGCCCTGCTCGAGCGGCGCGTCCACGGCCGCGGCCAGCGATTGCTCGACGGCAGCCAGCGCGGCGACCGGGTCGCCGGCCGCCAACCCGATCTGGGCGCGGCGCCGATAGATCTCCGGCAAGAACCCGTGGATATGCGTGGTCGAGGCCAGGCGCTCGGCCGCGGTCACCTGGGCGAGCGCGGCGTCGAACTCTCCCTGGTGCTGCTGCCATTCGGCCAGGTTGAGCAACCCCGCGATCTCCTGCCGGACGAGTTGATGCTGGCGCGCGAGGTTGACCGCGGCCTGCAACTGCACCCCAGCCCCGGCGTCGTCGCCGCGGCGCAAGAGCAGGTAGCCCAGATTGACGGCCAGTTGGGTGCGCTGGGTGCCGCTGCCCACCCGGCCGGCCAGTTCATTGGCTTCGGTCAGCCTCTGGATGGCGCCGTCCCAGTCACCTCGGGTGAAGATGTCGAGTCCCAGGTTCATCTCGGCAGTCACGCGCCAAAAATCGTCGTGCGTCAGACGGGCGCGGTCTGCAGCCTGGCTGGTATGGCCGATGGCGCCGTCCAGGTCGCCCAACTCGCTGGCCACAATGCCCAGGTTGAGCTGCGCCCGCATCCAGAGTTGATCGGGCAGATTGGGCGTCTCTTGCAGCGCGGTCTGGGCCGCTTCCCGGCTCGCGGCCCAGTCGCCGGCCGCAATTTGAACGGTGCTCAGCGTCACCAACAGGTCGGCTCGTTCCAATCCGCTGTCGGCCCCCACCTCCTCCAGGCCACGATCCAGCCAGGTTTTGGCTTCAGCGGGCGCCTGATCCGACAGCAGGTCGCCCAGGCGCTGACAGGCGCGCACGATCAGGCTGCGCCGCGCCGGCGTGGGCGGCAGGCGCCGGGCCAGCTCGAGGACTTGACGGTAGCTGACCTGCGCGGCCTCGCTGGCGCTGTCGAACTGATGGATTTCGCCGGCCGTCAAGATCAGCCGCGCCCGCAGGAAGTCCGACAGGGGGTGATCCGCAAACCGGACCAACAGCCGCGGCAGGGCATGGGCCTGGCCGCGATTGATGAACGCCATGACGTCGGCGGTCGCCAGTTCAGCCGCGTGTTCGATCTCTCCTGCGCGCAGGAAATGCTCGATTGCCAGCAGGGGATCGGGCTGCTCTGTTTCGTAGAAGGCGCCGGCGCGACGGTGCAGCGTTTTCCGGTCATCCGGGCCAAGATCGGCGTAGTAGTAACTGCGCACAATGGAATGGAGATTGACCACACGCCCCTCCGCGGCTTCGTGACCGCTCAGCAAATGACGATCGGTCAGCGATTGAATGGTGCGCCGCAAACCGCTGCGGTTGAGGATGGCGCTGAGGGCGCGAGGGTCGCAGGATAGCCCAACAAGACGGACACCGCGCGTAAAACCGTGCGTTCGTCGTCCGACAATGATTCATCCACCTGGCGAATCACGAAGCGTTCCACGTCCTGCTGTTCGCTCAAACGGGCAATCAAGGTCGCAGGATCGTGGCTGTGACGCAGAAGCTCGGCCGCCAGGCTCAGCAGTTGGGTGTTGCCCTGAACCTGCGTGTGCAGCGCAGCCAGCAACTCAGGCGGCAAGTTGATGCCGCGTTGGGCCAGCAACACGCCCGCATCGGCGGCTGACAAGCCGTCCAATGCACGGAATTGCACGGTTTGGACAAAATCGGGGACGCGTCGGGCAATCAGAATCAGCGACACATCCCCGGCGTGGACGACATCTGCCAGGCGCTCGACGAATGGCTCGATCAGGGAGCTTCCTTCGTCCACCAGGTGAAAATTGTCCAGGCACAGAATGCAGCCCAACCCGCGCAGTTCCTCGAACAGGTAGTCGAAGAGGGTGCTGGGGTGCGGCGGCCGCGCATTGCGCTGGCGCGCGCTCTCCACCATTGCCCACAGGTCGGGGCGTCCCTGGTGGTGCAGGAAACCGGCCAGCTTGACGATGATCGCGTCCACATCCAACGGCTCATGGAACTCATACCAGAAGATGCGCGACGCCGCGCCGGCAAAGTCCCGCGCCAGGCGCGCGGCCAGCGTGGTCTTGCCCATGCCGGCCATGCCCGTGATGACCGCAAAATGCTTCGTGCGCAGAATGTCGCCAAAGTAGGCCAGATCGTCGGCCCGGCCCACGAAGTCGTCCACCGCGGGCGGCGCTTGCGGCCGCGGGGGCGGCGGCGGCGGGGGCGGCGGGGGCGGCGGGGGCGGCGGGGCAAGCAGCGCATAGAGGTCGGCGGCCAGCGCCTCATCGGCCAGCGCCTGGCGGCGCACCTGGGTGCGCAGGATGAGCTGCAGGTCAGCATCGCCCGGCGCTTGCGCCAGGTCTTCCAGGGCCAGGCGCAGGCGAGGCTGCCCGGCCACCAGGGGCTGCAGCGCGGGCCAAAGAGGGTTGCCGTCGCTCCGCGCGCCGGGCGCCGCTGTCAACTGCGCCAGCAGCGTGATCGCCAGGCTCTCGGTAAATTCCTCATAGCGGGCGTTGTTCAGGTCGCGCACTTCTCGCAGCAGGTCGGCGGTCAGGCGCTGGCGCTCCACGTAATCGAGCAGCAGGCGCGCACGCGCCCCGCGCGTCATGCCGTCGGTAAATTGGTCATAGACGGGACGGAAGGTCTGAAAACAGAGAGCCTCGAAATCATCTTTATCGAGGGCCTCGGTCAGCAGGCGACTGAGTGTGATGAATTGGGCGGCCATGGGCGTTCTCCGGGTACGCAGCAATGACGGTTCGAATGTTCGCCAGGAATAGGATCGGTCAGGTCAACAAGACGGTTGGTTCGGGGGTCGGTTTGGATGAAAGCGCATCACCGGCCACAGGCTCGATCGGCGACGCGTTGCAGACATGATTGACAGGTTGATAGGGTGCATTATAGCGCAAAGGTCCTGCGCGTCCAAATGCCCAAATAAAACGGGCTACCCAATCGTCTGCCAACGGCTTCTGTGCTATAATCTGGCCTCATGAACGACCATGAAACGCAAGCCAACACCTTTCATGTCGCGGTGCGGCCGGTGCAGCCGGCGGATGGGGCGCGTATCCTGACCTTGCTCGATCAGTCACGCCGCCGGGCGCTGAACTTTGGCGCGGAGGACCTGCCCGGGCTGCTGGCCTCGGAGCAGACGAGCGGCACGGTCGCGGAAACCGGGCCGCTGCTGTGGGGCTTCCTGTTGACCACCCTGCTGGCGCAGCCGGCGCTGCCAGGCGAAACAGTCGAGCGCTGGGCTGTGCTGCGTGGCTGTGCGCTGCTGGGCGGCTGGCGCTCCGAAGAAGCCCTGCCCGCACTCTGGGAACCTGTGGCCGCGGCGCTCAGAGGCCGGCGTGCTCAGGCGGTGGTGCATATCGCTCATGCGGAATGGCTGCACACGCCGCTGCTGCGCCTCGGTTTTCAGATCAGCGATCATCTGGAGGTGATGCAGCGCGGGGTGGGGATTGACCATGCCAGCGACGGCGTGGGGCCGGCCACGCTGCGCCCCGCGCGACCCGACGAGGTCGCCGCGCTGCTGGCGGTGGACAGCGCGGCCTTCGCGGCGCCCTGGCGTGCGACCGCGACCGACCTGGCCGGACTGCTGGTCATGAGCAGCCATGCGGTGGTGGCCGAGGTGGAAGGTCAGGCAATGGGCTATGCGGTCAGCGACGTGCGCGGGGAGATAGGCGTGCTGGCGCGGCTGGCCGTTCATCCGGCCGCCCAGGGGCAGGGCCTCGGCCGCCAACTGCTGACCGACGCGCTGCGCTCCTGCCGGCGCAGCGGCGCGACCAGCGTCAGCCTCAACACCAACGCCGGCAACCCGACCAGTCAGCGCCTGTACAGCCAGCATGGCTTTCGCCTGCTGGGCAAGCGCACGCCGGTGATGACCTTGCGCCTTTCGCCGGCGCGTTGAGGGGGGTGCTGCATGTTCCTGACCATGATCCGCCGCCGCTGGCTGCCCATCGCAGGAGGCTTGCTCCTGATCGGCCTCTTTGCCGGCTTGCATCTCCTGGCGCACGGCTACCACTTTGGCCTCACCGAGGATGCGCACGCCGTTCACCTGCCGTTCCTCGAACAGACGCTCGACCCAGCCCTCTTCCCCGGCGATCCCATGCTCGCCACGCGCAGCGGCTACCCCTCCTTCTACTTCCAACTCCTGGCCCTCGCCACGCGCCTGGCGCCCATTCCCACCCTCTTTTTGATTGTCCACCTGCTCACCTTGCTGGCCTACCTGGCCGCGGTCGCGGGATTGAGCCTGCGCCTGGCGCCGGACCGCCTGCCCCTGCGGCCCCTGTTGATCGGCCTGCTGCTCACGCTTGCCACGCTGCCGGTGCTCGGCGGGGATGATCTCGTCCTGCGCTCCGCGCTGCCGCGCCATGTGGGCCTGGCGCTGGCGCTGTGGGCTTTGCTGGCTGGGCTGTTGGAGCGGCGCCTGCTGGCCTTTGCCCTGGCCGGCCTCAGCATCAACCTGCATGCGCTCAGCGGCGGCTTTGCCCTGGCCCTCCTCCTGGCCGGCGATCTGCTGCGTCTGCCCTGGCGCCGCTGGGCCGCGCCCCTGCTGGCCGCCGCGCTCGGTCTGCTCCTGGCGCTGCCCACGCTCATCTGGTCATGGCAGGCGGCCGAACCGCTCACGCCCGCCTGGATTGATCTCCTGCGCCTGCGCTCATCCCAGCACAGCTTCCCGCTGACCTGGCCGCTGACCGATTTTGTCGCCTTTGGCTTGTGGATTTGGCTGGCCGGGCTGACGTGGTGGCCCTTGCGGCGCAACGAGCAGGGGCGCTGGCTGGCCGGCGCGGCCCTGGCAGTGGCCCTGCTGGCCGCAATCGGCTTCATGGGCGCGGAGGTTTGGCCGCTGGGGCCGATCCTGCGCTGGCAGCTCTTCCGCAGCACACGGCTCCTGACCGTGCTGGCCCTGCCGCTGGTGGTGCGCTGGTTCCTGACAACCTGGGACCGCGGGGGATTGGCGCGCGCCGGCAGCCTGGTGACGCTGCTGGCGCTGTTCGCGCCGTGGCCCATCGTGTGGATCGCAGGCGTGCTGGCAGGGGGGCTACTGACCGCTCTCGCCTCCTGGGCGCCGCTGGATGGCCTGGCGCGGGCGGTCGCGGTGCAGATCGTGCGGACAAGGCGTCTGCGCCTGGGACGCTTCCTGGCCTGGCCGGCCGCGGTGCGCTGGACAACCGCCGCGCTGCTCCTGGCGCTGCTCGTCTCCGGCGCGGCCGCCCTGACCCAGCCCCGCGTTCCGGCCGATCTGCTGGTCGCCTGGCGTGATGTGCAGATTTGGGCGCGTGAAAACACGCCGGTGGATGCCGCGTTCATCACGCCGCCCTACTACTACGGCTTCCGCGTGGAGAGCCAGCGGCCCGTGGTGGGCGAATGGAAGGACGGCACGCAGCAGTACTTCAGCGTGCCGTTCACCGCAGCCTGGTGGCAGCGCATGCGGGACCTGCACGCGGCCGGCGCCAGCGACATCCGTTACAACGACCTCAGCGCCGCAGAGGTGACCGCGATCGCACAGAAATATCAGGCCGATTTCATCGTTTTTTTCATCGAGCGGGAGTTGCCCTTCCCGGTTGTTTATCGCAATCAGTGGTTTCGCGTCTACCAGGTCAGCCCGGGTTGAGCAGGAATTCCAAATGTGGTCGCTGAAGACATCTGGAATGGAGGCTTTAGCCGGGCGCCTTTGCATCTCGGCGTCTTCGCGTTAAAATATCCCCGCATCAGGAGGATTGTTCATGCCAGATCATCATCGTCCAACCGAATTGCTACCCCGTTCGCTCATTATCGTGCTGACCCTGGCGGTTTCGATCTACCTGATCGAGAAACTGACCACGTTCGTGAGCTCGTTCAGCGGCCTGATCCTGATGGTGGCGCTGGCCTGGCTCCTCTCCTTCGCCCTGCAACCGCTGGTGACCTGGCTGCAGCGCAGGAAGCTCAGTCTGCGCCGCGTCCGGCGCCTGTTGCCGCGGCAACTTGCTGCACGCTTGCCAGAGACTTCTCAACTCCCGTTTGCCCTGGCGGTGGCCGTCGTCTACGGGGTGCTGGTGGCCGGCCTGGGCCTGGCGCTGCTGGCCCTGGCGCCGGTGCTGGTTCATCAGCTCGACCAATTGGCGCGTTCGATGCAGACGCAGGCCGGCAATCTGCCGCAGTGGCTGCAGCAGGCCACAGATTGGCTCAACGAGATGCGCACGTTGCTGATCACCCGCCTGGACCTTGACCCCAACCTGATCGTCTTGCCGCAGCCGGCCGACCTGCTGAACCAGGTACCCCTCGTGGGCGCTAACCTCCTGCAATTTGGGTTGGGGTTGGCCGGCGGTATTGCCACCGCGTTCAGCCAATTCCTGATCATCATCTTCCTGAGTCTGTTTGTCACCCTGGATGGCGGCGCCATTGCGCGCGCCATCTTGAGCGTGCTGCCCAAGCGCTATGAAGATGAGTACCAGATGGCCGCCGAGACCATTGACCGCACGTTTGGCGGCTTCCTGCGCGGTACCGTTCTGCAGGGGCTGATTTTTGGCATCGCTGTCTCCCTGCTGATGTTCCTCCTGCGCATTGACTCGGCCCTGGTCGTTGGTGTTGCCACAGGCCTGGTCGTACTGGTGCCCATCGTCGGCGGCATTGTTGCCACGATCCTGCCGGTGCTGGTCGCGGCCCTGCAAGGCTCGCCCAACACGCTCTGGCTCCTGCTGGTGCTGCTCGTTTTCCAGGTCATCCTGTTCAATGTGGTCATGCCGTCCATCTTCAGCGGGTCGCTGCGCATGCCCTCGCTCTTGATCGTCATTTCGCTGATGGTCGGCTCGCAGTTGATGGGCTTCTGGGGCTTCGTCTTCGGCGTCCCGTTGGCCGCGGCCGCCTATTCGATCACCCTGGTCCTGCTGGAGCAAGCGAAACGGCGTGAGCATCTGCTGGATGAAGCCGGAGCGCGGCCGTCTGTTCAACAAGATCTGGAGGAAGAGGAATGAGTCAGTCTTCGCCGCCAGGGTTGATCCTGGCCGGCCGCTGGTCGCACCGCGGCCGCGGGCTTTGGAATCTGATAGCGGCTTTGCTGGCGGTGTCGGCCCGCCGCGCGATCAAGGGGCCGCGGGCGCCGGGCTGGACAGCAATATTCGAAGTGATCACGGCGTTCGTGCGCCGGCAAACCGAAATCGCCTTCGATTGTCCTTCGATGGCGGAAGGCCGCGCCTATGAGGATGCGGTGCTGTTCCCGTCGGCCGTGCTGTCGCAGGTGACGATCGAGCCGGTCACGGCGCCGGTCAAGGGGCATTGGTTCACACCCAAAGCCGGGGCGCGCGCCGCGACCCTGCTCTACCTGCACGGCGGCGGCTACGCCTATTACAGCAAGAGCCATGCGAACCTGATCGCGCTGGCCGCGCTGTCGCTGCCGGCCCGCACCTTTGCCCTGGACTACCGCTTGATTCCTGAACATCCCTTCCCGGCCCAGTTGGAGGATGCGGTGGCGGCCTACCGCTGGCTGCTGGACGCCGGCGTCGCGCCGCGCCAGCTCATCCTCATGGGTGATTCGGCCGGCGCCAACCTGACGCTGGCGCTGCTCCTGAAGCTGCGCGACCTGGGATGGCCCTTGCCGGCGGGCGCGGTGGCGCTGTGCCCCTGGACCGATGTGGGCAACACGGTTTCGCCGGTTTCTGCGATGGCGCAGAACGACCCATTCGACTTTCCGCAGAGCCGCATGGTGCTGCGCTGGGCCG
This sequence comes from Candidatus Amarolinea dominans, assembly GCF_016704685.1. Lineage (NCBI taxonomy): Bacteria > Bacillati > Chloroflexota > Caldilineae > Caldilineales > Candidatus Amarolineaceae > Candidatus Amarolinea > Candidatus Amarolinea dominans. The sequence continues at coordinate 43,368 of NZ_JADIZS010000038.1, forward strand.
GCTGGCTGTGCCGCGAGGCCGATGTGCGCGATCCGCTGGTGTCGCCGATCTACGCGGATTGGCGCGGCCTGCCGCCGGTGTACGTGCAGGCGGGCAAGCTGGAAATCCTGGCCGATCAGATCATCCGCTTCGTCGAGCGGGCGCAGGCCCAGGGCGCAGACATCACATTCGATTGTTGGGAGTCCATGAATCACGATTTTCAGGCGTTCGGCGATCTCTTGCCAGAGAGCATCGAGGCCTGGGAGCGGATCAAACTCTTTGCGGAGCGTATCAGCGAAATCCAGCCTTCAGTTTCTGTCCCTTGAGGTAACTGCTGGGTCTGCCTGGAATTCAGACAGGATTCACAGGATTGACAGGATATTCGAACTCTCGTGGCGGTAGTTTTGCACACCACAGAGCAAGAATCCTGTACATCCTGTTCATCCTGTCCAAATCGGCCTGCAGGGTGAGCAGTTACCAGTTTCGGGCCTTTGGCAAGCCCCGTAAGCGCCATCCCAAAAAATCCTTTGCGCCCTGGCGTCCTTGCGTTGAGAAGAATCGCCCTGAAAGAAATGCAATTACGCTTGGAATTACCGGGATGCCCGCGCCAGGCGGCCGGCCGCGGCCAGCAGGATGGGTAAACAGGTGCGGGCGACGCGAGGGCCAAACTCGCGCGTTGGCTCGCGGCCGCGGGCCATGCCGGTGGCGTAGTTGGTGACAAAACAGAGCGAGGCGTAGCGCAGGCCCAGTTCGCGCGCCAGCCAGACTTCGGGCGCCAGGGTCATGCCCACCACATCGGCGCCGGCGCGGGCGAAGAGGGCAATTTCGGCCTGCGTCTCCAGCCGCGGGCCTTCGGTGCAGACGTAGGTGACGGGCGCGGCGTGGTGCGTCAGGTCAGCGCCGGCTTCGGTGGGCCGCGCAACGGTCAGCGCGTGGAGGATGGTTTCGCGCAGCGCGGGGTCGAACGGCGGGCCGGCGGTCGGCTGATGCCAGCGGTCGAAGCTGTGAGCGCGGCGGCTGCTCGTCCAATCGAGCAGGTCCGCGGGCACAACCAGGTCGCCCACGGCCAGCGCCGGGTTGATGGCGCCGACGCCGTTCCAACTGAGGATGGCCCGGAAGCCGAACTGCTGGGCGGCCCACAGGTTGGCGCGGTGATTGACAAAGCCGGCCGAACGCTGCAACTCGCCGACGCCGTGCCGCGAGCTGAAGCCGACGGTCAGGCCATCGCGACCGCTCAGCCAGGTGATGGGCGCGGCCGGGCCGAAGGGAGTTTCCGGGGTGAGGCTATCGCCAACCGCGCCAAACTCCGTCAGGTCGAGCCAGTAGGCCGCCGTGCCGCCGTAAATGAGGGTTGTGGGGCGTGAGGGTGAATCAGAAGTCACGCGCGTGCCGCCAAAATATCAAACTTGAGGTCGAATCACGCGAACCAACTTTCCGGCCAGCGGTTCGTTGTCAACAATCGCCTGGTGGATTCGGGCTGCCACAATTCATTCTCTTGGATGGCACTTTCGACTTCATCGCGGTGAGTCGCCACATACGCCCAGGCATTGATGAGATCGGTTGGCACCAGGGTAGGGTAGTTTTCCAGCAGTTCGGCGTCAGTGGATCCCAGGCGCCGGAAATTCTCCAATGCCCATACCGGTATGCGGGTACGGACAATGCGTGCATCTCCGCCGCAGATGCCGGGCGACTTCTCGATGCCAGGCCATGTTTGGCTCAGATCGAAAATCAGGCGGTAGTACAGGCGCGTTTTTTCCAGGGCATCGAGATGTTTGATCTGGACTTCCAATTCCTGAATTGTCATTCTGGCCTCCAACAACGGCATTGAACTTCGGTTGAGTTGATTATACTACGTTTACGAATCAAAGTCACGCGTTGATGGGCGTGGAGGCCGGGCGTCCATCCGCGTGGACGCAATGCCGGCCGACGTGGCTCGCCACGACCAGGTGGCGGCCCTGGTGACGCGCATGTTGGACCTGCACAAGCAGTTGGCTGCGGAGCAGATCCCCCATGCGAAGACCGTCGTGCAGCGCCAGATCGCGTCCACGGACCGCCAGATTGATGCGCTTGTATACGAACTGTGCGGCTTGACCGACGCAGAGATTGCGGTGGCCGAAGGAGATCATTCATGAAGGCCGTTTGCGTCGTTTGCGCCCCTTGCGCCCCTTGCGTTGAGAGGAATCTCGCTGAACGCCATAGGCGCAAGAGACGCAAGCGTCACCTTGAAAACCCTTTGCGTCCTCGCGCCCTGGCGTCCTTGCGTTGAATAGTATCCTCCCTTTCTATTGAGGCGGATTGTTTGTCTCCGAACCTGAATTCTTGCGCTTCGAGTAATTTTTCCAAACCCAGCCTCCCAGGGCCATGATGAGTGGGACGAGCACCGTGGGAAAGAGCCAATCCCCGTTGTTGCTGATGAACGACTGCACGGAATAGACCGGGTTGACGCGTACATTGATCGTGCGCTCGATGATGTCCAGGTCTCGCTGTTCGTCCGAAAAGCCGGCCAGTTTGACGCGCGCGGTGACGACCAGGATCAGCGCGTGGGTGCCCGACCGTTGAGGGACGACATCCCACGCCCATTGGGTGTAGGTGTCCCCCGCCACGATCTGCTCTTCGGAACTTACTGGGGTAATGTCAAAACTGTCGCTGGTCAGGCGCACCTTCATGAAGCTGGCAACCGGTATCTGCTCGATTCTCGGCGCGCCGCTGCCCTTCAATCCCTCGGTCAGGGACGCGGTCATGTTCTGGGTGATCCGCACCTCCACCCGCTCCCGTTCCCCTTCGGTCATTTCTTCGGGTGGGTTGTACAGGATGCGGCCCGCGGCCAGGCGTGAGAATTCGGCCTGCACCATGGCCGCCGGGTCCTGCGGCGGTTGGGGCGTGGCGGGCTGGATTGCGGCAGGCGTGGGCGTTGACTGCGCGGGCATTGTACTAATGACGCCGGGGGGTTTGGGTGTGACGCCTGTGTGTCCTCCGTCGGTTGGCGGCGTGGCCTGGCTTGCACACCCGGCCAGCAAGAGACCAATCAGTATCGAAGTGATGATTGTCCAGGGTCGCTGTCTGCTGCTCATCGTTGTCCATCTCCTTGCTCGTCTTGCCCTGCGCGGTAACGGCCAGGAGTCTAACCCCGAAATCACGCCTTGTCAAACGTCGCTTTGGGTGAACAACACGAATAACCGCTCGACGCGTCAGGGGGCAAACCCTGGCTGGTGCGTCGAGCGGCTATCGAATGCGGGGGGTCTACATGCCGCCGAAGATGAAAGAGTCCTGCTTGAAGCGATGGTTCGATCGGGTTATTCGCGAATGTCCCACACTTCCTTGACAATCCCGGCTGTGACGTGGGCGACTGCGTCCCTTTTCAGCCCGGTCACCTTGAAAGTGAGCAGCTTGGTGCCGCTGGCGTTGCCGGTGAATTGGCCGAAGGCGACGAAATCGCCGCCCGCTTCGGCGATGGCCCTGGTGATGCGGGCGAGCGCGCCGGGTTGATCTTCGATCAGCGCGGTGACGCGCACGCCGCGCTCGCGCGCGCCCATCAGTTCGAGGAGAATCTTGAACAGATCGGTTTCGGTGATGATGCCGACGATCCGTTCACCCTTCATGACGGGCAGGCCGCCGATTTTGTTGTCGGCCATGATTCGCGCCGCTTCTTCGATCGGCGTGTCTTCTGCCACCGTGATGACTTGCCGGGTCATCACCTCGCCCACGGTCAGTTTGCTGAGCAGGTAGTTCAATTCCCAAACGCTCAGGGAGGTGGCGGGCGAGGGTGAGGCGTTCAACAGGTCTTTGTCCGAAATAATTCCGACCATCTTGTCGCCCCTGGTCACCGGGGCGCGGCGGATGCGTTCCTTCTTGAGTAGAGCAAGCGCATCGTGGATGCTCATTTCGGGCGGAATTGTGATGGGGGGGTGCGACATGCGTTCACCAACCAGCATGAGTGCCTCCTGGGCGTCATCAAGAAAAAGGCGCCGGGTTGCGTTCGATTGTTGGGTTTACAGTCCCAAATAGGTGGCGCGGATGTGTTCGTTCCTGGCTAACTGTCGGGCCGGGCCTTCCATCTCGACCTTGCCCTCGGCCAGCACGTAGCCGTAATCGCTGATCGCCAGGGCCATCTGCACGTTCTGTTCGACCAGCAGGACGGTGATGCCGGCGTCGCGCAGTTGGCGCATGCTCTGGAACAGGTTCAGGGTCAGCACCGGCGCCAGGCCGAGGGAAAGCTCGTCCACCATCAACACGACCGGGTCGGCCATGATGCCGCGGCCTACGGCCAGCATCTGCTGCTCGCCGCCGCTCATCGTGCCCGACTTCTGGGCGCGGCGCTCCTGCAGCCGGGGAAACATGGTGTAGACCTTTTCCAGGTTCTGCTTCATCTTGGGGCGCGCGCGGCGGTTGGTCGCGCCCATTTCCAGGTTTTCTTCCACGGTCATGTCGGTGAACAACTGGCGCCCCTCCGGCACCAGGGTCAGCCCCATCTCGGCTTTGACATACGCGGGCAGACGGCTGACATCCTTGCCCTCGAACCAGACCGATCCGCTCCACGGAGGCAGCAGCCCCATGACCGTGCGCAGCATGCTCGTCTTGCCGACGCCGTTGCCGCCCACCAGGCAGGTCAGCTTCTTCTCCTGCAACGAGAGGTTGGCGCCCCACAGGATTTGCACCTGGCCATACCCCGAAACAAGATCGCGGATTTCAAGCAGAGCCATGTTACGCCTCCTCCATCGAACTTTTAGCCATCGAACTTTTAGCCATCGAACTGTCAGCCAGCGAACTGTCAGCCATCAAAGTCTCAGCCAGTCGTGGATCGCCCAGGTAGGCTTCGATCACACGCGGGTTGTTGGCCACCTCGTGCGGCGTTCCTTCCGCAATCTGCGTGCCGTAATCCAGCACGATGATCCGGTCGGAAACGTTCATGACCGCCTTCATCACGTGCTCGATCATGAGGATCGTCACGCCTCGTTCACGGATCTTCAGCACCGTCTGGATCATGCCATCAATTTCGGTGGAGTTGAGGCCGGCCAGCACCTCGTCGAGCAGGAGCAGATACGGTCGTGCGGCCAGCGCCCTTGCCATTTCAAGGCGTTTTTTCTGCGCCACATTGAGGCTGCCGGCCAGTTGATCGGTCCGCGACGCCAGGCCGACAAATTCCAGCACTTCGTCCGCAATCTCGCCGGCGCGAGCGAGTGTATGGTTTTCGTGCCCGAAGCAGGCGCCGGCCATGACGTTTTCGCGCACCGTCAGCTCGTTCAAAGGCCGTACGATCTGGTGCGTGCGGGCCATGCCCATGCGCGCGTGGTCGTAGGGCTTCATGCGCGTCACATCCCGGTCGCGAAAGACGATGCGCCCCTCCTCGGGCGGAAACACGCCGTTGATGGCGTTGAAGAGGGTGGTTTTGCCTGCGCCGTTGGGGCCGAGCAGCCCCATGATCTGGCCTTCCGGCACGTCGAAGGTTACTTTGGTCAGGGCCTGCAAGCCGCCGAACCGTTTGGACACGCCCTGTAGAGAAAGCAGGATGGTCATGCGAGTACCCTCCTCAGGGGCGGAATGCGTTGGATGAGCCAGCCCACTGCGCCGGATGGGATGAAGAGCACGATCATCAGCAGCAGCACGCCGGAGACCGACAACTGAATGTCCTTGAAGATGGGGCTGGTGACGAGGAAGCCGCGCATGCCCTGGTAGGCGAACGCGCCCAGCAGCGGCCCGAACACCGTGCCCTGGCCGCCGAGCATCACCATGACCAGCAGCTCGATGGAAGCATGCAGGGGGAAGGCGTCGTGCGGCTCCACGTTGCCGTTCTTGAAGAAGAACAGCACGCCGATCATGCCGGGCACGATGGCCGACAGGACATAGGCCCAGGTCTTGGCGCGAGGCGTGACGATGCCCATCACCTCCGCGGCGTCTTCGTTCTCGCGAATGGCGAGCAGCCCAAGACCAAATTTGGATGTGCGCACCGCGTAGCTCACGATGATGGCTAACAGGGCCAGGACGACGCCGATGAAGAACGAGGTCTGCAGCGCCTGCGCCGCGCCGCCGTAGGTCCTGTAGACGCTGAAGTTCAGGGTGATGCCTGTGGGGCCGCCGAACAGGGGAAAGTTGCTGATGAAAGCCTTCATGGCCTCGTTGATGCCGATGGTGGCCAGGGCGAAGTACGCGCCGCGCAGGCGCAGAATGGCGGAGCCGAGTAGAAAGGCCAGCACGCCCGCGGCGATTCCACCGGCCACGATCGCGGTGTACAGCGACCAGCCCATGGCGGTCAGGAGGAAGATGCCTACGTAACCGCCAAATCCGTAAAAGACGATGTGCCCGAAGCTGACGTAGCCCGTGTAGCCGAGCAGGATGTTCAGGCTGGACGCCAGCGCAATGGCCTTCAAGATGGTGAAGGCGGTCTCGCGATTGGCGGGCCTGCCTGAGATGATCGGCCAGAGTGTCAATGCGACCACCACGAGCACCGGTACGACCAAGCCACGGTATCTAGGCCAGAGTTTCATTTTTTCGCTCCGATCAGGCCGCCGGGCCGTACCAGGAGGATGACGACGAACAGCCCGAATTCGATCACCGGCACCCAGGACGTTTCGAGGAAGGCCGGAATGACGCCCTCCAGAACGCCGAGGATCAGGCCACCCAACAATGCGCCGATGGGGTTGCCCAGGCCGCCCATCACGCCGATGACGAAGCTCTTGAGTTCGTAGCCGCTGCCGGCCAGGATGCTGAAGGGGAAGAAGGTGGCGATGAGCGCGCCGGAGACGGCTGCCAGCATGGTGCCCAGGCCGAAGCTGAGGGCCAGGATGCGTGTGGAGGGGATGCCCATGAGTTCGGCCGCGGCGCGGTTATTGGCGACGGCGCGGATGAACTTGCCGGGCCGCGTGCGGTACAGGAACAGATACAAGCCGCCGGTGAAGATCAATGTGATCAGCGCCGCGATCAGGCGGGTGCCCAGCAGGGTGGTGGAGCCGATGCTGATGCTGCCGGCGGTGAAGTCCACGTTGTAGGGGGAGGTGGTTAGGGCTGCCGTACCCAGGCCAATGATGATCATATTGACAGAAAAAGTCGCCAGCAGCGACGACAGGTGGGGCGCGTTGATCACACGATGCACGGCCACGGCGTAGATCAGGACGCCGAAAAGCAATCCCACGATGGCGACCGGGACCAGGCCCACGTATGGATTGATCCCGAGCCGTGAATAGAGGAAGAAGGTGCCGAACATGCCCAGGGCGATGATCGGTCCGTGCGCCAGGTTGATGACATTCATGACCCCCCAGATCAAAGTCAGGCCCATGGCCGCCAACCCATAGACAAATCCCAACAAGATTCCGTCTGGGAGGGAAGACAATAACAGGTTGATTTGGTCCATCTGAGCTCCCGGTCGGTGCAGAGCATGGGCAGGGGTTGCCTGCCCATGCGGATCAATGGTCGAGACTCAGATCAAGGGGCGGGAATCGGGTAGAGGGGTTTGGCAACGGCCACGTCGGCCGGCCAGATCACCATGCGAGCCAGCTTGCCCTCGGCGTTCTTCTGCCACTGGGCAACCACCATCGTGTGGCCGGTCTGCAATCCATGCGCGTTGGGCGAGGTGTCGAACTTGACGCCGCCCCAGAAGGTGAAGATGTCCATCGCTTCCAGGACCGCTTTCACCTTGCCCGCATCGGTCGAGCCGGCGGTTTCGATGGCGCTCTGCAGGACAAGGCCCGCCGCATAGCCGCCGGCCACGTGATAGGTCGGTTTTTCGCCTGTGGCGGCCTGGTAAGCGTCGGCGAATTCCTTGCCGCTCGGCCCGAACCATGCCTTGCCCATCGCCGCGGCTTCTTCTTTCGTGTGGGTGGCGCTTATCTCCCACTGGCTGGAGGTGGAGACGCCCAGCGCGGCGTCGCCCAGCTCAGGGAACTTGGAGTCGGCCGGGGCCACCAGCAGGGAAGTGAACTTCAGGCCCGCTTTGCGCTCGTAGAGCTGGCGGGCGAAGGTGCTGCCATCAGGATAATGGCCGCCGCCCAGCAGAATGGTGGCTCCGGATTGGACGACCTTGTTGATGACCGGGCCGAAGTCGGTGGTGTCGGACGCGTAGCCCTCTTCCAGGACGATCTCGAAGCCCTGCGCGGTCAGGTACGGCTTGAGGCCGTTCACCACGGCGGTGGAGAACTTGTCATTTTCATGCACAACGGCCACTTTGGCGCCCGCCGCCAGACCCTTGAGCATGTCCACGGTGCTGAGGAGGTACTGGCTGCCGGGCGTGTAGAGTTGATAGAGGCTGGTGTTGCCGGTCTTGTAGGCGTCATCCTCGGCCGCGCCGGCGGTAATCATGATCTTGCCGTTCTGCTCGGCCACGATGGATGCGGCGGCCGTCAGGCCGGACGAGTAGGGACTAATGAGGAAATCGGCGTTGTCTTCGGTCGCCAGGCGGGTGTAAAGTTCCTGGACACGTTCCTTGTTCGATTCGTCGTCGTAGGTCTTGGCGGCGAATTTGACCACCGTACCATCGCTCAGCTTGAGGCCGCCGGCGTCGTTCACCTGCTTCATCCACAGGTTGAAGCCAGCCACCTGTCGCTTGGATGACACTTCCTGCGAGCCGGTCAGCGATGACGTAAAGCCGATGGTCACCGTCTTCTCGGCGGCAGCCGGCTTGGGGGGGGCCTCGGTTGCCTGCGGCGCAGCCGTTGGGGCCGCTTGAGGGGTCGCGGCGGACCCACAGGCCGCCAGCGCGATGCTGACAATCGCCAGCACGGTCAGTAGAACAAACAGTTTACGCTTCATTGGTTGCTCCTCCTTGCAAAGAACTGAAATCGTCAGGGCAGCTACAAAGCCCCTGCTGCCGATTCTATTCTACAAGGCGAGCACAAAAATAGGGTAAAGAAAGAGGCGGTAAGATAAAAAAAGCGTAAAACTCACTCGCTGAAGCGATAGCCGACCCCGCGCTCGGTCAGGATGTAGCACGGCTTGAGCGGATCGGGTTCGATGCGCTGGCGCAGGCGGCCCATGTACACCCGCAGGTATTCGACCTCGTTGCCGTACTCAGGCCCCCAGACGCTGCGCAGGATGTCGTGATGCGACAACACTTTGCCTGCATGTCGCATCAGGTGGACCAGCAGATCGAACTCGATGGGCGTCAGGCCTACCGACCGGCCGCGCACAGAGACCTCGTGTCGCGCCAGGTCCACGTTGATCTCCCCGCGGCTGATGCGTTCCCGATTTGGTGAGGGTTCGGCCCATTGGGCGCGGCGCATGACCGCCTTGATGCGGCCCATCAGTTCACCGACGCCGAAGGGTTTGGTCAGGTAATCGTCCGCGCCCAGGTCGAAGGCGCGCACCTTGTCGGTCTCTTCGCCCATGGCGGTCAGAATGATGATAGGCACAGTGGAACTTTCGCGCATGCGTCGCGTGGCCTCCAGGCCGTCCATGTGCGGCATCATGATGTCCAGAATGGCGAGGTCAATGTGTTCATGTTCGAAAATCGCCAGCGCCTCCAGGCCGTTGGCCGCGCAAATGGCCTTATAGCCGCGTGCTTCGAGGTTGCGGCGCACGAAGTCGCGCAGGGACTTTTCGTCGTCAACGACCAACACGGTGATGCTCATCCAGAATCTCCCTTCGCTTGCGCTGCCCCTGGCGCGGCCGCGGAGAATGGAATCGAGAAGGCCAGACAGGCGCCCTTTTCCCGCGTTTCCACCCAGATGCGGCCGCCATGCGCATGAACCAGGCCCTGGCAAATCGCCAGTCCCAGGCCCGCGCCGCCGACCACGCGCGACAGCCGGTCATCCACACGATAGAACATCTCGAAGATGCGCTTGCCCTCTGCGGCCGGAATGCCCGGCCCGTCGTCGCACACGCGGAACAGGCAGCTCGCATCCTGCTCCCCAACCTCCACGCGAATTGCCACATCCTCGCCGCCGTACTTGAGCGAGTTTTCGAACAGATTGCGCAGGATGGTCTCCAGCCGCAACGGGTCCGCGTACAGGGCCGGCAGGCCCGGCGCCACCTGCACCTGGAAGCCGGCCTCGCCCGCCCGCACGCGCCGCGCCGCCCGGTGAATCGTCTCCTCGATGTCACATTCGATCCGCTCCAGCTTGATCACCCCAGCGTCGAGCCGCGACAGATCGAGGATGTTGTTGACCAGGTCGCGCAGCCGATCCGCCTCATCGGAGATGATCTTGAGGAATTCGTTTTGCGATTCACGGTCCCACTGCACGTCGTCGGCCAGCAGGGTGGTGGCGTAGCCTTTGATCGCGGCCAGGGGTGTCCGCAGTTCATGGGACACGGTGGAGATCAGGCTGGCGCGCATCCGGTCCAACTCGCGATCGGCCGTGATGTCGTGCAGGAGCAGGCCGCGGCCGATCAGGTCGCCGCGCGAATCGGACACGTCGAACGCCTCGAGGCGCAGGTAGATGGTGCGGCCGTCGCCTGGCAGCGAGATTTCTGCATTGCGTTCGCCGCCCTGCTCGTAAATTTCCTGCACGGCCTGGCGTCCGCTTTCGCTTTCGTTGGAGCGGGAGAGAATGCGCGCCAGGATTTGCCCAACCTGCATGCGCGCCAATTCGTGCGGCCGCAGGTTTGCCAGCGCGCCCACGCGGCGGTTGGCGTAGATGGCCTGACCGGTCAGGTTGCTCAGGATCAGGCCGTCATGCAGCGACTGCACGAGCGCTTCCAGGCGCCGCGTTTGCTCCTCCAACTGCATGTCGCTGCGCTCGTACAGGATGGCGTTCTCGATCGCCATGGTGGCGTGGTTGGCAAAGTTTGCCAGCAGTTGAATTTCATTCCTGGTGAAGATGTGCGGGGTGGGGTGAAAGACCAGCAGGGCGGTGGGCGGCGCGTGCTTGGTTTTGAGCGGCACGGCCAGGAGCGCGCGGTAGCCTTCCGCGCGGGCGCGCGCCCGGCGGATGGTGTAGGAAGGATCGTCCTCGGTGTCGCTCACCTGAATCGGTTCGCCGCTGTGCAGGGCGCGCATGGTGACAGAATCCGGCTCGCTGGGCTGGATGGCTAATTGCTCGGTGAAATGCCGCGACAGGCCGCGGCCGGCGCGGATGCGGAACGAACCCTCCTTTTCGTTCAACTGCATGATGGCGTACATCTGCACCGCCAGCAGGCGGCCCATCTGCTCCAGGATGCGATCGAGCACGGTTTCGACATCGAGCGTGGATATGACCGCGGCGCTGGTGTCGAGCAGGGTGGCCTGTTCTTTCATGCGCGCCTTGATCGAATCTTCCATCTTCATGACGCTGCGGATCAAATGCCCGATCTGGTCGCTGCGCTCAGCCAGCCTGAGCAGACGCGCACGTTCTTTCGACTGAATGGGCTGATTCAGCCCGATCGCTTCGCTGACCGGCGCCAACAGTTCGATGGGCCGGATGACGCGGTTGGCAAGCGCCACCCAGAAGAAAAGCCCGATGAGCAGAAACGTGACCGCGGCCACCAGCGCGATCTGCTGCAGGACGATTTGGGTGGCAAAGGCCTCAGCCGTGGGCCGGCTGACCACGACCTCCCAACCGATGGTTTCGATGTGGGTGTGGGTGTAGAGGCGCTCCTCTCCGTCCGGCGAGCGCAGAATTTGCGAATGGGTCTCGCCGGTGAAGCTGTCCAGGTAGTCTCGCGGCAGCAGGTCTGCGGCGGGGTGGAGCAGCAGGGCAGGATCGGGGAAGGCGATGATCTGTCCGGCCGAGTCGAGGATTACCACCTGGAACCCTGTCTCTGACTGATGCTTGGACGCGATGGTCGAAAGCGTTTGGCTCAGGCTTTCCAGGCGGATATTGGCGCCGACGAGTCCCAGAAAATCGCCGGCGGGCGAGCAGAGCGATTGCACGGCGGTCGCGACCGCCTGGTTGGTGGTGGGTGAGATGCGCCCCTGCGACACCAGCGGCGCGCAGGTTTCCAACGCGCTCTGGAAATAGCCGCGGAAGGAGAAATCGGTGCCGACCGTGGAAGTGGGGTTTTCCGGGTTGTGATACACCATGACGCCGCTGGCATCGAGCCGGTAGACCAGGTTGATGTTGGGGTGCGTGTTCAGAATGGCTTCGAACAGCGGCGCCATCGCGGCCTTGTCCGCGGCGATCACCTCGGGATAGCGGGTCAATCCTGCTACGATACCCAGGGCATTACCGAGCGAGAGATCGGTCCCCTGGGCAATCGCCTGCGTCAGGGCCAGATCGCCGGTCTGCACGTCCGCGCGGATACGCTGCCCCACCAGCCCGTCAAAGATCCACAGCGTCAGCAGGAACGGGATGATCAGCAGAAGGTACAGGGCCAGCAGTTGCAGCCCCAGATCACGGCGGAAACGAAACCAACGAACCATGCCCCTGTTTGCCTGACTCTTCGGGAGACTCCACAACACGGAGCGACTGAAGTCGCCACTACGAACCAGCGGGCCACTTACGCCTGACTGCACTGGTCTCGGCTGCCTCTGACGCCACCTTTTTCTTCCGCTGTCCTTTGACGATGTAGGGGAGCAGGAAGAGATAAGTCCCACTGATCGCCATGACCAGCATCAGAATGGACGGTACTTTGTCCAGTTGTTCCCAGGCTGCCACGGTCTGGGGGTCGCCAATCAATTTGATGATCACCGCTACCGGGATGAGCAGCGCGGTCGGCACCGCGATCCAGCGGTGAAATTTACGCGACCATTTGGTCAAGAACTTCGTCATCGTCGAACTCCTCTCTTTCTCAGGCCTGGGCCGGTCGCTGACGCCGTGATCCCACGAACATCAGCGTCAGGATGATGAGCCAAACCACGATCCGTATCGTCATGGCCCGCAGGCTATCTGACGCGACAACGCCGCGGTAGGCGGTCTGGATGATGAGCATGACCAGGGCGTGGACGCCAAGCGTGCCGATGGCGGCGGGTAGGGCATACTTGTGCTGCGTCCAGATGAGTACCGCGGTGGTGAAGACGGTCAGGATGCCGATCGTGTAGTTGTAGAGCACCAACCAGTTGATCACATGGTATCCAGGATCTTTACCCAGCAGAACTTGCCCGCCAGCGAAGATGGCCATGACTCCGATGAGAAAGGCGAGGGCAGATGCGATTTTGTTGAACGTGATGTTCATGCGTTCGTCTCCTTGCTTGAGCTTGAAGTCAATTGAAGTCAATTGAAGTCATACGACTGGGCTGAGTATAGCCGCTTCTCTCCGTCAAGGTAACGACTTAAGTCGTAAACGCGGAAATGCCTCCTCGGTCAGGGTGTCTGCCAATAGCGCGCCACCAATGTCGGCGGGAAAATGCCGCGGTCGGTGACGATGCCGGCGATCAGGTGCGGCGGGGTGATGTCGAAGGCCGGATAATAGCCTTCGATGCCCTCTACGGCCGTGCGCACCGTGCCCTCACGTCCCCGCGCGTAGAACAGCTCCTGTGGGTTGCGCTGCTCGATTTCGATGGCGCTGGCTGTTGGCGTCTGCGGGTCCGGGCCATCGTAGCCCAGGACGTAGAAGGGGATGCCATAATAATGCGCGGCAATGGCGTTGTGCAGCGTGCCCACTTTGTTCGTGATGTGCCCATCCAGGGTGATGCGGTCGGCCGCGCAGATGAACTTGTCAATCATGCCCTGGCTCATCAGGTGTGCGGGCATGCCATCGGTGATCAGCCGGACCGGAATGCCCATCTCCAGCGCGCACTGGGCGGTCAGCCGCGCGCCCTGCAAATAGGGGCGCGTCTCGGTCGGGATCAGCGTCACCCGCTTGCCCTGCTGTTTGGCGATCCAGAGCATCCAGCAGAGCGCGGCGCCGGCCAGGCAGTGGGTCAGGACACGGTCGCCGTCAGCCAGCAGGCTGGCCGCGTGGCTGCCGCAAGCCTGACTCACCTGGTTGCCGCGGCTGATCTCGCCATTGACATAAGACAGGATCGCTGCTTGCGCATCCTGGCCCGCGGCCAGCGCCGCCTCTGCGCGCTGCAGGGCCTGCGGTACGATGGCGTGCAGATCATCGGCCGTTGGGCGGGTGGCAAGCAGGCGCTCGCCGGCCCGGCGCAAATCGGCCAGGTCAGGCCCGGCCAACGCCAGGCCCAGGCCGGCCGCGTAGGCCAGCGGCGGCCCGCCCTGCACCACCATCTGCTCGATGGCCTGCGCGGTCTCTTCCACCGTGCGGCAGACCACGTACGCGGTGCGGAACGGATAGGCGCGGCGGTCAAGCAGAACGACCGCCTGCTGGGCCTCGTCGAAGCGCAGGGTGTTGAAGCGGTCGGCCAGAACGGCCGGGCAGGGGGGGATGGCTGGCGTTGGCGGTGTGACCATGCGCTTACCCGACCGGCGCCAGGGCGGCGGCGAAGAGGGGCGCCAGCGCTTGCGGCTCATCTTGCCAGGCGAGCAGCGCGTCGGGCGTCATGTCCGGCAGCGCCAGGCCCAGGAAGCGCTCCAGGCCCGCCAGGTCCCAGCCGGTCAGGTCGTAGCGCAGGTCGCGCAGGTACTTGGTGAGCAGACCGGGCGGCAGATTGAGCCGCGGCGCGTAGCCCTGGGCAATCGCTTCGATGTGCGCCAGGCCATCAGCCTTGGCCGCGTGCAGCGCAGGAACGATGCCGCTGGCAGCCAGCTCGTGCAGCCGGTCGCGGCGCACGGTCCACAGGGCGAAGACGAACGGCAGGCCGGTCCATTTCAGCCACTCGTCGCCCAGGTCGAAGACGTGCGGCACCCCGCGCCGCGCAATGCTGCGGTGCAGCGAGCCTTCGATCAACGCTTCGTCGCCGATGAGCAGCGCGCCGGAGGCCCGACTGAGCATTTCCTCCAGGTTCTGTGGCGTCACCCGCCAGCGCGGGGCGATGCCGTAGCGCTGCCGGCACAGGGCCTTGAGCAGCTCCACGCTGGTGGCCGAGTGATCGGTCAGCGCGACCGTGCAGCCATCCAGTTCGGCCGGGTCGGGCATCCAACTGAAGAGGAGCACGGTTTTGACCGCGCCGAGCGTGGCAATGCCCAGGTTGGGGATGACGGCCAACTGATCGGCATGGCGCGCGGTTTCGATGGCCGAGATGGGCGCCAGGTCAATCTCGCCGTCAATCAGCATCCGGTTGAGCGTGGTCGGCACGCCGTAGACGAAGCGCACATCGCGCCCGGCCAGGCGCTCCTGCAAGCGGTAGTAAACCGGCTGCACGTTCAAGTAATCAATGACACCAATGGTTAAGGTCATCGTTAATTCTTTTCGTACCTCGTTGTACGGCCCTATCCAGGAACGCTAGTTTCCCAGTCCTCATAGTTGAGGTCCGGCACCCGCCTGAACTCACGCGTGTTGTGTGTGACCAGAACGGTCCCGTACGTTACCGCTGTGGAGGCAATCAACAGGTCATTTGGCCCGATGGGAGTGCCGGCTCTTTCCAGGTGTAGTCGGATGCGTGCGTAGGATTCGGCTGCTGAATCATCGAAGGGCAACGACTCAAACCGGTTGACAAATTCTTGTAGTGTCGCGAGATTCCTGTCTACTCTGGCACTTTTCATGACACCGTAGAATAATTCTGCTTTGACGACCGCACAGAGCTTGATCTGGGACGGAAGCGTATCATGCAGCCGTTGCTTGATAGTTTGAGATCTCCCGTTCAAGTATTGAATGCATGTGTTTGTATCGAGTAGGTAGATCATTCGATGTCCTCGCGAATCTCGAGTTGTCCCTCACTGCCACGCTCAATAGCATCATCGGCAAATGCGCCATAGGTCCGCTGAACAAAACTGTACCATTCGGATCGTTCTCTTAGCACGAGAACACCTGCGTTCTGCGGCGCTGGCGGCATCATCGTTCTAGCCGGCCATTCGAAGACCCTGATGATCTGGTACAACATGTCCAGGTAATCGTCTCGTACTTTTTCGATCTCGTCTTTGAGCAATTCACGTGTTATCATCTTTACCGTCCTTTGCGATTTCAATTGGGAACGGGTTGCGGCTGCGCGCGCCGGGCCTGCTTGGCGGCCAGGCGGGTCTGTTTGCGCCGGGCCACCAGTTCGGCTTCGAGCTGTTCGATAGGCTGATCGTACACCTTGACGATATTATACAGCGTATCGCGTTCTGCGGGAAGCTTGCCGGCCGCCACGATCAGGCGCATCAGTTCCAGCTTGTCCAACTGCTCCTCGGTGGTGGCCCCGGCATCGTGGTAGATCTTCTCCTCCACCACGGTGCCGTCTATGTCATCTGCGCCGAAGTGCAGCGCCAACTGCGCAATCGGCGGCGTCAGCATGATCCAATAAGCCTTGATGTGCGAGAAATTGTCCAGCAGGATGCGGCTGACCGCCAGGGTCTTGAGCGTGTCGTGCGCGGTGGTCCAGTTGGCGCGCTGACCCAGCGCGTTGTTGTCGGCATGGAAGCGCAGGGGGATGAAGGTCTGGAAGCCGCCGGTTTCGTCCTGCAGATCACGCAGGCGCAGGAGGTGATCCACCCGGTGCTCCGGGCCTTCGATGTGACCGTAGAGCATGGTGGCATTGGTGCGCAGCCCCAGGCGGTGCGCGGTGCGGTGAATCGCCAACCAGGTGGCGCCGTCCGCCTTTTCCGGGCAGATCTTGCGCCGGATGTCCGGATGGAAGATCTCCGCGCCCCCGCCCGGCATCGAGTCCAGCCCCGCGGCCATCAGCCGGCGCAGCACCTGCTCATGGCTTATGCCGGTCATCTGCGCGAAGAAGTCAATCTCGACCGCGGTGAAGGCCTTGAGATGAATCCAGGGATACGCCTTCTTGAGCGCGGCCAGGAAATCCTCATAGTAGGTGAACGGCTCGCTGGTGTGCAGCCCACCCACGATGTGGAATTCGCTCACGTTGGGCAGGGCGTCCGGCCGCACATGCTCCACGATCTCGTCCGCGTGCCAGGTGTACGCGCCCGCCTCGCCCTCATCACGGCGGAACGAGCAGAAATTGCAGTGAAACGCGCACACATTGGTCGGGTTGATGTGGCGGTTCTGGTTGAAAAAGACATAGCGCCCGCCATTCAGGCGCGTATTGACCAAGTCAGCCATCTGACCGATGGTCAGCAAGTCGTGCGATTGGAAAAGGCGCACCCCATCGTCGAAGCCCAGGCGCTCGCCCGCCTGCACCTTGACGACCAGGTCTGCCAGCTCAGTCGTTCGTTCAGTAACAATCATCATCTCACTCCAGTTCGTTCAAGAAAAACACCAATCAGGATGACCGCACCAGCAGCGCGACCAGCGTCGCGACGAAGGCGATCACGCTGATGTAGCCGTTGACGGTGAAAAAGGCCAGGTTGACCTTGCTCAAGTCGTCCGGGCTGACCAGGCTGTGCTCATAGGCCAGCAGGACGCAGACCAGCGCCAGTCCCAGCCAGAAGGGCCAGCCCAGCGGCGCCAGCAGGCCAACAAGGAACAGCGTCAGCACGGTGAACAGATGACACAGTTGCGCCAGGCGCAGCGCCGCGGCCACCCCAAAGCGCGCCGGAATGGAATAAAGCCCTTCGCGGCGGTCGAACTCCACATCCTGGCAGGCGTAGATCAGATCGAAGCCGGCGATCCAGACCGTGACCGCAAACCAGAGCAGCCAGGGCAGTGGGCCGGACAGATTGCCGGCCACCGCGGCCCACGCGCCGGCCGCGGCCGCGCCGTCGGTGATGCCCAGGACGAAATGGCTCAGCCAGGTGAAGCGTTTGGTGTAGCTGTAGCCGATCAGCGCGATGACCGCGAAGGGGAGCAGACGCACCACGAAGGCGTTGAGCATCCAGGCGGCCAGGGTCAGGATGGCCAGGGAGAGCGCGGCAAAGAGCCAGGTCCGCTGCAAGGAGAATTCGCCGCGTGGAATGGGGCGGTTGGCCGTGCGCGGATTGGCCGCGTCGAGCGACGCATCCACCGCACGATTGACCGCCATGGCCAACGTGCGCGCGGAGGCCATGGCCAGCGTGATCCAGATGAACTGCCACCATGTCGGCCAGCCCCCGGCTGCCAACACCATGCCCAAATAGGCGAAGGGCAGGGCGAAGATGGTGTGCTCGAATTTAATCATTTCGAGAAACGTGCGCACTTGCTTCATGACATCCCTCAGGCCAGCACGGCCACTGGAACGAAATCTGACCGCGTCAACGCCCCAAGCCGGGAAGGAATCGGTGTGGGCGCCAGCTCGGTCTCGCTGTAGGCCCGATCGAACGTGCGCACCAGGCGATAACGGCTGTCGCGCTGCGCGGGGGTGAAGCCGGCCTGGCGAATCTGCGCATGCAGGTCGTAGATGGTCATGCGCGGATTTTCTTCGGTGTAGGCATTGGCCGCGCTGACCACATTTTCTTCCAGCATGGTGCTGCCAAAGTCATTGGCGCCAGCGTAGAGCGCGCGGCGCGCCGTTTCCAGCCCTTGCGTCGGCCAACTGGCCTGGAAGTTCTGGAAATTGTCCAGGTAGATGCGCGCCACGGCGTTGGTGTGCAGATATTCGTCATAGTTCGCACCGTATTTGGCCCGATGGCGGCTGCGCCCCAGGCTGTTGGTTGTGCTGAGCTGCGCCGTCCACATGATGAACGCGGTGAAGCCATTCCCGTGCGCCGCCAGGCTCTCCGCCTGCAGATTGCGCAGGTTGGTCAGCGAGTTGATGCGGTTTTGCAGCGTCTCCCCAAAGCCGATCACCATCGTGGCCGAGGTGGTCATGCCCAGGCGCTGCGCGATGCGCATGGCCTCCAGCCACTCCGCCGTCCGGGTCTTCTTGGGGGTGATGCGCTTGCGCACCTCATCGTCCAGGATTTCGCCGCCGCCGCCCGGCAGGCCGTCGAGACCGGCCGCCTGCAGGCGTTGCAGCACCTGCGCCATCGTCATCCCTTCGATTTTGGCAATCGCCTCGATCTCCGACGGGCTGAAGCAGTCCAGCTCGATTTCGGGATAGGTGGTTTTCAACCAGCGCAGCATCTCCTCGTACCACTCGATGCGCAGGTCGGGATTGTGCCCGCCCTGCATCAGGATGCGCGTGCCGCCCCAGGCGATCAGTTCTTCGATCTTTTCGCCAATCTCGGCCTTCGTGCGCACGTAGACTTCGGGATGCCCCGGCACGCGGTAGAACGAGCAGAACTGGCAGTCGGTTGTACACGCGTTCGTGTAGTTGATGTTGCGATCCACCAGGTAAGTCACCTGGCCGGGCGTGGTGCGCGCCAGGCGCAGTTGATGCGCCACAGCCATCGTCGCCTCCGGATCGCCGTCCTGGTACAGGATCAACCCTTCTGCGGGCGTCAGGCGCTCGCCTTGCGCCGCCTTCGCCAAAATATCATTTATGTTCATCACATCAATTCACTGTTTGATCGTCACTGCTCAGACTGCCTGGAATTCAGACAGGATTCACAGGATTGACAGGATATTCGAACTCTCGTGGCGGTAGTTTTGCACACCACAGAGCAAGAATCCTGTTCATCCTGTTCATCCTGTCAAATCAACTTGCAGGGTGAGCAGTTACGTTTGATCTAATTATTGCCGCGACGCGCCAGGCGCCGCACAACCGCCGCGGGGCGACTCAACAGGCTGCGGCTGCCCGGCCCCGCGCTGTTCGCGGGCGCTGCCTCGGCCGCAAAGCCATATTCGCGCCAGCGCTCGCTCACCTGCTGCTTGATCGGCTCGCTCATGGCGACCAATTCCGGCCATTCACGTGTGTAGCCTTCGCTCGCCCATTTGCGCGTGGCGTCAATCCCGATCTTGCCCCCCAGTGCAAAGCGATAGCTGGCGTGATCCAGCGCGTCCACCGGCCCTTCCTGCACGATGATGTCGCGGCTCCAATCCACGTTGTTCAGCGCGTGGAACATCGCCTCGCTCACGTTTTGCACATTCACGGCCTCATCCACAATGACGATGCACTTGGTGAGCATCATCAGTCCCAGGCCCCACAGCCCGTTGATGACCTTGCGCGCATGGCCGGGGAAGCGCTTCCTGATGCTGACCAGGATTAGGTTGTGGAACACCCCTTCCGCGGGCATGTTGACATCCACGATCTCGCTCAGGAACAGGCGCATGAGCGGCAGGAACAGGCGCTCGGTCGCCTTGCCCATCCAGTAGTCTTCCATGGGCGGCAGGCCGACCACCGTGGCCGGATAGATGGGCTGGCGCCGCATGGTGATCGCGGTGACGTGCAGCACCGGGTAGCTGTCCACCGGCGTGTAATAGCCGGTGTGATCGCCAAATGGGCCTTCGGGTCGCTTCTCGGCCGGGTCCACGTAGCCTTCGATGACGATTTCCGCCTCGGCCGGCGCTTCCAACGGCTGCGTCACGCAGCGCACCAGTTCCACCGGCTTGCCGCGCAGCCAGCCGGCCAGCAGGAACTCATCAATGTCGGGCGGCAGCGGCGCGGAGCCGCTCCACATCACCGCGGGATCGCCGCCCAGGCTGATCGCCACCGGGATGCGGTCCACGCCGGCCTGCTGCGCCTTGCGCTCATGCTCGGCGCCGCCCTTGTGCAACTGCCAGTGCATGCCCAGGGTGTGGCTGTCATACACCTGGCAGCGGTACATGCCCACGTTGCGAATGCCCTTGACCGGGTCGCGGCTGATGATGGTGGTCATGGTGAGAAAACGCCCGCCATCCTGCGGCCAGCACTGCAAGATGGGGAGCCGGTTGAGGTCCGCGTCAGCGCCCAGCAGGACGATTTCCTGCACCGGCGCTTTCTTGACGATGGCCGGCCCCAGGCCGATGCTGCGCAGCGCGTCCCAGTAGTCGCCGGCGCGATTCATCATCTGGCCCAGGCCCTTGGGCAGCTCCGGCTTAAGCAGCGAGCCCAGGTTGGCGGCCAGCTCATCCAGGTTATCCACGCCCAGCGCCAGCGCCATGCGCCGGCCCGACCCCAGCGCGTTGGTCAGCACCGGCATGGACGATCCCTTCACATTTTCGAACAGCAGCGCCTTGTTCTGGCCGGCCGGGCCTTTGCACACCCGATCGGTGATTTCCGCAATCTCCAGCTCTGCGCTGACCGGCGCGGTGATGCGCTGCAGCTCGCCGATCTCTTCCAGTTTCGCAATGAACTCGCGTAAGTCTCTAAACGCCATATGTTTCCCAATTTTTCATGTACATTCTACATTCTACATTTCTACATTGCCTGTCGTCTCAACGCCTGATTGTACTTCACAGGTCAAGGTTCGTCAAAGGACTTTTGACTCTCGTTAGACGGCAAAAGGGCCGCGTGCGTCAACCGATATCGCCAGATGAGAAAGGAGTTTGAGTTTTTTCTAAAGTTTCCTGCAAGGTTTTTGAATGACACCGTATTCAGTGCTATAATAGTGTCATGCCAACTCAAACCTCTCTCCGTGTCGTCATTGATACAAACGTGGTGTTCGAGGGTCTGACAAAACAAGGCGGCGCGGCCGGATTGGTCATTGTATGAGTCGTTTGACATTGCGTTTACCTGAAACATTACATCGGCAGCTAGAAACCCTGGCTCAAACCGAAGAAACGTCGCTGAATCAGTTCATTGTCTATGCCCTCACGCGCCAGGTGACGTTGGCCTATACCATACAACCATTATCGGATAGGGCGATAGCTGAACAGAAGGCGAGCTTCACCACTTTGCTGCAGGACTTAGGACAGGCATCGTTTGCTGAGATCGAGCAGGTGATGGCCGCGCGTGAGAAGGCTGAACCGGAAGATGGCTTAACGCCTGAGGTCATCCAAGCGATAACAAGTCGTATTGTAGCTCAACGCCATGAAGCGACACACAAGCCCAACCAACGAATTAGGGCTTGAAGTTCTCTTAGAACCCTGGTGCAATAGGCCGATGCACATAATTGTACCACCCCGGCGCGCCCTGTCGCGACCACCGGGGATCAATTCAACCGTCCCGCTGGGACGGACGCGGATCGTGCGATCACGGGTGACGGGTTAAGGTCATGTGTCCCGCAGGGACACCGAGGTCGCCCGGCTGAGGAACACCTCCGCGGCCAGGTCGCGGCCCAGGCTGACCTCGCTGCGGCCCACGCGCAACCGCAAGGGGCCGTTGAACGGCGCCACGTCAAGCACCTCCACCGTGGCCTGGGGCACCAACCCAATGGCGGCCAGGTAGCGCAGATGCGCGGGATCGAGGTCGCTCACCCATTCGATCTTCACCACGTCGCGGGGCTGCGCGCCGGCCAGGGCGATCTGCGAACGCTCCGGCACGGTCAAATCACGGCTGGGGATGGGATGCCCATGCGGGTCCATCGTCGGCTGCCCCAGCGCCGCGGCCATGCGTTCCTCCAAATCCTCGGAGATCACATGCTCCAGGCGGTCGGCCTCGGCATGTACCTGGTCCCATGGCATGCCCAGCGCCTCCGCCAGGTAAAGCTCCAGCAGGCGATGATGACGCACGACTTCCAGGGCGATCTTTTCGCCGGCCGGCAGCAGCTCCACACCGTGATAGGGCGCATGGCGCACCAGGTTCATCTCTGCCAGACGCTTGACCATGTTGGTCACTGAGGCGGCGGCCACGCCCAGTCGCCGTGCCAGGGCCGACGTCGTCACGCGGCCCTCATCCTGTTGCAGCAGATAGATTGTCTTCAGGTAGTCTTCGATGGCATGGCTGGCAACTGTCTCGTTGAGCATGTGGCCTTTTCTCCGCAAATTTAGACTTAACTAAATTTTAGATAGACGTGACTGTTTTGTCAAATTGCCTGACTGGAATTCGGCTCACATTGCCGCACAGGCCTGACGTGGTATAGACAATCCACATTCATTCTTCGCGTTGCTCGGCGCTTGTGCTGGATGGATGTCGAGGTAAATGATGATCGCTATGCCATCGCTGACAAAAAACAACCCATCGGCGCCCACCAACGGCGCAGCTCAGGGCATTGACCTGCCTGGCCTGCTCGACCTGTTGGCGCACGGCAGCATCCGCGGACGCCAGGACATCCCCTGGGGATCCAACTACACCTTTCTGGTGCAGATCGAGAAGGCGCCCTTGCGCGCCCTCGCCATCTACAAACCGCAGCGCGGCGAAGCCCCCCTATCGGATTTTCGCGCCGGCACGCTGTGCTATCGCGAATATGTGGCCTACCTGGTCAGCGCCGCGCTCGATTGGTGGCTGGTGCCGCCCACGGTGCTGCGCGATGGCCCGCACGGCCTGGGCATGGCACAGTTGTTCGTGGATGCCGACCCTAACGAAACCTACTTCGATCTGCGCGACGATCAGTTTGACGAGCAGTTGATGCGCATGGCCGCCTTCGACGTGTTGACCAACAACGCCGATCGCAAGGGCGGGCACGTCCTGCGCGACCGGGGCAGCAATCGCCTGTGGGCCATTGACCACGGCCTGACGTTTCACACCGAGTACAAGCTGCGCACCGTCATTTGGGATTTCGCCGGTCAGCCCCTGCCCGCCGGTATCGTATCCGACTGCGGCCACCTCCTGAGCCATCTGCAGAAGGGCGAACCTCTCAGCGCGGAGTTGGGCAAGTTGATGAGCCCCGGCGAGCTCAACGCCCTGCGTCGCCGCACCGAGGCTCTGCTCGCCCATCCTGTCTTTCCCTCTCAACATCCTTCCTACCGCAACATTCCCTGGCCCCCGGTCTAAGCCGCCTCCCTGCGTCGCGGGGCCGGGGTCACGGCCGGCGTGCTACGCCACAAACTGCTGGACGATCATCTCCCGGTACAACCCGCCCTGCGCCAGCAGCGCCGCGTGCTGCCCTTGTTCGACGATGCGGCCATCCTGCACCACGCAGATGAGATCGGCATGCTGGATCGTGCTCAGGCGGTGCGCGATCACCAGCGCGGTGCGTCCGGTCAGCAGGCGATCAATCGCGTCTTGAATGAAGGCTTCAGTGACCGTGTCCACACTGGCTGTGGCTTCGTCCAGAATCAGGATGCGCGGATCAGCCAGGGCCGCCCGCGCCATGCAGATCAGTTGGCGCTGGCCCAGCGACAGATTGGAGCTCCCCTCGGAGACCTTAGTCTGATAACCATCAGGCAGGCTCATGATGAAATCGTGAATCCGCGCCAGGCTGGCCGCAGCCTGGATCGCCGCCAACGGCGCCTCAGGCCGGCCAAAGGCAATGTTTTCGGCCAACGTGCCAGGAAAGAGGAACGGGTCCTGCGGCACCAGGCCCATCTGGCTGCGTAGGGAGCGCTGGCCCACATCCCGCACATCCAGGCCGTCAATCCGCACGGCGCCGGCGGTCACGTCGTAGAAGCGGGCCACCAGGTTGGCGATCGAGGACTTGCCGGCCCCGGTCGGTCCGACGAACGCCACCGTCTGCCCAGCTTCGATGCGCAGACTGATATCGTGCAGCACCTCAACATCCTCACGGTAGGCAAAGTGAACGTGATCGAGTTCCACAAGGCCGTGAATGGGCGGCATCTCCAGGGCGTCCGGCCGATCGGTCACCTGGGGAGCGGTGTCCAGAATCTCCAGCACGCGCTCGCCGCCGGCCATGGCGGCCTGCATGGTGGTGTAGAGTTGGCTCAGCTCCTGGATTGGCTCGAAGAAACGGGTCACGTAGGCCAGAAAGGCCACAACCACACCCAGGGTCAGGCTGCCGCTGACGACAAAAGCGCCGCCGAAGAAAAGCACGACGCACGTCGCCACCATGCCCAGGAACTCCACGGTCGGCAAGAAGACAAACGAGAGAGACATGGCCGCCACGTGCGCGTCCCGGTTGATGCGGTTGACCTGGTCAAACTGCTCCTGGGTCGCATCTTCCTGGGCGAACGCCTGGATCACCCGCATGCCGGACAGATTCTCAGCCAGGTCACCGACCACGGCCGCGATGCCGCTGCGCGTCTGGCGAAAGGCAACCTGGGCGCGACGGGTGAAGAGGAGCGTCACGAGCAGCATAATGGGCAGCACGCTAAAGGCCAGCAGGGCGAGGCGCGGGCTAAGCGACACCATGATGACCACAATGCCAATCAGAAGGACGCTGTCACCCAATAGAGTCACCAGGCCCTGTGAGAGCAGGTCGTTGATCACGCCCACGTCATTCATGACACGCGAAATGGTGACGCCCACAATGTGCGTGTCATGATAACCGAGCGGCAGCGCCTGCAAATGGCCGAACAGCGCGCGGCGGAGATTGGTGAGGACGCGCAAGCCAACCCAGGAAAGCAGCCAGCGCTGCCCGGCCGATACCAGGTAGGTCCCGATAAACGTGGCCGCAATCACCAGCGCGGTGCGCCCCAAGCCGGCCAGATCGCCCTGGGCCATGTTCACGTCAATCGCAGTCTTGACCAAGTAGGGTACTGCCAGGCTCAAGAGGGAGGATACGAGCATCAACAGCAGCGCGGCCGCCATGTGCGCCCAAAACGGGCGCAAAAAGGCGAGCAGCCGCCGGGCCACGCGGCGGTCGAAGGCGCGGCCTTCCGCGCGTTCACCGAAGCGTTCAAGCGCCATGCCAGGTCCCATCCGTGGGCCAGGCGCGCCAATTGAAAAACTCATGGAGTCACCGCCGCCCCGGTTTCAGCACCGGCGGCCCTTTCCTGCGGTCTGAACTGGCGTTGGTAAATCGCCACATACAACTCGGACGTGCGCAGCAACTCGTCGTGTGTCCCGCGCGCCGTGATTCGTCCGCCGTCCAGCACCAGGATCTGATCGGCCATGCGAATCGTGCTCAGGCGCTGGGCAATGACGAACGAGGTGCGCCCGGTCATTAGACGCGCCAGCGCGACCTGGATCAGCCGTTCGGTGTCCGAGTCCACACTGGCGGTAGCATCGTCGAAGATGAGGATGTGCGGGTCTTTGAGCAACGCGCGTGCAATGGCGACGCGCTGCTTCTGGCCACCAGAGAGGGTGACGCCCCGCTCGCCCACGGTCGTGTCGTAGCCCTGCGGCATTTCCATGATGAAGTCGTGAGCCTGGGCCGCCTGGGCCGCGGCCATGATTTCCTGCTCGCTGGCGTCTGGCCGGCCAAAGGCGATGTTCGCCCGCATCGTGGCGGCAAAGAGGGTCGTCTCCTGCAGCACGATGCCGATCTGATCGCGCAACGAATTGAGCTGCACCGCGCGGATGTCATGGCCGTCCACGGTGATTCGCCCGTGCGTGGGGTCGTAGAAACGGGGTATGAGGTTGATGATGGACGATTTGCCAGAACCGGTGGGGCCAAGCAGGGCAATGACCTGCCCCGGCCGCGCTTCGAATGAAACATCGTTGAGCACCTGGTGGCGCCCGAAGTAGCTGAAGGAGACGTGCTCGAAGCGCACATGACCGCGGATGGGCGGGAGAGCCGGCGCGCCCGGCGTATCAGTCACTTCTGAGCGGGCGTCGAGGATTTCAAAAATGCGTTCACCGCCGGCGGCCGCGGTCACCAGGGCCGGCAAGATCATGCCGAGGCGGCGCACCGGCTGGATCAAGAGACCCATGTAGGTGGAAAAAGCCACCAGTTCCCCAAGCGTCAGTCGCCCACCGACGACCAACGAGCCGCCGTACCAGATGATGAATACCGTGCCCAGGTTGGCGACCAGATCGAGAAAGGGCATGTTGAGCGCCTGCATGCGGGCAGCCCGGGCCGACAGGTCAAACCAACGATCGTTTTCGACGTCGAAACGGGTCATTTCGGCCGGCTCCTGCGCGAATGCTTTCACCACGCGTGCGCCGCGCAGGTTTTGCTCCAGGTAGGTAGTCAGGACAGCCAACTGCTGCTGAACGGCCAGGGAGACAGGTCGAAAGGCACGGCCAAAGCGCATGGCCCAATAGGCCAGGAGCGGCATCGTCCACAAAGCTAAGAACGTGAGGTAGGGGTTCATCAGGGCCTGGAAAACGATCGCCCCCAACAGCAGGATCAGCCCTTCGGCCAGCCGCAGGAACGCGCGCCCGGTCACGAAGCGAATGCGATCAACATCCTGAATGGCGCGCGAGAGGAGCTGCCCTACCTGGGCGCGATCGTGATAGGAGAAGGAAAGAGCCGCCAGCTTCCGATAGAGCGCGTTGCGCAGATCGTAGGCCACACCCTGCGAGGCGATCTCGGTCCAGCGGCCGGTCAGAAAGGCCAGGATACTCTTGATCGCCGTCAAGCCCAGGATGGCAAAGACGGCGAAGCGCAAGACGTCGAGTTCAGCGCCGCGCACCCCGCGGTCAATTGCGATGCGGATGATCTGAGGCGTCACCAGGGTCAGTGCGCTGGTGATAAGCAAGACCAGGTAAGCCGCGCCCGTCAGTTTCCCGTAGGGTCGAAGATAGCCCATGCAGCGCATCAGGATGCGCACGGCGCCAGGCGGTAGGCCCGACGCAGGAGGCGGATTCGTGGTTATGATCATGCCAGGCATCCCGTGACTATTTGCCACACAGCGGGCCGCTTGCCGCACTGCGCCATATGCAGAGGTTGGGTCAATCTTTGTCCGGTCACAGGCGGCAGTATAGCACGCCGGGCAACGTTGGACAAGAGGTCCGCTCAGACTTCCGAAGTCTGCGAGACTTCGGAAGTCTCTTGTTGCCACAGACACGGCAAAACTCCTGGCGATGCTTGGGGTTTTTACTGGTTGTTTGCGCAAGAGGCAATAGGGCTTACAATCGTACACGGCGATGTGTGATATACTTCTGCGCTGGCTGCGCCGGAGCGCGCAGGCCGCGGGAGGACATTCGACCCGCACGTCACCGAAGACGTGCCTACCGTCCAGGGAGACCGCCTGGACAGCATCAACGACGATCAGAAGAAGACGGATGGAAGATAGAATGAGGAAGACAGAATGACCGAGGAAGGTACCGTAATGGCGGCGTTACTGCCAGACCAGTTTGTCACCCACGACTATGCTGGTGACTTGAGCAGCGACCAATTGCTGGCGATGCTGGAGAGCATGGTGCTCTCACGCAAACTCGACGAGCGCATGTGGGTGCTGAATCGCCAGGGCAAAGTCCCCTTTCACATTTCGGGCATGGGCCACGAGGCCTGCCAGGTTGGTATGGCTTTCGCCATGCGGCCAGGCTACGATTGGCTGCACCCTTACTACCGGGATATTGCCTTCAACCTGGCGCTGGGCGCCACCCCGACCGATCTCATGCTGCCGCTCTTTGGCAAGGCTGAAGACCCGAGTAGCGGTGGCCGTCAGATGCCGGCGCACTTTGGCAACCGCAAACTGCGCATCGTCAGCGGCTCCAGCCCTGTGGCGACACAGATTCCCCAGGCGGCAGGCATGGCCTTTGCCGCCAAACTGCGCGGACTCGACGAGGTGGTGGTGACTTGCTTTGGTGAGGGCAGCACCAGCCAGGGCGATTTCCACGAGGGCCTGAACTGGGCCGGCATCCACAAGCTGGCGGTGATCTTCTTGTGCCAGAACAACCAGTACGCGATTTCGGTGCCCATGTCCAAGCAGATGGCGGTGGAAAACGTGGCCGATCGCGGCTACGCCTATGGCATGCCCGGCGTCATCTACGACGGCAACGACCTGCTCGAAGCGTACAACGTCTCGGCCGAAGCCGTGGCCCGCGCCCGCCGCGGGGACGGGCCAACCCTGCTGGAGGCCAAGACCTACCGGCCGGTGCCCCATTCGTCCGACGATGACGACCGCAGTTACCGCAGCCGTGAAGAGGTGGAGGAGTGGAAGCACAAGGATCCGATCCAGCGCTTCGAGAAGACGCTCCTGGCCCGCGGCGTGCTGACCGCGGCCCAGCGTGATGAGATGGCGGCCCGCGTGGCGGCCAGCGTAGATGCGGCGACCGAGTACAGCATGGCCGCAGCCTATCCCAAACCGGAAGACGCGCTCTTCCCCGTCTTTGGCAGGATGTGAGGCAACCCATGGCGATCAAAACAAATATCGAAGCCCTCCGCGACACCATGGCGCAAGAGATGCGCCGTGATCCGACCATCATCATCACCGGCGAAGACGTCGGCCCGCGCGGCGGCGTCTTTCGCGCCACCCAGGGCCTGTTTGCTGAATTCGGCCCTGATCGGGTGATTGACAGCCCGCTCTCCGAGCTTTCCATCATCGCAGTTGGCATCGGCATGGCGCTGAATGGTCTGCGCCCCATCTGCGAGATTCAATTTGCCGATTTCATCTTTCCCGCGTTCAATCAGATTGTCAGCGAAGCCGCGCGCTTTCGTTACCGCTCCAACGGCGAGTTCCCCGTGCCCATGCTGATACGGGCGCCGTATGGTGGGGGTATCAGCGGCGGCCTCTATCATTCGCAGTCCATCGAGGCCTTTTTCTGTCACATGCCCGGCCTGTACGTGGTGGCGCCCAGCACCCCCTACGACATGCAGGGGCTGCTGCGCGCCGCTCTGCGCTCGCCCGACCCGGTGCTGTTCCTGGAACACAAGAAGACCTATCGCCTGATCAAAGGCGAGGCGCCGGAGGGGGATTACGTGGTGCCGATTGGCAAGGCGGATATCAAGCGCCCCGGCCGTGACCTGACCGTCATCGCCTATGGCCTGATGCTGCACGAGGCGCTGTCTGCAGCCGAGATGGTTGCGCCCGAAGGCATCGAGGTCGAGGTGGTTGACCTGCGCACCCTGGCCCCGCTCGACAAACAGACGATCCTGGACTCGGTGAAAAAGACCAGCAAGGTGGTCATCGTGCATGAAGACACCAAGACCGGCGGTCTGGCCGGCGAGATCTCGGCGATCATCGCCGAAGAGGCCTTCGAGCACCTGGACGGCCCCATCACGCGGGTGTGTGCGCCCGACGTGCCCGGCGTGCCTTTCAGCCATCCGATGCAGGACTTCTACATGCCCAACGCGAACAAGATCGCCGCGGCCATTCGCCAATTGGCGGCCTACTGAGCGCCGCGGGGAGAACCGAACATGGCAACTAAAATCCTGATGCCCCAACTGGGCGAGAGCGTGGTCGAAGGCACCGTCAGCCGCTGGCGCGTGCAGGTGGGTGACCAGGTCAAGCAGTATGACGTGCTGCTGGAAGTATCCACCGACAAGGTGGATACCGAAATTCCTTCGCCCGTCGCCGGCACGGTGCTCAGCATCGTCGCGGCCGACGGCGAGACCGTCAAGGCCGGCGCGCTGATTGCCCTCATCGGCCAGCCAGGCGAGGACATCGGCGCGGCGCCCGCGCCCGCGCCCCAAGCGGCGGATCGGGCCGCAACCTCGGCAGATGGCGCACCCCCCTGCGTTTTTTCCGAAAACGCATTGGCCGTCGCGGCGCTGGACGAGTCACGCCGCCTGTCGCCGGTCGTCGCCAAGATGGCGACCGAGCATGGCATTGATATCGCGCAAGTCCCAGGCACCGGGCTTGGCGGCCGCGTCACCAAAAAGGACGTGCTGACGTATCTTGAGCGACGTGACCTGGCCGGGCCGGCGCCCGTCCTGCCCACGCTCATGCCCTGGGAAATGCCGGGCAGCGGTGATCTGTTCAAGCCGGCCGCCCCCTGGTCAGCACCCGCAGCCAGCGCGACCGCCAGCGAACGCCCTGCGCCCATGCCGCCGGCCGCGGCCGCGCCCGTCGCCTCACGCCCGCCTGCGGCTGTCAGCAGGGCGGGCATGGCCGATGAAGAGATCATGCCGCTGAGCGCCATGCGGCGCAGCATCGCCAGGCACATGGTCGCCAGCAAGTTCACGGCGCCGCACGTCACCACCGTGTTCGAGGCCGATCTCAGCCAGGTCGTCGCGCACCGGAACGCGGTCAAGGCGGACTACGAGCGGTTGGGCGTCAAGCTGACCTTCACGCCGTACTTCGTGCAGGCGGTGGTCGCGGCGCTCAAGGCGCATCCGCAGGTCAACGCCTCGTTCAGCGAGGAGGCGTTGATCCTGAAGAAGCGCGTGCATATCGGCGTGGCGGTGGACATCGGCGATGGCCTGCTGGTGCCGGTGGTGAAGGACGCGGATGACTTGACCCTCAAGGGCCTGGCGCGCACGATCGCCGATCTGGCCGAGCGGGCGCGCACGCGCAAGCTGACGCCTGACGAGCTGGCCGGCAGTACCTTCACGATTACCAACCACGGCGTTTCCGGCAGCCTGTTCGCGATGCCCATCATCAACCAGCCCAACGTGGGCATCCTGGGCGTGGGCGCGATTCAGAAGCGCGTGGTGGTCGTCGGCGACGCCATCGCCATCCGGCCGATGTGCTATCTTTCGTTTACCTTCGATCATCGCGCCCTGGATGGCGCGCTGGCCGATCACTTTGCCGCGGCAGTCGTCAAACACCTGGAAACGTGGCGGTGATTTGCACTTTGTACTTTGCACTTTGCACTATTAACGGAGTGACGCATGTCTGATGTAACGTACGATGTCGTGGTGCTCGGCGGGGGGCCGGGCGGGTATGTGGCGGCGATTCGGGCCAGCCAGTTGGGGCAGAAGACGGCCCTGATCGAGAGCGAGGCGCTGGGCGGGGTCTGCCTGAACTGGGGCTGCATCCCGTCCAAGGCGCTGCTCAAGAACGCGGAGGTGGTCAACACCCTGCAGCGCGGTAAGGAGTTCGGCTTTGCCTTCGAGAACCTGACGCTCGACTTCACCGTGGCCTATCAGCGCAGCCGCCAGGTGTCGGAGCGCCTGGTCAAGGGCATCGGCAGCCTGATGCGCAAGAACAAAATTGATGTCTTCGAAGGCCGCGGCGTGCTGCGCTCGGCGGGCGAAATTGACGTCACCCTGAACAAGGGCGGCAGCGAGCTGGTCAAGGCCAAGCACATCATCCTGGCGACCGGCGCGCGTGCGCGCGGTCTGCCGGGCCTGGAGCTGGACGGCGAGCGCATCATGGGCTATCGCCAGGCCATTGTGCAGCAGCAGGCGCCCAAGAGGGCGTTGATCGTGGGCGCCGGCCCCATCGGCATGGAATTCGCCTATGTCTGGCGTTCCTACGGCGCGGAGGTGACGGTGATCGAGATGCTGCCGCAGGTGCTGCCGCTGGAGGACGACGAGGTGAGCGCCGAGGTGGCGAAGGCGTTCAAGAAGATGGGCGTCAACGTGCTGACTTCGACGCGCACCGAGGGCGCGGAGCGCGCCGGCGACGGGGTCACGGTCAGGGTCAAGCACGTAGACAGCGGCGCGGAGTCCAGCCTGGAGGCGGACCTGATGCTGGTGGCGACGGGGGTGCTCCCCAACAGTGCGAACATCGGCCTGGAAAGCGTCGGCGTCAAGGTCAACCGCGGCGGCTTCGTGGAAGTGGACGAGTATCTGCGCACCAATGTGCCGGGTATCTACGCCATCGGCGACCTGACCGGCAAGCTGGCGCTGGCGCACGTCGCTTCGGCGCAGGGCATCGTGGCGGTCGAGCACATCGCCGGGCATGAGACGACGCCGCTGAGCGACGAAAAGTACACGGACATGCCGCGCTGCACCTACTGCAATCCGCAGGTGGCGAGCCTGGGTCTGACCGAGAAGCAGGCGCGGGCCAAGGGGCTGGAGATCAAGGTGGGCAAGTTCCCGTTCATCGCCAACGGCAAGGCGCTGGGGCTGGGCGAACGTGAGGGCTTCGTCAAGATCATCGCGGACGCCAAATACGGCGAAATCCTGGGCGCGCACCTGGTGGGGCCGGAGGTGACCGAGCTGCTGCCGGAGCTTGTGCTGGCCAAGACCTGGGAACTGACGCCGGAGGAGATCGCACGCAGCGTCCACGCGCACCCGACGCTATCCGAGGTGCTAATGGAAGCCGCGCACAGCGTGTTTGGCGCGGCGATTCATATGTAGCCGCGGGCAGGGCAGCGCACCTAAAAACCCGACTTCTCAAAGAAGTCGGGTTTTTTATTGACAGGATTGACAGGATGTACAGGATATTTGGCTCTCTGTGCCGATTGTTTTGCGCACCGCAGGGCAAAAATCCTGTTTCATCTTGTCAATCCTGTCCAAGCCTCGGCGTCACGTGGTATTTCAATCATCGCCTTGTTGATCAACACCGCAGCCTTCTCCGTGGGAAAGCGCTCTGGGTGGGCCGAAGGGGCGTCCACCATCTGGCTGAAGATGACCGCGCGCAGCGGCCCGCGGTCGCCGCGCCTACCACAGGTGCAGGGTGGACGGATGGCCGTGGCGAATGGGTTTCTCTCGCACACTGGCGACATTGATCGCCTCCAGCGGCAGGGCGACTTCGATGAGTTTCTTCTTCGTAAAAGGGCTTGGCATGGTGGAGAGTGCTCCTAACGGCCATCTATATCTACCAGAAGGTAGCCGAATTTGGATTGGATTAGCTTCTGTCTTTCGACGATGAAGTCCTCAAAACTGTCCATAGCCCATAACTCTCGATCTTTCGGAATCAAGTGCATATCCAGATACTCATCGGACTTGTCAGCGAACCAGTATTCCGGCAGGGCTTCACCTTTACCGCCCGCGCCGTTTTCCTGTTGAGTGAGCAGCATGCAATTGGCAAGTTGGTTGCGTTCGGCTTCGCGATACTTCATTACTGATTTGCCAGTTTCTAGATTGATTTGTTTCACCTTGCGCAAGGCGCTTTGGGGAAAGATGTGATCTACCTGCGGAAAGTTGCCATCATACGCTGGGGTGTAGTGGAAATCGCGATACCACAGATTAAAAAGTAAGTGGATTGTGTCGGAACCATAGCCCATCTGCCAGAATTTATCGGTAGTAAGTTCCAGACTCCTGCCTTGCGAGCGAATGACCTCGAAAATCCGACCCAGATCGAATTGTTCAGTTTCGTTGATGACCTTCACACAATCATCAATCAAGCGGTCGGGCGTACCGCTGAACGCGCCGGTGAGCAAAGAGCGGATCAAATAGGTAGCCACGTTTTTTGCGTTTTTCCAGGCGGCAGGATAACGGTATCGAAGATAAACCAGAGGGATCAGCACCAGGTAAGACGGCATGGCCTTATCACCCCGAATGAAGGTCTTGCCACGCACGAAATCGTATACGTCCTTGATCGCTTTAGTAATGTCGTCCCACCGTTTCTCAATATCGACGCGCACTGTCGGTTTGCGGAACTTAGCAACTTCGTACTGGGCACCCTGGTCGAGCAGTGTCAAACAGGTCTTGAGCACAAAATCGCGAGTAAAGCTAAAGCCCTGCGAATTCAACTCTTCGAGCAATAGGTCCATCTCCTTGTCTGCTTCGTCCCAAGTGGAGCTCAGCAATGAAAAGAGTAGGTCAGATTTACCCAGCCGGGTGCCACCGGAGTTGGCGCGGATGAAAATCTCCACCACATCATCTTCGGAGTATAACTGTTGGTTTTCAGTGCTATCCAGCTCCTGATATGCAATGCCATCGTCGGCGTGAAATGTTTTGAAGATGATAGAGACGTGTTCGTCGATCTTTTCACTTTCATTCTGTGTAAGAGGCCGCTCGGCC
Organism: Candidatus Amarolinea dominans; assembly: GCF_016704685.1. NCBI lineage: Bacteria > Bacillati > Chloroflexota > Caldilineae > Caldilineales > Candidatus Amarolineaceae > Candidatus Amarolinea > Candidatus Amarolinea dominans. The sequence goes on from NZ_JADIZS010000038.1 coordinate 77,309, forward strand.
GCGCCGATCAGGGTACGTGCCAATGCTCGTGGATTCTGCTTGCTAAACACGATATCCTTGAACTTGATCCACGGAAAACTCGCCTGGCTGGCATGCAGGAACCTAAATCGGTACTTCATATCGTCCGGCGCAGTCAGTTCACCGCTAAGGATGTCCAAATAAAGTTCACGTCCCTCGTGACTGCCACACAGTCCGATAAAGAGGCTTTGCAGTCGCTGTTGGCCATCCAGCACCAAGCACTTCTTGTCCGTGTTGTCAGGCACGTAGAAATCAGTAAGCTTCAGATGGCCATGGTAATTGTCAATAAACTTGCGATGACGAATCTGGCTTTTTGTTTTCCAAATCAGCAGGGTACTGATAGGGTACTCGCGCAGAATGGAGTCGAAAAGTCGACATATCTGGTCTTCGCTCCACACAAAGTGGCGCTGAATGTTGGGCAGCCAAAAGCCGCCTTCTTCGTCGCGATTATTCAAGAAGGAAACTATCTTGCGAAGAGAGTGTTTAGGAGTTTTCATGGCCAGCTTTCTTATGATAAAGGATGAGATGTGCATGCCTCGGTTTCGCCGAACCGCACGTTAATGGTGCGTTATCCCGGTGGCATTGCGCGGGCGATGAGTTTGGCAAAGCCATAGTTCAGGCTGAACACTTCGGAGTCGAGTTCGCGCTGGAAAGGGTGATACAGGTAGTAGACGCGGTATTCCCCGTTGTTGAAGAATTCGACTAAGGCCAAAATGTAATCGTTGGCATTGTCGAGGCCGGTATGTAGCTCATTTCTCGTTACCGTGATAGCCTTTGACCCGGTTACGCGCCCCTTGACTTCGATGAAGCGCAGTTTGTCAGTCCTAGGCACCCGACTCTCGATGTCATAGCCGAGCTTTTCGCGCTCGCGGTCGATCGGCTCGAAACCAAGTTGGCGCTCTTGGTCCATCACAATGGCGCGGGCGCGCGCAGCATTGATCTGGGTATCGTAGGGACTTGAGGACGCTAGGCGTGCCCAGCTCGGCATAGCAGCATTCGACCCCAGCGGTGGCGTCAAAATTTGGGCCTTGCGGTCTATCTTTTCAGTGTCTAATTGTGTGACCGCTGACTCGCTGTCTCTGCCGCCTGTCACGATGCGGTCGTGAGTTCCGTTGTTGGTCTCGTTCACAATCGGGACTTGAACGAGATTCTTTGGGTCCGGCCCCGATAACAGTGTGACCGGTTCCTCAGCCGGCTCTGCATTTGCACCGTCGCTCGCCAGCTGAGGAAGGCTTGCAGGTGGAGCGAGCTTGAAGTTCTGTTCCAGATACTCCCGTACATCCGCGGGGGACCGTTCGAAGCTGTAATCGAGGGCAGCTTTGATTTCCGGGCATTCGAAAGTCTGACTGATTACCTCCGGTATCCGCTTGACCAGTTTCGCCTTAGGAAGTTGATCAACATAAAGACCTCCGGTCGAGCCAGAGGACGTCAGCACGTCGGGGAAGCGCCCACAGGCGTCCCGTCGATATAGGGAGTGATCTCCAGCCCGCAAGTTGTTGCATACCAGGTGGTCTGCGTTAGCCTGACAGCAAGGGCACGAATGCGCTCCGTTTCTGCAGCAGTCTCGAGTTCCACCCATTGCAGTTGTGCACCAAAGGTTATCAACCAGTCTCTCTGGTCAGGTTGGCCGGCGAACTGCAAAGATTGGTCAAACAACCGTTCCTCGACACATCGGGCGAGGGTCGGGAGATCCGAGAATGGAGTACTGCTCCTTACGGCGTCCGACAGCTCCTGCCAGTCGGCCGTCTTCTGCTTGATCCAGGTATGTAGGTTCTCCCAATGTATCGGAGGCTGTTTGGTGAGTGCATAGGACAAACCCTTAATGGCCGTCCATTCGCCGACTAGATTGAGCCAGTGCTGGCACTGATCCCAGATTTGGACAGGATAACGACGACATAGAAGGCGCACCCGACGCGCTGTGTCCGGGGAGAGCACTTGACCCGAAGGGAGATCGTTTAGCCATTGAAGGGCGAGATCCAACGTGGGGCGCTCAGCAATGCCGATTTTTCGCCACAGCAAGAGGTCACTGACGGTTGAATGAATGACAGGGGCTCCGGGAACACCATTCTCGTCGAGCGCCAGGCAAACTGCAGAGCCAGCGGTCCACTCACGATCCTGGGTCAGGATCAGTTTTTCTGACCAGAGAGTCTGTTTGATCCTCTCAAGATCGGCCGGCGAGCAACTCTCAATCATTCGGTCAAGACCCCGATACCACTTGCCTGTATCGGAAATCGCCGGTGTCACTGCCTTTGTCTGCTCACGAAGGCAATCCAAGATATGGTCTGGACCTGCTGGCGTAGTGCGTACGCCGAGTAGATCGAGGAAAGGTCGTGCAGCCTCTGTGTCGAGATGTTTATCGACGAATGGTTCAACATCGATCAACATTTCGGTTTCAGGTGTTCGCTGCAAGAGGTCGTGGGGCTTGTGAGGAATGCCGCGGGTATCAAGAAGGCAGGGTAATTTCCTCAATTCCAACGCCCAGGTTGGAAGTAGCGGCTCGTTGGTCATTAACTTCTTCTTACCAGTCCTTGCAACCTGACACAGGTCGGCATGCTTTTCTCTTGTCCAGCGGAAGTCGTGTTGAGATAAAATCCGTTTGGCAACTTTTGTCCAAAGATGATCATCGTTTACGGCGACCGCACGCCAATGATCCCAGTATACACGCTCAAAGTCCCATTCTTTAATAACGAAATGCTCAGACGTGTAGGGACGGGAGAGGGCCCCCATCAAGCCACGTTTGCGGGCTTCATCTTCGAGTGTCCATGAGGAAACCGGAATCTCCTGCTGTACAAACGGAGCAAAGGTAAGAAGATGAGCATGACCGGATGAAACCCAGTTTTGCCAATCTTCCTTTGAGCAAGAAAAGAACGTCTCAACGTAGGCGGGATGCAAGAGATCGGTTGCCAGTCTCTCCTTCGGCAGAAGCTCCCTCAGGCTGCCGTCAGCGTCGCACAGAACATGCTCTTTGACGAGGCGTCGGCTTTCATCTACAGTGATATAGACGAACGAATCCCCAACCGCAGCATCGAGCTTTGCTGCAATCTGGGCCAGCCGTACAAAGTCCTGGAGGCTGGAATTCTCGGCGGAGAATACATGGAGTGCGACTCGGTCAATCACCGTCCGAGTGTTGCTTGCTTCGTTGAGCCGGGCTGCTCGCAGAATCGCTTCGGCCGCTTCGATATCTTGCTGGACAGTTGCATTACTTCGATCGGCGGCCACCTGGCGTTGTTCTGTCAGAAAATGGAGCCAACCGCCGTCCATTACCTTCAGGCGGGTCGTCAAAAACTCCCAGTCGCCTACGGATTGAACCAGCTTCTTTCCGTCCAAGCGCGCTACTTCAATGGCTGTATAGAGGACGTCGCTACCCTGAACTGGTATGATTCGCGCGTTTATGGCTTTGTATGAGTTGAAAAAGTCAGTGATTTCCCGTGCGATGTATATCCAGAGAGACATCAGATTCTGCCAGGGTCTTGGTGTCGGCAGCTGTATGCTTTGCAAGATGTCGAGGAATTTCTCCTTGTTTATCTCCTCAACCACGCCCCAACGCAAGAGGTTTCTCCAATGAGCCTCTGCGACATATTGGCACAATGCCGGACGGCTCTTGTCGTCGAGGAAGCGCGAAGGCTGTTGCGTTGGCCAGATGGCGTGGATCTCATTTGGAATGATAATACTCTCTCTTGCGCCGACGAGATTACCATCATCGGTCAGGAGCACCGGCTTCCCTTCCGTAGTCTGCTCGAATGCTTGTCTAATGGTGATGCTGCACAGTCCCCCAACAGTTGCACGATCGTTCCATGTGAAGTTTGGGAGCAACTGGTACGCTTGCGAGCGCTCGGTCGTCGATAGCTCGGCCATTCCCAGCCAGCGAAGCATGGCTGAGGCTGCCAGCCGCCCCACCCTCTCCAGTAGCCAGCGGTTGGTAGGTGATGTTTCAGGGTCTTTGATTTTGAGCCGCGCCGGGTCCTGAATGAAGGGCGCATTGCAGGCAAAGGGCAGATCGGTCTCAACGCCCGTTGGCAATACCACGAACAACTGCCCCTTCGCTCCCAAAACGATCTCGACCTTGCAGGGTGGAAAATCGAGCTGTTCCCCAACCGTGAGGCTGCGTTCCTCTTTGATCTCCTGTAGTGCTTCCTCAGGGAAATCCTCTGGTGGAGAGTCAATGAGGAGGAATTCACTATCCTTTTGCCCTGAGAGGACCATCCACTTGCTGTCTGGAATAGGGCCAGGCCTTAGGCTGACCCAATGGACGTCACGATCGCCGATACGCAGTTGGCGTATATTCCGGCAGAACAGTAGTGACAACGGGCTGGTGAGCCACTGCTTGAAATTGGTTTCGACCTCTGTTTGAATGTGATCGCGCATCTGAATACGGATGCGGGTCTTACCATCGGTGGTCGTCTGCTGTGCCAGCCAGCACGGCTCGCTAAAGTGGTTGCGGTAAAAACAGACTGCGAGAGTTGGTGTAAAGAGTTCGACACAATCGCCCAGGCTGAATGTGCTCTTAAACCCGATGCCGCGAAAGCCGATCGTGTGCAAGGTACGCTTGTTCGAATAGCCGAAACGGCACAGTGACTTGAAGTGTTCCTCAGTAAAATCCTCACCGTCGTGTTCGAAGCAAAAAACCTGATTCTCGACCCAAGCGGAGGCTGACTTGGCACCAGCGTCGTCAGCATTCTGCAGCAGCTCGGAGAGAACGTGGCGCGGACTTTGCACCTGCCTGAACAATTGGTGCCACGGCCCAGCCAAGTCCGGGTCTTTTTCCAGTTGCTTCCATCGTTTCACTGCCTTGGAGCGAATCGGCTCGAAGTATTTTGGCTTCATGGTCATTCAGGTACCTGTGTTCCCCATTCTTCTGTGCGGCCTGCTGGTTCGCGTGCCATCAGCCGCTCCAACTATTTGCCTAGCCTGGCCAGCGCTGCCAGATTAGCGGCGGCGCTGACGAGGATCTTGTTCTCGGCAGCAAAGGTGATGGCCTCGGATGTGAAGCCGGCTTGGGAGATGCACCAGGGACGCGCTTTGAGTCCAGCCGTTGCTGCCAGGAGTCGCTCCAACTCACCTCGGCCGACGCGCTTCTGACACCACTTGACCTCAACCTCTCATTGTTCGTCATTCTCCGCGAGGACATCAATCTCCGTCTGCTCATCTGGCGAGCGATACAGCTCGATGCGCACGAAAGCTGGCACATGCATCATGCCAGCCTGCCCCAGGAATACGCCGGGTACGATCGGTGTCAGCATAGCGCCCATCGCGCTCAACCAGCAAATCCACCTCCATCAGCGGCCGCAGGTAGTCTCGGGCGGCCACTGCCTGGCGATGGAAGCGGCTGGCGATTTTCGATAGGGTCAGACCAATGAATCTTCTCCGCCTGTGAGAAATGGCGTCGTTATATCGAAGGCGCAACTGACGGCGCAGTGTTTGTCGTAATCAGCCGGTATATCTCGCGCCAGCACTTGTCGAACGAATCGGCCCGGCGCGCAGCGGTCAGGTCGAATACCGCGGTCAACGCCGGTTGATCCAGGGTCTCGACGTAACGATGGCCCTCGGTCATGCGGTCAGTCAGCCACTCTTTGGCGCCTCGCACGTGTTCTGGCTGAGCAGGCGCCTGCAAGTCATTTCGCAGCCCCCTGCAGCCGGCCAACGAATCAGCGGCTGCCAGGAACCAGGCTTCGAATTCGTGTTTGGCTACCACAACCGAGATCGGAACATTTCTACGCACGGCGCAGGCGCGGCTGAGTAGAGCCGGCCCCAACGTCGCAGGGCAGTCCTCATCGCTGTCCAGCAAGATCAGGATGCCGCCCGATGAGCCTACTTTGCGCGCCGCTAGCTCAACCGCCCGCTCCAACTCTCCGGCCTGTAAGAGCTTGCTCTTGGTGATTCGGATCGGCTGTTCGACTTGGAGCGTCAGCGTTGGATCAAGGGTGCTCGCCAGGCGGCGTAGCAGGACAGGAACCGCCTGCACTTCACCGTGTCCTTCGACGATGCAGGCAAGATGCATCAGGCATCTCCTTTGTCGAACAGGCGTAGTTGACGGCTGCTCAGTTTTTTGGCCGCCGGGTCTGGGGCCAGTTGGTTGAGACGCAACAACTCACCCGCGGTGTATAAACGATCGTGCAACGCTGACCTCCCGGTCTCGTCCAGAGAACCGATCGTGGTCGTGCCCGCATCGGCGACCACAGCCAGGATAGCATCGCCGTCCAGTTGTGGGTTGTCCAGGAGATCGGGGCTGTGACTGGTCACCAGGACCTGGGTGACCCGGCTGGCGTCGCGCAAACTGTCAATCAACACGCCCACCGCAGCCGGGTGTAGGGCCAATTCGGGCTCTTCGATCCCGACCAATGGCATACCAGGGCCGGCGCCGTTGCCATACCCTGACTGATACAGGGCAACAAGGATGCCGAGCGCTCGCAGCGTTCCGTCCGACATGTTGGCGGCCAAGAACTGCCAGGGAAACGCAGAACCCGCGACATCTTGACCGAACTCCAATGTTTCTTTGGGGCCGAACATGCGATGCTCAATCCGACGTATTCCCGGAACGATCTTGCCGAGATACTCCTCGATGCGTTGCTTGGTCGCGGGATTCAGCGCCTGCAACTGCGCCAACACACTGGCAAGATTGCCGCCATCGCGCGCCAACAGCCGGCCGGAATCGGGAGTTTGCAGATTGCGGATGCGATCGGGGTTCAAACTGTAGAAACCCATGCTGGAAAACGCGTCGTAGAGAGGGCGGAACTCGGGCAGCCCTGATACATTGACCAGGTAGAGCCGATCAGAGGCCGCGGCCGGGGCTGTCCTCATGCTGCTGGAAGCCAGTTCTCCGTTCTCGACGCGGAAGTGACGCCCGCCCGGTTCGTCGAAGGAACACTCCTCCTGTTGAACCTCATGTCCGCCGCCTCGTAGTGATCCAATCCGAAAAGCATAATGGCCGCTCTCTCCATTGCGCAGAATGAAGTGCAGCCGCATTCCGAAGTGCGTGGGATGATCGCTGCCCTGACGGCGTACGTCATTGATTCCGCCGCGGTCGCGCAGCGCGTGGTCAAGCGACGTTCGCAAGGCATCGGCTACGAAGCGCAGCGCATCCAGGAAATTGCTCTTGCCAGCGCCGTTAGGCCCCACCAGGAATGTCAGCGGCCCAAGCTGGACATCGCAGCCAGCGATGCTCTTGTAATTTTGAAGCACTACCCGTCGCAGAAAAGTTGCGTCTCGCATCGTATCGTTTCCTTTTCAGGCCCTCACCGCCCAGACCGGTCTTGGATGCCATTCATCGCGCCGAAGCCCGCCGCGCGCGTGATCGGACGCGATACGTATTTTACCACACAGCGCGCGCACCACCGGTACAACGGCAATGTTGCCCCCTACTCCCTCTCGAAGCCCTGGCTGCTGAATTTCAGGGCACGGGCACGAGCAGCCACTGGTAGGTTTCCGGGAGCCGCGCGGTGACCGTGCTGTCGGCCGCGGCCCGTTGCGTCTCCGCTTGCTTGACCTGCAGCGGCGCGAGATCGAGAGCGACCTTCTCGTCCAGGATGGAAGTCCAGACATCATGCGCAGCAGCACGGCCGCACCCATCTGCGGCTCGTCCTCGCCTTCCCGACGCGTTCGTGACTGCCATGTTATCTCTCGCTGCGAACCATCGCGAAACTCGATCGGGTTTTCAGAAATCTATTGACTTTCGGCCGAATATCGGTTATGATGTGAGTGACCTTTACTAACAGTCTGGGTCACCCCAAAGGCTTGGCCGCTGGGCCAATACTAACCAGCGGCCCTTGTTTTTCTTGACTCGAATCCAGAATGTAAGCTGATTGGCGTGCAAGCTTTGGCCGCAATACCTCCCAAATAAGACTGGATTTTAGGCGGCGCGCACCCGGCTAAAGCCTCGATTCCGCTGCCGGTGTGCAGGTTGACAGGTTGACCTGCTAAAGCCTCGATTTCGGAATTTACGCCAGAACTGATCATGCGAGCTCTTCCTCGTCGAACAACCCGGTCTGTGCTGGCTGGGGCTTGCTGCCTTCGCGCGCCAGCCTCGTGATCTCTGGCCAGCTCTGCACCAGCCCATTATACGCCAGCGCCTCGGCCGCGCGCTTCTTGCGTTCGCACAGCGTGTAGAAGCGATAGGCCAGCTCGCAGGGCTGGCTCTGCCGCGCTGCCCAGCTTGCTGACCAGCGCGGCCGCGGCCGACTCGCCGCCGGTTTCGGCACGCACGAGCTGATGCACGGCTTCCCAGGCGGTCAGGCGCTTGTCGGTGGCCGGATCCCAATCCGCGGGCAGCTCGACCGGCTTGAGCAGGCGCACCTTGCCGTGGCTCGATTTCAGGATGCCCGCGTCCACCATGCCGGCGACGCTGGTGTTCTTGGCTTTGGAGAGGGTTTCGGCCACGCCGAATTCGCCCTCGGCGAAGCCGGACCCCCTCGAACCAGGCCAGCGCCCAGCGGTGTCACGTCGAAGTCGCCTTCCTGCTCGGCCAACGCCTCGTCCAGCGTCTGGTTGATGAGCGCCAGCGCCTCGCGCACGGTGAGCGGCCGGCCCGCGGCGTCGAGCACCCGTGCGTAGCGGGTGTAGACCGCCATGCCCGGGCCGATGGCCGCCTGCGCCAGGTCCACCGGCGCGATGTTGCCGCGCTGGAGATGCACCAGCGCGACGGGAAGCTCGGTCTTGAGCGCGGTCACGAACTCGCGCCGCGTGGCAGTGGGCGCGTCGGCTGGCCGTTTGCGGCAGACGAGAATGATGCTGGAGGCGAGAGCATTGGAGCCGGAGCCGATCATGCGGTTACCGAGTTCAGTGCGCATCGGCCAGGTGCCGCTGACACCGAAGCCGGCGCGGATCACCGCGTCGAGGAAGGTGTCCCAGCCGGTGCTGGCGGTGCCATCCGTGCTGTCGGTCTCAGCCTGCTTGAAGGCGTAGTAAATCGTGACCGGAAAGGCCGGGTGCGCCTGTTCAGCCAACCGATGCATCGCCTGCGTCATGCCGTCGAGGAAAAACGCCTCCGCCTTTTCCTTGCTGCCGTGTCGGTAGGGCGTAGCCACCAGTTCCTCGGCCTTTGGCACGGCCAGCGTGGCGAAAAGGTTGGGATAGACGGGCCTCAGCGCGCGTCGCAGCCAGACGTAGAAGAAGTCCGACAGGTCGGCGTAGCCGATATTGTCGTAGTAGGGCGGATCAGTGGAGACGATACGACCCGAAGAGACCTCTTGTGTCTGCGCATCGCCTTGTAAAGCAAGCCCTGGTGTCGCAGCCGGGAACATGCAGAGCGCTTTCTGCGCCCACTCGATGCCACTCGAAACATTTCCCGATGAGTCAGAGAAAATGTTTGTTTCCACGTAGTCCCAAGTCATCGGGATGGCTTGTCGCCCGAACGTATTGCGGATGAGCTCCTTGCTCGAATGCCACGTACAGATCGTTGACCAATAGTCGGCCGCCTTATCGACTGAGAACGCGAGATACACCGCCACCGCATCAGCGTAGGCTGTGGCGCCGATGCCGCCAGTGGCAAGGGGTTTGCCATCATCGGGCAGGCCGATGGTGAGCGCGTCACGCTTCACCCGCGCCCGCGCTTCCCCCACCAGGTCGGAGAAGGTCGTCAGCGCCACGAGCTGGCGCGGGGTGAAGATGTCGCCAAAGGTGTCGAAACCGTAGTTCGAAACGTTCACGCGGCACTTGCCGTGGAGCGGTGCATCTGGCTTCCAGTCGGGCCGCGCCTGTCCTACAATTGCTTCCATCTCCGGCGTCGGTGAGAGATAGACCCGCCCTCGCTCGCCCTCGGCGACGATGGCCATCAGCCGCGCGCCCATCCGCCCGGCCTGACCTTCCTCGCGAATGTAGTCGTAGGTCATCGGTGTTCCTGACATCAGGCAGCGGAAGGCGGCCCGTTTTCCGGCAGAAGTTCCCAGCTTCGTCGCCTCCGCATCCTTCGGCTTGCCCACCTTCACCGTGAAGCGGTAGCCGGGCGAGGAAGTAGGAGGTAGGAGGTAGGAAGTAGGGGAAGCGCTGCCCGCCCTATTTCCTACCTCCTCACTCCTATTTCCTACGATCACCGGCTCGACATACGCTTCCTTGCCCGGCTTGGTGGAGAGCATGAAGGTCGAGACGAGCGGCACGTCCACCTGGTTGAAGGCGGGATTGGGACTTTTCACCGTGCGCGCCCACAGCCAGGCGATCACGGTCAGCTTTCGCCCCACCAGCGGCTTCAGGTCGGGCCGCTCCTGCGCCATCTCCGCCGTGATCTCGATCTTCGGGTACAGATGCCCGATCCGCTTCTCCGCCTCATCGCGCATCCACTTCCCATAATAGCGCACATCCTCGGCCAGGCCCGCCGCTCCGCGCCAGGTCCGAGGAAATAGTGGATAGGAAATAGGAGATAGATCGCCTGATCGTTGCCCCTGACTATTTCCTATTTCCTTTCTCCTATTTCCTTCCTCAAATTCTGCCGCATTGTCGTTAGCATCCGCCCCACCTCGTCCCAAAGGCCGCGCAATTTGTGCGTCTCCTGCTCCGGGAACCAGCCCACTTGCCCGCAAAGGGTCAGCAGCGTTTCGCTTTCCGCCAATGATCC
>NZ_JADIZS010000039.1:0-46822 GCF_016704685.1 Candidatus Amarolinea dominans
GGACCATGCGCCGAATCCGTTCGGTCGTCACGTACGGCTGAACGTTGCGTCGCCGCAACGCGCACAAACAACTGCGGGGATCTCCTCGACCAACACCGGCAGTCCGTCAACCAGAAACACTTCGCTCACTACCTCAGAACGAGCCTCAGTGCTGCCGCACACCTGACAACGAAACATGCTCACCTCCGTTGGGTGTGATTATGTTGCCTCACACCTGCCAAGGGTACGGTTGGATCGGCTCTGGCTTGCTACGCCGGTATTCCTCGAGCTCAGCCTTGTCCAATGGATACCATTCATCGTAAGGGTATCGTCGGAAAATATTCTGCCAGGCGCTCACGAAAGTGCTCGTCGGCAAGGTCGTTTAGGCGAGCCAGTCGCATAGCGGCGACATTCTGTTCCAGGTAGGCACGAGAGACGTGCAAGACTGATTGGAAATCAGCAGCCATCGGCACGGTAAACCCGATGCGCGGCTCACGAGGCAGGTAGAACCACTTCAAGTTAATGCGTGACTGCTTCGTGATAAGATCCATTGTCCGCTTCGGGTACTTGGCGTCTTTGCCGGCAGGATAGACGACATCGAAACGATCTACCTCGCATAACGCAATGTCTTCGACCCGGCCGGCATCGCAATCTTGCGTGATGACAATGGCGTATACGGGGCGGACGGACACCAAGGCGGGTGTTCTCTCCATTCTTGCTGCGATCTTGAGCCAGTCCAACACCTCGGTTTTAGGCTGTGGAGAATCAGACATAACGAGCAGTCGCGCGGGATCGAGATCAACGCGCGGTATCCGCTGCAAGATGTCACCTGGCGGATGTGGGCTTGAGGATCGGGAAAATCGTAGATCATGTCTCGTCCTCCAGGTCACTCCAATAAAGAGCATCTCGCTCCCGCGCTTCCTGCCGACGGCTTTCGGCTTCGAGCGCGATCTTCACGGCCAACTCACGTGCTTCAGCCAACGAGATCAAGGGGGCACCGAAAGTCCCCGCCCCCGAACTTGTAGTGACCGCATGATCCGTGGGAAGCGATAGAATTCCTCGAGACTCAGCAGGGTGACGGCCACACTCGCATCCCCAAAAGGATCGCCGGTCTCGCCGAGAGAGAAGCGAACGTCAGATGAGGTCGTGCCCTGGCGCAAGATCGGCAGGAGACGCGCATGGCATAAGGGTGACCTGGCGCGAACGTGGTAAGCAACTCTCTCCTCTCGCACCATTGGCAACTGGGGGGGCGATACGCACGGCATCCCAGGTGGTCACGGACTCAAAGGCCAGACATTCATCGGAACTGCTCTCGAGGCGACCCTCGATCATCTTGAAGAAGGTGTCGTGAATGACGTTGTGGGCAGCATCCAACCAGGCAGGGAAGTCGGCGGGCGTCGCCGGCGCATCGGCATCTTCCGAGATCAAGACCATTTCCAGTATCAGCGCGTCTGCGTCCTGACGCTTGCCGCGGGCCAGCCGGACGCGGAGGGCGCCCGCTGGATTTTCGGTCGAAAACTCGAATACGACGTTGAGACCCTTGGGCGCTGCCTTGACCAGGTAATGACCGAAGGCGGACTCCACGGCGGAATGCTTGCTGCGCGAGATTCCCAGCGTGATCAAGACCGCTGTAGCTATCATAAAGATGGCATAGTAGGCGCGGCTGACAGCTACCCGGTATTTACCCTCTCGAATGAGGAGCCGTGCGGTGGCGATGTCTTCGCGGCAGCGTTCTAGTCGGATGCCAACAAGGAGCTTGGTGTCCTCGTCCATAATTCGACTCCCTCCCGTTGGACATTTCTGTACAACGGCTCCCCCAATCGGCGCATTAGGTTGTAGTGTGCTGGACCTACCAACATCATGCCCAAAATAAGGTCGTATTTCAATTCGATGTCCGAGGCAATCAAGTACATGTTCGCGGGCCTGCCGGTTGTCCTGCTCCACCCGCACCAACAGATCGAGATCGGAATCTTCGTGATGATCTCCCCGCGCTTTGGAGCCATAGAGCTTGATAGAGAGCACTTCGCTGCCGAATACCTGTCGCAGCCGCAGCAGGTATTCCCGCAGGGGCCAGCTTCTCCTGGGCCGTCAGATGACGCAACTGATCGTGAGTCATTGCCTACCTCCATGGGATCCTGACAGCGCAATACGGCAAAATTTCACTGGTCGTTAGTATACAGCGAGCATCTATTTGGGTCAATCGAAAGTCTGCGCAGAAGTTAGGTTGTCATTCGTCTTGTAGATGATGATAAGTTAGTTGTAGTAGTAGGGGCTGTGGATTTGTGGATAAGGGGGTCGTCTGCTGGTCTTTACCACAAGGGATGGGGGTGACAAGGCGCTGGGGCACTACATCTTGTGGCCTGCCCGGGGCCTGTTCTGGATAGATTGTGGATTCAAGTAGAATAACTGACCGGCCAAATTTCACCCTCGTGGCCTGGTGCAACCGTGGTACAAATCGTTGACCACTAGATGTAGTGGCGCGCGGGGTGTGCAAGGCACATATCTAGGGCTGCCGGCGGTTGGGATAGGGTTGGGAAAAAGATGCACTTATCCCCAGTATCCACGACGCGGTAGGGGTTTTTCCCCAAAGTTATCCACATCTCGTGGCTGTTATCCCAAATGCGATCAGCAGACGGATTTCTCTACGGTTTCTCCCAATTCCCGGGGTCAGTGGGATCAATGGCTGCTTTGAGCTGCTTGATCAGCGCACGCAGGGCCAGGATGGGGTCGGTGGTTGGCTGGCTGCCGGTGTATTCCTTGACCAGGAGGGCCACCTGGTCACGCCAGATATCGGCTTGCTCGCGCAGGTCGGCGCGCTCCACGTCGAACTGCTCCTGCAGCGCGGCCACGCGGCGCGTCAGTTGCTCGCGCTGCTGTTTCTCGTTGCTCCAGGCCGTGCGGTACCAGCCCAGCGGCTGCGTGTCGCCAGGCAGCACCAGCGCCAGGCAGGTCTGTGGCGTCTGTTCACCGGGGAGTTGCTGCGTACCGGCCAGGTAAGGCTCAGGGTCGCTGAAGCCGCCCCAGCCATCCTTGCGCGAGTAGGGATTGATGCGAACTCCAAAGTGCAGGTGCGGCCCGGTGGAGGCGCCCGTGTTGTCCGAGATGCCGATGACTGCGCCTGCTGTGAATCTGTCCGCCTCTTTGGCCGTCGTACTTTCCAGGTGCGCATACAGACTCTCGCCCCAACGGTGCTGCAGTTTGACGTAGTTGCCGAAGCCGTTGGCCTCGAAGCCTGTTTCGATCACGTCGCCGTCGTCCACCGCCACGATTGCGGTGCCGTTAGGCATGCCATAATCGAGTCCATTGTGGCCTTTCAGGGGCACGCCGTCGTACGAGAATTGGCCATAGAAAGCGGGGTTACCGCCAAACTTCTGGCTCATGTGAAAAGTGCCGTTGAAGGGAAAACGAATGGGCATGAGTCCTCCTGCCTTGCCGAGCGTTTGTTTCAGGCCGTATCTTCGGTCTCTGCTGCCGGCGCGTCGGCGTTTGACTGCGCAGGGACAGCGGCACGCGCCAGGCGCTGTTGCAACCCTTGCCAGGTGCTGGTCAGTCGCTGCCGCCAGCCAGGCGGCGTCCCCGCGCCTGGCGCGTCAGGCGCGGGGAAGGGCGGCAGATCGAGCAGCTTGGCGTACATGTAACCGGCCACCACGCGCAGGGTGGCCAGCACCGGCGCGGCCAGAAAGGCTCCCAGGATGCCGGCCTGGGTGGCGCCGACGATAACGCCAACCAGCACCACCAACGGGTGCAGATTGACGCTCTGGCCGATGATGCGCGGCACCAGGATGTTGTTCTCGGCCTGCTGAATCAACACGTAGACCCCCACGGTCAAGAGGGCAAATGAGGTATTTGACATCTCGATCGTGATCGAGCCTTGCAGCAGGGCGACCAGCAGCGCGGGGACCATGGCGATGATGGGGCCGAGGTTGGGGATGATCTCCAGGATGCCGGCCAACAGGCCGAGCAGGATGGCGCCGGGCATGCCGATGATGGCCAGGGCCAGGGTGGTGACGGTGCCGATGGTCAAACAGAGCACGAGCTGCCCACGAAAGAACGATTGCCAGATGCGTCCCAGGCGCTGCATCAGCTCTTGCATCTCTGGCTGGTAGGTGGCGGGGAACAAGCCCTCAACCCAGGCGCGCATGCGAGGCGCGTCCTTGACCATGTAGAACGAATAGAGCAGCGTGAGGAGGAAGCCCAGCAGTGATGTGAAGATCCCGACGACCACATTCGAGGCCACGCCGGTCGCCACGCCCACCACGGTGGAGGCAGAACGCAGCGCCTGGGAGATGTAATTGATGACCGTTTCCGGGCTGAAGATCTGGTCAATCTGAAATTGTGAAAATCCGTTGTTGATGCGCTGGTACCAGGGGCCGAGATCGAATTCGAAGCCCAACAAACGCAGGGACGGGTGGGTCAGGGGGAAGTCCTCGAACCATTTCAGGAACCCGACGTATAGATCGTTCCAGGGGATCTGAATGGTGCTGATCTGCTCGATGAGCACCGGGATCAGAATGATGGGGACGAAGATCAGCAGCAAAACGACGAACAGGTAGACCAGGCCGGTCACGAGGCCGCGCGGCAGGCGCAGGTGCATCAACCGGTTGACCATCGGATGAATGAGGTAAGCCAGGATGGCGGCCATGATCAGCGTGGCAATCACGGCCCGGCTCAGGTAGATCAGCAGCAGGCCGGTGAGGATCATGCCAACGGCCACGTTGCGCTTGAAGTTGCGATCCCAGCGTGTCAGCGGTGCATGCACCGGCGCGGCGTTGCTGATTGGGGTTTCATCGTTCATGCTCAATGTCCAGTTCGATTTTTTCAAGGGTTGACCAGACGGCCAACCAGGTGTGTACGACGCATGACTTCGTTCGCTCAATCGGAGGGCGATAATGTCTTGCTATGCTGCAAGCGGGAATAGGCTTCACTTTTTCGCCTAAGGAAACAGGCGCAATTCGTGCCCGCTTGCAGCATAACTTTAACCTAACATGCATACGGTGTCAAGAGCGGAGTTGCAATGTTGCCAAAAGGTTGGCAACTCAGGCGTGCCTGTGATACGTTGGGGACATGAGCGGCGGGCGAGACGCAGGCACTCCCCGGCGGTGACGCTCTCTCAGGCTCTTTTCCGTGATCGCGGTGAAGATGGTATAATGCGAGTATAATGCGAGCGAGCGGGCATGGCCTTGCACCTGCCCGCGTGGGCGACCGCAAGGGTGCGCCCCTATAAATTGAGAAGATACCCTTACTCAACGAGTTGACCATGACCCAATACCAAGTTGTCATCGGCATGGAAGTCCACGCCCAACTACAAACAGCGTCGAAGATGTTCTGCGCGTGCGATGCGGCCGTCTTTGGCGCGCCGCCCAACTCACACGTCTGTCCGGTCTGCCTGGGCATGCCGGGCGTGCTGCCGGTCATCAACCGCCGCGCGGTGGAGCAGACCATTCGCACCGGCCTGGCCCTCGCTGCTGAGATTGCCGAAACAGCCGTTTTTGCGCGCAAGAACTACAACTACCCCGACCTGCCCAAAGGCTATCAGATCAGTCAATATGAGCTGCCATTGTGCCTGGGCGGCAGTCTGACGATCACCGGCGATGACGGCCGGCCGAAGGTGATTCGCGTACGGCGCGCGCACCTGGAGGAAGATACCGGCAAGTCCAAGCACATGAACCAGAATGGCGTCACCTACAGCTTGCTCGACTACAATCGGTCGGGCATGCCGCTGTTGGAGATCGTGACCGAAGCGGATCTCAACAGCGCGCAGGAGGCGTATGATTACCTGACCAAGCTGCGCACGATTCTGCGCTACATCGGCGCCAGCAGCGGCGACATGGAGAAGGGCGCCATGCGCTGCGAGGCGAACGTTTCGGTGCGCACGCTGTTGCAGGCCGCCCAGGGTGAATACGGCGTCAAGGTGGAGATCAAGAACTTGAACTCCTTCAGCGCGGTGCGCGGCGCGGTGGAGTACGAAGTCAAGCGCCACATCGAGACGATCGAGCGGGGCGGCACGCTGCAGCAGGTGACGCTGGGGTGGAATGAGGCGGAAGGGCGCACGTTTGTGCAGCGCAGCAAGGAATCGGCGCATGATTATCGCTATTTCCCGGAGCCAGACCTGCCGCCGTTGCGTATCACGCGGGAGTTGGTGGAGCAGTTGCGCGCGACCCTGCCCGAACTGCCCGACGCCAAGCAGGCGCGCTTCATGGCTCAGTATGGACTCAATCTCAACGATGCAGCAACCCTGGTCGCGACGCAGGCGGTAGCCGCGTACTTCGAAGCGACGGTTGCTGCCTATGGCGGCGCGGGTCGTGAGGTCTGCAACTGGATCACTGGGCCTCTCTTCAGCGCCATGTCCAGTGCGAACCAGGACATCAGGTCGCTCAAGGTAACGCCCGACAACCTGGCGGCGCTGCTGACCCTGCTTGATCGCGGCATCATCAACCGCAACATCGGGCAACGGGTCATCGCGACCATGCTGGAAACCGGCCAGGCGGCCGCGGACATTGTGGAGACGGAAGGCCTTGCCCAGGTGAGCGATAGCGATGCGCTGCACGCGATCGTACGCGAGGTCATCGTGGCTAACCCCACGGAGGCAACCAAGTATCGGGCGGGCAACCTCAATCTGCTCAATTTTCTGATCGGCCAGGTGATGAGGGCCACGCGCGGCAAGGCCAATCAAACGGTGGTGCGCCAGTTGCTGGAACAAGCGCTGGCTGAGTAAACTTTTCGACACGGAGTGAAGCGTATGTCAAAGACAATCATCTCGACCCCGCACGCGCCCGCGGCGCTCGGTCCCTATTCGCAAGGGGTGAAAGTGGGGCACCTGATCTACACCGCCGGGCAGTTGGGCCTGGACCCGGCAACGGGCAAGCTGGTGGATGGCCTGGAAGCACAGACCGAGCAGGCGCTCAGGAACCTGGCCGCGATTCTGGAGGCCGCCGGCAGCCGCATGGAAAATGTCGTCAAGACCACCTGTTTCCTGGCCGACATCGCCGATTTCAAAGCCTTCAACGGCGTGTACGCCCGCTTTTTTGCTTCCAACCCGCCCGCGCGTTCCACCATTCAGGCGGGGGCGCTGCCGGCTGATGCGCGTGTGGAGATCGAAGTTGTGGCGTTTGTGGAGTGAATCGGAGAGCTGAAAGAAAATGGAGACGCCTTTGACGCCCAACGTGCGTGTACCCAGTGGTTGGCGGCGCTTGATTCTGCCCCTGGCCTGGTCGAAGCCAGGTTCCTGGTTGTTTGCCCGGCTCATGCACCTGCTGGACCGCCCGGTCTTGCGCTGGACGCATGGACGCAGTTCTGTCACCAGTCTGTTGGCCGGGTTGCCCATCATCTCGCTGACGACGACCGGCGCCAAGAGCGGTCAACCGCGCACCGTGCCGTTGGTGGCCGTCGAAGATGGCGAACGCCTGGTCATCTTTGCCTCTAACTTCGGTCAGGCGCACTACCCGGCCTGGTATCACAACCTGCGCGCCCATCCGCAGGCCCGCGTCTTGCTGCGCGGGCAGGAGCGCGTCTACCTCGCACGGGAGACCGAGGGCGCGGAACGCGACGCCTATTGGGCGGCCGCGGTCAAACTCTATCCCGGCTATCAGGCCTACAAGGTGCGCACCGGCGGGCGACCCATCCCGGTCATCGTGCTGACACCTGTTACCTCAACGGTTTAGGCGCAGATAGCGATCGAAGAAATCGGCAATCCGACGATTGACCTCGTCAATGCTGGGACTGAGTTCGCCGCCCTCGGGCACGAGGCCGTGTGCGGCATTCTTGACCAGAATCAGCTCCGTGGGCACGCCGGCGGCTTTCAACTGATCGTAGAAACGTTGTGATTGCTGCAAGGGTACGGTTGTATCCTGTTCACCATGCACGATGAGGGTGGGCGGGTCATCGGGCGTGACCTGAAACAGGGGGCTGGCGCGCCACAGCAAGTCTGACGTGGAGTCGGTCAGTCCAAACACCTGTTGGATCATGCGCTTGAATTCCGGTTTCTCGGTGATTTCGGGTGCAGTCAGGTCGGTGGGGCCGTACATGTCCACGGCCACTTGGACCCGGCTGGACTGCTCGGCATAGCCGCCGGCGCCGTCGAAGCCGGCGCGTTCATCGGTGACGGCTGCCAGGGCGGCCAGGTGCCCGCCCGCGCTGTTGCCCAGGATGCCGAAGCGGGTCGGATCGAGATTGTACTCCGCGGCGTGCGCACGCAAGAAGCGGATGTTGCATTTGATGTCTTCGATCATGGCCGGGAATTTGGCCTCTGGCGCCAGGCGATAGGTGATGGCGATGAAGGAGTAGCCGCGCACGACCAACTGCGGCATCACCGATAGTCCATAACCGCCCTTTTTGCTGCCATTCATCCACGCACCGCCATGAATGTAGATGATCGTCGGGGTCGGGCCTTTGACTTCGGGCAGGCGGTAGAGGTCAATGCGCAGGGTGACGCCGTCCACGACGCAGGTGGGCAGGTTCTTCTGTTTGATGTTGCGCGTGGACTTGTCCAGGGCGGCCGGGTCGAGCGTGGGCCGGGCGGTCGGTTCGACTGTGGGCGTTTCTGTTGGCGGCGCCGGTGTTGCCGTCGGCGCTGTGGTTGGTTCAGATGTCCGCGTGGCCGCAGGGATGACCGTGGCTGCAGGTTCGCTGGTGGCCGTGGCGACCGCTGGCGGCGTAACCGGCGATGCGGTGGGGGGCGCAACCTGGTTGCACGCGGCGAGAGATAGGATCAGCAGCAGCATGAGCATGGGTCTCATCTTAATCTTTTTGATCTTCTTGATCGTCTTGATCGTCTTCAATTCGTCTGTTGTCTCCTGAACTGACTGTGTCTGCCCGCCCGGCAGAACGGGCCTATTGTAACATAGAGCGTGCGATTCGCGAAGCAAGCCCCAAAAAGAAAGATGGTCAAGGACGTGGGCCTTGACCATCTTTTTGTTGTTGGTTCGCCGCGGGACGGCGCCGCGTTAGCGGGTCTTGACGAAAACGACCGCGAAGGAGTTATGGAACAGGGTGTTGCCGCCTTCGCCAGGGGCGCATTCGGCTTCGTCAATGAAGTTGGAGTGCATCGGGCGGGCGATGTCGCTACCGCTGGGGCTTTGCCCGTCGTTGGTGGCAAAGACCGCGTACTGCGCGCCCTTCCACATGACGAATTCGAACTTGCCCGGCCCCTTGGAGCCGCTGACGTTCTTGTCCAGAACCTCGCCCGGGTTATCGCCCGGCGTCTGAATGAAGGTGATGCCGTCAATGGGGTTGCCGGCCGCATCAATGACCAGGCCGAAGATGTTGTGGTTGCCCTTGTTCTCGCACGGGGTCAGACGGCGCATTTCCTTCAGCACGTACTGATTGCCAGATTTTGGCGCTTCGGACTGGGGGGCCGCCTTTTGCTGCGCCGGCGCCACGCGTGCGGCCGCGGGCGCAGGGCGTGCCGTGGCGGTAGGGGCCGGCGTGTTGGTCGGCGTTGCGGTCGGCAGGGGTGTCGTGGTGGGCAGCGGTGTCTCCGTGGGGGTCGCGGTCGGCAGCGGCGTCTCCGTTGGAATCAGCGTTTCGGTGGGGGCCGGCGTCCAGGTGGGGGTTGTCGGCAGGCTGGGGAGTGCGGGCGCCAGGGCGATGGTCTGGCCGCTCTTGAGCGCCAACGCCGGCGCGGATGAACCGACGGTGTTGCGCCAGCTCCGCTGCGTCAGCGCCACCAGGTTGGCCGCGCCCAAGCTGGCGTTGCGCTGGCTGATGGCATTGAACAGACTGAGCGGCGCTGCAATGCCACACAGCCAGATGAAGAGCAGAATGACAGCCACCAGGCGCAGTTTGGTGCCGGTGGTGCGTGACTGGAACCAGATGGAGAGATTGTTGGCCGACTGTCCCAGGCCCCAGATCGCGCCAAAGAGGCCGGCCGGCGCTTGCGATGCGGCGGCCGACGCCATTGGCGCAGGGCGGCGCGATGGCGCCGCTGGCATGGGCGCCGTCGCGCGGGGCGCCATGAGCGGGTGTGCCGGTGCGACCGGCAGCGACGCCGTGACGGTTGTCTGCGCCTGGCGCACCTGCATGGGGCGGTTTTCGCTCTGGTGCAGGCGCCGCGTCAGGGCACGGCTGATATTCAGGGCCAGGCTTGGATAGTGCTGCACCAGGGACTCGAAGTCCTCGCGGCCCAGCGTCCATAAATCCACATCGGTCTGCGCCACGACGGAGGTGGTGTGTGAGTCCCCGGTGAGCAAGGATCGCTCGCCGAAGAAATCGCCGCTGTGCAGCGTGGGCAGTTCGTACTCTTGCCCGCCGTCCACAGTGGTCAGGCTGACGCGACCGGTTTCGATCAGATACAGCGTGTGGCCCGGCTCGCCTTGCACAAAGATCGTCTCGCCGCGACGGAAGCGCTCCGGCGTCAAATGAGAGGCCACGTCGTCCAACTGCTGACTGGACAGGCCGGCAAACAGCGGCAGTCTCTGCAGGTGCCGATCAACGAAACGTTCGTCCGCATCGGCCAGGCGTGCGGCCAGGGCACGGCTGATGGCCATGCTCAGCGCAGGATACTGACCGGTCAGTTCCTCGAAGTCCTTGCGGTAGAGAACCCAGAGATTGGTTTCGTTGACGGCACGTGCGTTGACCGCGCTGGGGCGGCCGGTGAGCAGAGACATTTCGCCAAAGAAGCCGCCCACGCCCACGCGTGCCAGCACATCGTCCGGGCTTTCCAGGGACGATGTCAGCTCGATGTCGCCATTTTCTACCAGGTAGAGGGCTTCGCCTGCGCTGCCCTGGCGGAAGATGATCTGGCGTGCGGGCACGTGCTGCAGCAGCATCCGCCGCGCGATGGCCCGCAGGACCTCGTCAGACACACCGGCGAAGAGGGGCATCGTGCGCAGTTGATTGACGGCGCTGGTTTGATCGGCCGCGGACAGTGTGCTGCGCAGGTTGCGGCTGAGGACGGTGCGTAGTTCAGGAATGACTGTGGTGAGGGCGCTGAAGTCATTGCGGGGCAGGAACCACAGCAGGGTCTCTTCCACCGCGCGGGCATCCTGCGTATGCGGCTTGTCGGCCAAGAGCGCCATTTCACCGGCGATTTGGCCGGGCATCAGTTCTACGAAGCTGTCACCGCTGCCAATCTGCAGGGCGCCCTGTTCGATGATGTACAGGCCCTTGCTCTTCTCGCCGCGTTGGAAAACGCTGCGGCCCTGTGCGATGGTTTGCGGCTGCAGATGGTGTACCACCTGGGCCAGTTGGTCGCTGCGCAGGTCGCCGAAGCCGGGGAGATCGCTCAAGCGCTGGGCCAGATAGCTTTCCATCTGCGCCAGGTTGCCCCCAAAGGCCTGGCTGAGGCGCACACCCATCTGTGGGTTGCGCTCCAGCAAGGCGCTCAGGTCTCTGCTGTGCAGAACAAAGGCTTCGATGTTGGCCACGGCCTGGGCGGAGGTGCTGCGCGTGCGCCCCAGGAACACATCGGCTTCGCCGAAGACACTGCCCGGCCCGAGGCTGGCCAGGGCCGCGCCTTCGGGACCGACAATGCGCACCCAGCCTGACTGGATCAGATACAGGTGCTCTGCCGGGTCTCCTTGTTCGAAGATCGGCGCGCCACGTGCAAACTGCTCTGGATACAGTCGTTCGCAGATGGCCTCCTGCTCTGCCGCCGTCAGGTCGGCAAAGAGTGGGGTGTTTCGAATCAAGTCTTGTTTCAAAGTTGCTACCCTCCCGTCGTGCTGATTTCTGTAGCGGGATGATGGCGCGACCTGCGGGTTGAGTCGCTGATATTGATTGCGTGACCGGCGGGGCAAGGTCACACGTCGGTATTGTCTGCCCTTACCAGGTTCGCTGGAATATGACTTCGTAGGAGTAGTGGAAGCGGCAGAGATGGTTTTCAGCCACCAACTGTGTACATTCCGCTTCAGAACTACAATAGCCGGCGCCGATGAGTTCAGGAATCGGGATTTCCTCATCGCGAACACCCATCGCGCGCGTGACTTCGCTGGCTACTTCGCCTTTGGACGGGTCAGCGATCACTTTCAGTTGATCGCCGTTCTTGTAGATGTCGAATTGTCCCCAGCCCTGGTCCTGCGTGCCAAGCATCCAGGGGGAGTCTTTGCTGCCCGCAACGCTGGTTTCGCCAGAGTAGATGCGCAGCACAACCGCGCCGTTGACCGGCGCCCCGTTGACATCAATGACCTGGAAGTAGAAGTTATGGTTGCCTTCACAACCATGATTTTCATCTTTGGATAACAGCCGGGCCTTGATGACACGATAATCTACCGACGGTTTCGGGGTAGCCGTGGGGGGCCGCGGCGTAGACGTCGCCCTCACCACGGTTGGTTTTGGCGGCGCCTTCGTTGCCGTGGGCGCGGCGGTCGGCGTTTCGGTTGGTAAAGGTGTCGCAGTGGCCGTCGCGGTGGGGGACGCTGTGGGCGAAGGCGTTGGTGTGGCCGTCGGCAGCGGCGTCGGTGAGTGAGTCGGTGTGGGCGTGGCGACAAAGAGCGCCATGCGTGTGCTGCCACTGCCCAGGGCCTGGGCGAGCAGGACCAATGCACGAGTTTGCTCACGGTCGCGCTGCTCGCCGATATACTTCTCGGCCACCAGCGCCACCCACTGCGCGCTATTGGGTAAGCGCAGATCTGCCAGGCTCGATTTCGCCTTGTCTACATTCTGATCGGCCACATACTCCTGGGCAATCTGGAGCGCACGCGCTTCTTTGTCATCCAGGCTGAGATTCGCGGCATTGGATGCGATCTGCGGCAGCGCACACCCCGTCAGCAGCGCGGTTATGACCACGAGCATGAGCACGGGGCCGCACACTGACACAAACCGGGCCAAGTGTCGCTGGTGTAAGTCCATAAAATAAAGGGCTGCTTGGTCTGGTGGGCAACAACACCGCACCGGAGCCGGGCCAGCCCCTTCATTCCTCCAAAAAGGTTTAGCGTCTTTCGTAAACACCTGGTATAATCCGATGCCGAAGGTGGGACTCGAACCCACACGAGGTTCGCACCTCAACGGTTTTTGAGACCGTCGCGTCTGCCTATTCCGCCACTTCGGCGTGCTGGAGGCAGGCGTTTACGAAAGCGCTGTAAGACTATAGTGCAGTATAGTGCAAGATGAACGTTTCGTCAAGTAGACTAAAACGCCAGGCGGCGCCAGCAGGCAAGCTGACGTCGGCCGGCACCAGGCCAACCGACTATGGATGAACAAGCCTTGATAGCCGCCGCTGTGCGCGGCGAACTGCGAGCCTTCAACCAACTGCTTCAACATCACCAGGCATTGGCCTACAATGTGGCCTATCGCATGTTGGATGACACCGACGCGGCCGCGGACGCCGTGCAGGAAGCCGCGATCAAGGCCTTTCGGGGGTTGAAGACCTACCGCGGCGGCTCGTTCAAGGCGTGGTTCCTGCGCATCGTCACCAATAATTGCTACGATTGGCTGCGGGCGCGAGGCCGTCACGGCGTCAGTTCGTTGGACGACCTGGCCGAAGACCCGGACTACGCGGAGGCGTTGGTTCATCCCGGTGAAGGCCCGGAGGCGCGCGCCCTGCGCGAGGAACTGAGCGCCTTCATCAGCCGCAGCGTCAACAGCCTGCCGCCCGATCAACGCCTGACCCTCGTGTTGGCCGACATCGAGGGCGTTCCCTACCAGGAAGTGGCCGACATTTGCAATGTGCCCTTGGGGACTGTCAAATCGCGCCTCAGTCGCGCCCGCGCGCGTCTGCGCGATCTGCTGATGCAGCGTGCGGAACTATTGCCCCAGCGTTACCGTCTGGAAAATGACATTGATGGCCGGTGACCGCCCGCGCACAGCCCGGTGTCGAATGTGATACGCCATGAACAGCAATCATCTTGATCGCCAACCCCAACTGAAGATCGCCGACGAACTGCTTTCGGCCTACCTCGACGGCGAGGTGACCGCGCAGGAGCGCGCCCAGGTCGAACGCGCGCTTGCGCAAGACTCAGAGACCGCCTGGCGCCTGGCCTCCTTGCAGCAGACCGTGACCCTGGTCAAGGCGCTGCCGCGCGCGAGTTTGCCGCGTTCGTTCACCCTGCGTGAGGTGGATGTCATGCCGACGCGGGGAGCGGGTGACGCGGCCGCGCCCTGGTGGCGCACGCTGTTCTCCCCCGCCCTGCTGCGCAATGGCATGGCCATCGCCGCGCTGCTATTCATCGTGCTTTCTGTGGGTGACCTGACGCTGAGTCGGACGATGCCTTCGGCCAGCGCGCCCATGGCGCTCAAGGCGTCTGAGACGGTGGTGGTTGAAATGGTTCCAGCGGCCACGCCGGCCATTGCGGCGGCCAAAGAAGCAATCCCGTCGCCGACTGCTGCCACAGAGATTGTCGTCGCTGCCGCCGCGCAGGCGACGACGACGCCGACGGCCACCACGGTTGTGATGGCGTCGCGCGCACCGGGCACTGAAGTTGCTACAACCATGCCCCCACCCGCACCATCCGCCGGCGCGTCGGGTGCGCTTGTCACCACGGTGCCCGCGACCGGCGCCCCCATCATCGAACTGATGGCGCCGCCGGCTGACCGCGCGGTCACGGCGCAAGATTCATCGGCGCATACCCCCGCGGCTCCCGCCGGCCCCAACTTGCTGCGCAGCGCACAGGTTCTCCTGGCGCTGCTGACGACCGGCTTGTTCGTGGCCTGGAGACGCAGCCTGCTGCGGGCGCGCTAGCCCGCAGAAAGTGCAGTGAAACACACTCGTGTCTGTTGCCATTGTCCATGATTGGCTCAACCAGGTTGGGGGCGCTGAAAACGTGCTGGAAGCGCTGACCCAATTCTGGCCGCGCCCGCCCATCTACACCAGCATCTACTGGTCGGCCCTGGCCCGGCAGCGTCCCGCGTTTGCCACCTGGGACATTCACACCTCGTTCATGCAGCGCCTGCCTGGCGTCTTCACCCATCATCAGACCTATCTGCCGCTCTATCCGCTGGCCTTCGAGCAGTTCGATCTGAGTCGCTACGAATTGGTCGTCAGCAACAAGAGCGGTTTTTGCCACGGCGTCATCACCGGTCCGGAAACCCTGCACCTCTGCTACTGCCTGACCCCCACCCGCTTCATTTGGAACTTCGATTCGTATGCGCAGCGCGAGGGCGGCCTTTCGCGCCTGGCTAATCTGGCCCTACGCCCGCTACTCAGCTATTTTCGCCTGTGGGATCGGCTGGCCGCAGATCGGGTTGACCATTTCATCGCCATCTCGCGCGCGGTGCAGCGGCGCATTGAAAAATACTACGGCCGCGCCAGCACCATCATCTACCCGCCGGTGGACACCGAGCGCTTCGTCCCCTCTGGCCGGCCGCCGGGCGATTACTACCTGGCCGGCGGCCGGCTGATCCCTTACAAACGGGTTGACCTGGCCGTGCGCGCCTTCACCCAGCTTGGACTCCCCCTGCTGGTCTACGGTGAAGGCCGCGACCTCGACAGCCTGCGCGCCATTGCCGGGCCGAACGTCACCTTCCTGGGCCGGGTCTCCTGGGCGCGCCTGGTCGAGCTTTTTCAGAACTGTCGCGCCTTCATCTTTCCTGGCCTGGAAGATTTTGGCATTGCCCCGCTGGAAGCGCAGGCGTGCGGCCGCCCGGTCATCGCCTTTGCCGGCGGCGGCTCGTTCGACACCGTTGTGGATGGCGAAACCGGCATCCTTTTCAGTGAACCGCGCGTCGAGTCATTGCAGGCGGCCGTGCGTCGCTTCGAATCGCTGACTCTTGATCCTGACCAGATTCGGCGCCATGCTGAACGTTTCAGCGCCGCGCGCTTCCGTCGCGACATGGAAACCATCATCGCCCAAAAGCTGGACGCGCATCGCGCGGCCCTGCGCCAGGCGACCCGCCCCCTACGCGACGCCGCGCCCTGACGCTACCGCGTCCGCCTGCGTCAGGCAGGCTTCGCAATCGTTGCTGCGGTTTCAACCGCCGAACCTATCGAGGCGATCTTACGAGGCGATCTTACTATGGAATTACGTCACTATTGGAACATCATCTTACGCCGCTGGTGGTTGCCGCTGGCCCTGGTTGCGCTGGTCGCCCTGTTCAGCCTGGTCACGCTGCGTCCCTGGCAGGCGCCGCCCCCTATCTACACGGCGTCCATGCGCTACAACGTTGGTTTGCAGCCAGAGCCGCGGCCGGCCAGCGTTTACACCTACGACCGCTACTACACCTGGTTGGGCAGCGAGTACCTGATTGACGACCTGAGCGAGATTGTCAAGGGCAGCGCATTTGCTGCGGCCGTCAGCCGTCACCTCGCGGACAGCGGATTGGCCCTCTCCCCTGGCGCCATTCAAGGCAGCACCCAGACCGGCAAACTGCACCGCATTCTGACCCTCAGCGTCAGCCGGGGCCATGCCGGGGAACTGAATCAGATCATGGTCGCCATCAGCCAGACGATGCAGGCCGACCTGGGCGCCTTCTACGCGGGCCTGCTCAATCGCGACGCCGAGCCGGTGCCGATCGCGGCCATCTTGATTGACGGCCCCCAGGTGAGCGCGGCCGGGCCGGGCCTGCGCGCGCAGCTCGAATTACCACTGCGCCTGGCCCTGGCGCTGCTGGTCGGGCTGGCGTTGTGCTTCTTCCTGGATTACCTGGATACCTGCGTGCGCGACCGCGCCGACCTTGAAGCCCTGGGGCTGGCGGTGCTTGCTGAGATTCCCCGGCGCTAACGGCCCTGATTGCTGGGGATTGGGGCTTTTTCATTCGTGTGGTAGAATCACAGACGCCCCCCATTACCCAAACGGAGATCAGACGTTTGGCTTGCACAGCCAGATAACGGAAGCGAGACGTCGGCAAGACTCATGGAACTACAAGATTATCTGAATATCCTGCGTAAACGCGGCTGGATCATCATCGCCCTGGCGCTGCTGGCGGCCGCGGCCGCGTTTGGCTTCAGCCTGACGCAGACCAAAATCTACCGCGCCAGCGCCAAGGTGAGCGTGGTGCCAGGCACGCCAGATTGGGGCCTGGGGAATACCGCGAAGGACCTGCTGCGCAATTTCGTCATCAACATTGACACCCATGACATGGCGCAGAAGGTCATTGACCGCGCACAGTTGGACATGACCACCTACGATCTGCTGGAGCGCACGGAGGTCAGCTCCGACTCCTCGAATTTCACCATCCAGATTGATGCCAAAGATGAACGCCCGGATGTGGCCCGGCAGATTGCCCTGACCCTGTCCGACATCTTTGTGGAGGAACGCACTGCATACTACAACCAACAGGACAAGCGTGACCGCATCGAGGTCAAGGTGATTGACCATGTCATTGATGCGCCGCTGTTCCGGCCCAATCCCACCCTGAACGGCGCGGCCGGCTTGGTGTTGGGCGCGGTTCTGGGCACGATCCTGATCTTGTGGCTGGAGTGGCTGGATGCCGATGTGCTGCGCACCCCGCAGGCGGTTGAAAAGCACCTGGGGCTGCCGGTGCTCGGCGCCATTCCCGCGCAGGCCGACTAGCGAGCGAGAGGGAAACGAATCATGACAACGAAAGACCTGGTGACCCTGCAAGACCCGCGGTCACCCATTGCCGAAGCGTATCGTGGCCTGCGCACCAATCTCACCTTCTCCAGCCTTGACCGGCCCTTGCGCACCATGCTCATCACCTCAGCCGGGCCAGAAGAGGGCAAATCCACCGTGCTGGCTAACCTGGCCGTGACCGAGGCGCAGGCGGGGCGCCGGGTTATCATTGTGGATGCCGACTTACGCCGCCCACGCCAGCACGAGCTGTTTGGCATCAGTAATGCCACCGGGTTGACCACGGCGCTGGCAGATGAAAAGGGCCTGCAGAACCTCTCTCTGCAAGCGACCGTTTTGCAGGCGACGGAGGTGCCAGGGCTGCGCGTGTTGACCAGCGGCCCCCTGCCGCCCAACCCCACCGAACTGCTGGCGTCGCAGCGCATGGCCGCGCTGCTGACCGCGCTCAGCGCGCTGTCCGATCTGGTCCTCTTCGATGCACCGCCGGTGGTGGTGGTGACCGATGCGGCTATTCTGGCCTCGCAGGTGGATGGGGTGCTCCTGGTTGTCAATGCCAACGGGACGCGGCGGGAGCATGCACAGCGCGCCCAGCAACTGCTCGCCAAGGTCAACGCGCGCATCGTGGGCAGCGTGTTGAACAATGCCGCGCCTGACCGCAGCTTGCGGCCATATTACAGGTGAAATCAATTGGGAAGCCCTGACAGAGAGGTAGTTTTGTGAAAGGACTCATTTTGAGCGGCGGCAAAGGCTCGCGCCTCTATCCGCTGACATACACGAACGCCAAGCAGTTGGTGCCGGTCGCCAACAAACCGGTCCTGTTCCGGGTGATCGAAGCCATTCGCGATGCCGGTATTCAAGACATCGGCATCGTGGTGGGCGTGGATGACAACGCGCGCCAGGTGCGCGAGGCGGTGGGCAACGGCAGCCGCTGGGGCGTGAAGACGACGTTCATTGCGCAGGAGGTTCCGGCGGGCCTGGCGCACGCGGTCAAGATCAGCCAGGAGTTCCTGGGCGATGATCGCTTCGTCATGTTCCTGGGCGACAATGTCATCGAAGGCGGCATCAGTCCCTTGATCCGCGAGTTTGCCTCCAGCGCGTGGAACAGCCAGATTGTGCTGACGCCGGTGGCCGAGCCGCAGCACTTTGGCGTGGCCGAACTGGACGAGACCCAGCGCATCGTGCGCCTGGTGGAAAAGCCGCGCAACCCGCGCTCCAACCTGGCGCTGGTCGGCATCTACATGTTCGATCATCACGTCTTCGAGGCGGTCAACGGCATCCAGCCATCGTGGCGCGGCGAGTTGGAAATCACCGATGCCATTCAGTGGCTGGTAGATAACGCCTACCAGGTTCATCCCTACGTCCACCGCGGCTGGTGGATTGACACCGGCAAACCGATTGACATGCTGGAAGCCAACAGCCGTGTGTTGGACGAGATCGAACATGTCATGCTTGGCTATGTGGATCGCGATTCGCAGATTGGCGGCAAAGTGACGGTCGAGCGAGGCGCGGAGATCATCAACAGCGTGATTCGCGGCCCGGCCATCATCGGTGAGAACACGCGTATCATCAACAGCTACATCGGACCGTTCACCTCCATCTACCATCACTGCGTGATCGAGGATAGCGAAATCGAGCACAGCATCGTGTTGGAACACAGCCGTATCGTGGGCATTGCGAGCCGCATCGAGGACAGCCTGGTCGGCCGTTACGTCGAGGTGGCACGCTCGCCCATCAAGCCGAAGGCGCTCAAGCTGACCCTGGGCGATCACAGCCGTATCGGCATCCTGTAAAGAGCCGCCGCGGGCAAAAAAGAGAAGATGAAGAGGAATGACTGACTGTGCGTAACTATCTGATTACCGGGGGCGCGGGCTTCATTGGCGCCAACTTCACCCACTACCTGCTGCGTAAATATGCAGACATCAAGGTGGTGGTGTACGACAAGCTGACTTACGCCGGCAACCTGGACAACCTGCTCGACGCGGACGACGATCCGCGCTACGCCTTTGTTCTGGGCGATATTGCTGACGCTGACACGGTGGCCGCGGCTATTCGAGACCATCAGATTGACACCATCGTCAATTTTGCGGCCGAGTCGCACGTAGATCGTTCGATCATGAATCCCGACGCGTTCGTCAAGACCGATGTCTATGGCACGTATGTTTTGCTGGAGGCGGCGCGGCGCTTCAACCTGGAGCGCTACCACCAGATTTCTACCGATGAGGTGTACGGCCATGTACCCGTTGGCTCATCGCGCGAAACCGACCCGCTGGAGCCGCGCTCGCCCTACGCGGCCAGCAAGGCCAGTGCTGATCTGATGGTCAACGCGTACCACATCACCTACGGCCTGCCGGTGACGATTACGCGTGGCTCCAACAACATCGGGCCTTATCAGTACCCGGAGAAGGTCATTCCGCTCTTTGTCACCAACGCAATGGATGACGTACCGCTGCCGCTGTACGGCGACGGCCTGCAGATGCGCGATTACCAGTACGTCGAAGATCACTGCGAAGGCATTGATGCCGTTTTGCAGCACGGTCAGATCGGCGAGGTTTACAATGTGGGTACCGGCAGCGAACTGCGCAATCTGGAGATGACCCACCTGGTGCTCGACACCCTGGGCAAGCCATCCAGCCTGATTCAGCCGGTGACGGACCGCCCCGGGCATGATCGCCGCTATTCCCTGGATGTGAGCAAGCTCAAGGCTTTGGGCTGGCAGCCGCGCCATTCGTGCGCGGAGGCGGTGGTCAAAACGGTGCGCTGGTACCAGGCCAATGAATGGTGGTGGCGCAAGATCAAGAGCGGCGAGCATTACCGCGAGTTCTACCAGCGCCTTTACGCGGGGCGCGAGGTATCGAAATAGGTTTGGGCAGTCTGCCGTAGGTCACGCCTCCGGCGTGACGACACCCTCTCTCGCAGAGCTTGCTTCTCTCATCCAACGTCGTCCGGCCAGGAGGCCGGACCTACGGGAACGGGGAACCGTAGGTCACGTCTCCGGCGTGACGACACCCTCTCTCGCAGAGTTTGCTTCTCTCGTCCAACGTTGTCCGGCCAGGAGGCCGGACCTACGGGAACTGCACCTTCATTCCTGTGACTTCATTCCTGTGACTTCATTACTATTGCCTCTCGTATGATGACCTGATAGACTGATTTCCGGTTATGGTTACTGCTGATCCCATTGTCAGCCTGTAGATTCATTGACGGAGAGGATTATGATTGTCTTGCGTGCCTGGTTTTTCATTATTCTTTCATTGCTGCCATTGCTGCCATTGCTGCTTCCCGGCGTGCGCGCTGCCCGCGAACCGGCGCTGCCAACCGTTGTGCGCACCGTGTGTCCCGTGGGATGCGCCTATGCCAGCATTCAGGCGGCCATCAACGCCTCGGCCGCGGGCGATCTGGTGGATGTGTTGGCGGGTGTTTACGTCGAGAACATCATGCTCAAGGCGGGGGTTTCGGTGCAGGGCGCCGACCCCGCGACCACGATCATTGATGGCAATCAGGCCGATCATGTCATCACGTCGCTCGATGCCGCCCTGGGGCCGGATACGGTGGTCAGCGGGTTTACCGTGCGCAATGGCCGCTCGGTCGAAGGCGGCGGCGTCGAGTTGTACCGGGCCTCGCCCACGCTGCGCAACCTGATTATTGAGTACAATTTTGCCATCAGTAACTTCGGCGGCGGCATCGCCGCCATCTCCGGCGCCAAACCGATCGTAGAGAACTGCATCATTCGTCACAACACGGCCCTGCGCGGCGGCGGCATCGGCGTGTACGACGCCAATAGCTCGATCACCCTGCGCAACACCACGATCATCAGCAATACGGCCAGCGAAAGCGGGGGCGGTCTGTTCCTCTTTCAGTTGGCAACCGCGACGCTCAGCCAGGTTGTCATCGAGGGGAACCGCGCGACCCGGCGCGGGGCTGGTGCCACTGTTGCGAATCAGAGCACGATGTGGCTCGATCAAGTCACGGTGCGCGGCAACGAATCGGTCACTGGGAGTGCAGGTGGGATCGCGGTTGATCTTGCCTCGCAGGTGACGCTGGAGCGCACGACGGTCATCAGCAACACAGCCCTGTTGGACGGCGCGGGCATCCAGGTGGATCGCTCCACGTTGGTAGTGCGCAACCAGTGTACGTTCGATGGCAATGTGGCCGGCCGCAATGGCGGCGCCCTGGCCACCAGCGGCACGGCAACCGCTGCCAGCCCGGTGACGTTGCAGGACACCATCTGGCGCGCGAATCGGGCGGCCAACCTGGGGGGGGCGGCGCTTTTCAATCCGAACACCAACCTGGTTTTCAGCGGCAACCGCCTGGAAGAGAACCGCGCCCTGAACGGCGGCGCCCTCTACCTGGTGACGATCAGCCCGACCCTGCAAGGCAATCAGTTTCGCCGCAATCAGGCCACGCAGTACGGCGGCGCGGTTGTGGTTGACCAGGGATCAAGCCCGACCCTCTTCGATAATGAGTTCAGCAACAATCAGGCGGCCAACCTGGGGGGGGGCGGCGCTCTGATGCTGCAAAGCGCATCCACGCCGCAGGTGATCAGCAACACCTTTACCAGCAACGTCGCGACCGCGGGCAGCGGCGGCGCGATCGTCATTCTGAACAACGCCAATGCGACGGTGAACGAAAACCGCTTCGAGAGCAATGCCGGCCTGGATGGCGGCGCCGTTTTGGTCTCCGCGGCGCAGGCGCAGATGCAGCGCAACACCTTCAGCAACAATACGGCGCAGCGCCTGGGCGGCGCGTTGGTGACGACGGCCCAGGCCAACCTGATCCTGCAGGACAACGTGTTTAGCGCCAACTCGGCGCAGACCAGCGGGGGCGCCCTGCTCATGCAGGGGAACTCCAGCGGGCTGCTGACGCGCAACCAATGGCTGAGTAACAGCGCCGTGAGCGGAGGCGCCGTCTACCTGATCGCGTCCGGCCCGACGCTGGCGGACAGCCTCTTCCGTGAGAACGTGGCTTCGCAATACGGCGGCGCATTGGTGGCCGATCAAGGCAGCCAGGTGACGCTGCGCGGCAACACCTTCGAGCTGAATGTGGCCGGGCTGAACGGCGGCGCCGCGCTTTTGCAGTCGGCCTCCACGCCGTGGGTGGAGGGCAACCGTTTCTTCACCAACACCGCGGCCTCGGGCGTTGGCGGCGCGTTGATCCTGAGCACTGGCGCCAATGGCGCCGTGCTGGAGAACGATTTCGCTGACAACCTGGGCCTGGATGGCGGCGCCCTCATGATCAGCAGCGCGACGGCGACCATCACGGGTAACCATTTTCGCACGAACACCGCGTTCCGGATGGGCGGCGCGCTGGTGGTGACCGACAATGCCAGTGCGATTGTGAGCAGCAATTGGTTTACAGCCAATACCGCGCTTTCCGATGGCGGTGCGGGGCTTGTGCAGCTTCACTCCAGCGGTCAGTTCAAGCAGAACCAGGTGCGCGACAACGTGGGGGGCGGCAAGGGCGGTGGGCTGCGCATCTTCGATGATGTCAGCATGACGGTGGATGACAACCTGTTTGCCGGTAATCAGGCGCAGGATGGCGGCGCTTTGCAGGTTGAGCAGGCGCAGGTGACGGCTGCACGCAATCGCTTCGAGGCCAACGTCGCATCCTTGCGCGGCGGGGCCGCGCAGGTTGCCGCGGCGGGAGAGCTCACCGTGCGCGCCAGCACGAT
Organism: Candidatus Amarolinea dominans; assembly: GCF_016704685.1. Taxonomy (NCBI): domain Bacteria; kingdom Bacillati; phylum Chloroflexota; class Caldilineae; order Caldilineales; family Candidatus Amarolineaceae; genus Candidatus Amarolinea; species Candidatus Amarolinea dominans. The sequence goes on from NZ_JADIZS010000039.1 coordinate 23,047, forward strand.
CGTTTCCAACACGGCCGGCAGCCACGGCGGCGGTCTGTACGCGGCGTCCGGCGCCGTGCTGATCGTGCATGACACCCTCCTGCTGGCCAATCGCGCCACGTCAGCCGGTGGCGCCATTCGTTGGATCAGCGCCGGCGGTGAATTGCGCAACAGCCGCGTGCTTGACAACTGGGCAGGCGCCACCGGCGGCGGAGTCGCCAGCAGCGGCAGCAACCTGCTGCTTTTCGGCAATGTGATAGGGACAAACAGCAGTGGTCAGTTGGGCGGGGGCGTCTACCTGCAGGGCGTCTCCCAGCCTGAGCTGCGCAACAACTTGATCGTGAAGAACAGCGCGTCTGTGCAGGGCGGCGGCATTTTTGCCATAGACGGGCCGGTTGCCAACCTGTTGTACAACACGATTACAGACAACGATCTGTCCGGGGCCGGAGAGGGGGTCGGCGCGGCCGGCGGCAGCAGCCTCACCCTGCGCGGCAATATCATCACGCATAATCAGCGCGGCATCGTGGTCAGCAGTAACAGCACAGCGACCCTGGTGCGTAACGATGTGTGGAACAACAGCCAGGCCAACTATGCCGGCATCGCTCCTGGCGCAACCGATTTGAGCGTTGATCCCCGATTTGTCACCGACGCCCTGGGCGATTATTATCTCAGTTGCCGGCGGGCCGGACGCAGCAGTGACAGCTCTCTGCTGGACGCCGGCCCGGACACGGCCGCAACCGTCGGTCTTGCGACGCTGACGACCTGTGGCTTCAATTTGCTCGACCAGGGTCAGGCTGATTTGGGGTATCATTATCCGTTGTTTGTCTATGCATGGGTTCCACGCGCCTTCTTCCCCTATGTCCGTTGATCGCGCCGCGCCGCTGTCGCTGCGTCTGCGCCGCAGTGCGCGCGGGGCCATGCATCGTTATCCCCACGCGCTGCTCGTGGGGATCATTCTGTTGGGCGCCTGTCTGCGCTTTCTACGCCTGGACTGGCAGGACATCTGGCTGGATGAGGCCTTTTCGCTGCACATGGCGTCCTTGCCCTGGAATGCAACCCTGGCCGCCCTGCAGCAGGACGTTCATCCGCCCTTGTTCTACGCCCTGCTCCATGTCTGGCTCTCTGTGCTGGGAGACAGCGCCTACGCCCTGCGCCTCCTGTCGGTCATGACCTCTGTGCTGGCTCTGCCCGTTCTGTACACCCTGGGGCGGGCGTTGCGACTGGAACGGCCCTGGAGCCGGCTGCTCACCTTTTTGCTGGCCGTGGCCTATTTTCATGTGCGCTTCGCCCAAGAGACGCGTTCCTTCAGCCTGCTGGTGCTGTTGACGCTGCTCTCCATGCTCGGCTTCGTGCGCTGGCTCGCCCGGCGTCAGGCGCGCACACTCCTGCTGACTGCTCTCGTCAGCGCCGCGTTGGTCTACACCCACTACTATGGCCCCCTTGTACTCCTGGTGCAAAGCGCGTGGTTGGCCTGGCATGGGCGCTCCTACCGGGCATGGCTCTGGCCCTGGACGCTGGCCCTGACCGGCGTGGGGCTGGCCTTCTGGCCCTGGCTGTCCATCGTTCAGCAGCAGGCAAGGACATTGCCCAGTCTGACGCACCAGACGCCTTTCGCGCTTGCCACCCTGGGTGATCTGCTCTACCGCTTTAGCGGCCGTAGTGGTTTGCTCGCCGTGCTGTGCGGCCTGCTGATCGGGCTGCCGAGGCTGGCGGCGCGTTGGCCCGGCGCGGCGCGCGCGCTGGGTTTGACGCGCGCGCGTCCGCCATTGCCCCTGGCGAGCCTGCTGCTGTTGTGGCTGACCCTGCCTGTTCTGCTTCCCCTGTTGTTCAGCGGCCTGGCGGCGACGTTCACCTATCGCAATGCCATCATCAGTCTGCCGGCTTTTTGGCTGTTGGTGGTCATGGGTTGGCGGCAGATTCGTGCGTGGCGCGTGCATGGGGTGTTGTTGGCCCTGGTGCTGACGCTGAGCTTGCCAGGACTCTTCCGCTACTATGTGGAGCCAGACAAAGAACAGTGGCGCGCGGCTGTGGCCTGGATAGCGCAGGTCGCGCAGCCCGGTGATCTCATTTTGTTCGACACCGGCCCCACGCGCCAGCCCTTCGAGATTGCGGCCCGCGCCACGCTCATGACGCTGCCGCGGGAGACCTTTCCCAACTTCGAGGGCGACCCTGCCGCCTTCGTGCGCCGCTACGCCCGCCAGTACCCGCGCATCTGGCTCATCGCCACGGTCTATGGCGAAGCTCGCCTCGACTGGCGCCTGGGTCTGCTGGCGCCCTACTATCGCCTGCAGGGGCTGATGCCCTTCACCGATGTCATGCCGGTCCTCCTCGAACGCCGGCCCTGATCTCGTCCCCCCTTCTCCTCTCCGTACCGCGGAGAGGAGAAGGGGTCGGGGGTTGAGGAGAGGCTCTCGTCCCCCCTTCTCCTCTCCGTACCGCGGAGAGGAGAAGGGGTCGGGGGTTGAGGAGAGGCTCTCGTCCCCCCCTTCTCCTCTCCGTACCGCGGAGAGGAGAAGGGGTCGGGGGTTGAGGAGAGGCTCTCGTCCCCCCTTCTCCTCTCCGTACCGCGGAGAGGAGAAGGGGTCGGGGGTTGAGGAGAGGCTCTCGTCCCCCCGGGAGGGGGGGGTGGGGGCTCCCCCCCCTTCTCCTCTCCGTACCGCGAGAGGAGAGGAGAGGCTCGTCCCCCTTCTCCTCTCCGTACCGCGGAGAGGAGAAGGGGTCGGGGGTTGAGGAGAGGCTCTCGTCTTTCCGCGTCAGGCGGTCGCGTGAATGAGCCGGTGATTGAGAAAGATGGCGGCGGCAAACAGAGTAATGGCCGTGGCCTGGTGCAGCAGCGCCAGCGGCAGCGTCACGTCGAAGAGCACCACGCTGATGCCGAGCAGAATCTGCACGCTGACGATGGCGACCAGGGTTGCCGCACCGGTTCGGGCGCTGCGCAGGCTGTCGTCGCCGGCCGCACGCCGGTAGACGACGTAGGCCAGCGTGAGCACGACAAAGGCCAGCCAGCGATGGATGAATTGCACCGTGGCCAGACTGTCCACCAGGTTACGCCACCACGGCTCGATCAGCGCCAGCAGCCCCGGCGGAACCAGGTAGCCGAACATGAGCGGCCAGGTGTTGGACACATGGCCGGCCTTAAGCCCGGCGGTCAGCCCGCCATAGGTGATTTGCAGGAGCACAACGGCGGTGAGCACCAGGCCAAGGGAGGCAAGGCGTACACGGACGCCAGGCTGAGCGGGTGTGATCCGGTAAGTGTGATTGAGCGCCGTCCACAAACAAAGGGCCAGCAGCGCGAGCGCGGTGAGCAAATGCGCAGTCAGGCGATAGTGACTGACGCTGGGGCGGTCCACCAGGCCGCTGGCAACCATGAACCAGCCCATGAAGGCCTGAAAGAGAAACAGGGCGCCGATGCCGATGTAAACGCCGGATTGACGCCAGGGGATGAAGCCGCGCAGCAGGAAGTAGGCCAGGGGCAGCGCCAGCACCAGCCCCACCAGGCGCGCAATCAGCCGGTGAACGTACTCGACATAGAAGATGGACTTGTACTCGTCCAAAGACATGCCTGCGTTGACTTTTTGATATTCGGGCGACTGCTGATACTTGGCAAATTCCTCCTGCCAGGCTTGTGCTGTCAGCGGCGGCACCACACCGGTAATGGCATTCCACTCAACAATGGAGAGGCCGGAGCGGCTCAGGCGGACGTAACCGCCGACCACCACCATCAACGCGACCATGACCGCCACGGTGTACAGCCAGGTGGTGACGATCGGGCGCGTCTGTGGTTGGGCGGCGGCGCGTGCGGTGTATGGCGCGCCGGACAAAGCAATCGAGTCTTTCATGCAAACTCCTCGAACAACAGGGGTTCAGGTTGGCGCATCTTACCACGTTCCCCGCGCAGGAGAGCGTGATCTGTCGCAGAGAGCGCCGTCGCGCCTCTGGCGTGACCTACGGCAGGGTTTCTCACATCCCCCACACGGTGATCGGTCGTCCCTGGCACGATTCATCGCGGCGGAAGATTCTCTCCTCCCACGGTTTGGCCGGCGTGCGGTCGAAAATCACCAGGTGGGCCTCTTCGGCGCCGCAGCGGTCGGCGTACTCCCAGGTCTGCGCCAACCCTTCGGCCAGGGTTGCCTCCAGCGATTTGTGCAGCACTTTCAACTCGATGACGCCGCGCTGGACAGTCGTTTTGCCCTCCGCGTTTGGCGTTGCGGTCGGCCAGAGCACCAGCAGATCGGTGCGCTTGCGTCCCAGGCCGTACTCGCGCTCGACGCGGCCGCCGCCGTTGACGATGCGCTGCAGGAACGCCTGCAGGAGAAGCTGCGGCCCCGCCTCCTTGTAGTCGAACCGCTCGATCCAACTTTCCGAATGTTCGCGGAAGAACTGCTGGAAGGCGGTCAGCAGCCTGGACAAATCCAAGCGGCCGTCGGCTCGGGTGTACCAGGCGGACTGAAAGGTGCTCTCGAAGTTGAGCTGGGTGACAAAGGTTAGCTCGCGGGGGATGATCTCGCCGTAAATGGGATTGGCGATCTGTGGGCCAAAGGCTGTGGGGCGAATCAGGCCCAGGTCGGTCACGTAGCGCATGTCATCCTCGCTGACCGCACGCTCCAATTCGTACCCTTGCAGCATCGGTGCGATGCGGGCCGGGTTCCCGCAGCTTTGGTCAGGAGGTTGGGCGGATCGGTTCTCCCCTCCTGGACCATCTCGGCGTGATGGGCGGCGGTGCGGCCCTCCCGCATGGTGGAGGTGGTCTCGTAGGCCAGCGCGTTCACCAGCCAGGGCTGCCCTTGCGTCAAATGCCAGACCGTCGCCAGCGCCTCTGGCTCGAAGACCTGACCGGTCTCCGCGGTGTGCTGCAAGAGCAGGCGCTCCACTTCCGGCTGTGTGAAATCGCCCAGGCGCAGTGACACCGCCTTGATGTTGAACGCGCTGCCACCGGTGATGATCTCCTGGCTCTGGCTCGAACGGATGCGGTAGTCGCGCACGTCGCGCACCCCGCAGAGAATGATCGTCAAGGGAAAATGCGCCGGTCGCTTGTCATAGCCCGCACGCAGTTGGCGCAGCACCGAGATCAGCGTGTCACCGATCAGGGCATCCACCTCATCCAGCAACAAGATGACTGGTTGTGCCGCCCAGCGCGTCAAAAGCTCGCCCAGGGCCGTGCGGTCCATTTTCCTGCAATACCTGTTGGGCAATGGCTTTGAGAAACGGCTCATTCAGAAAGTCGGGGGGCGCGGGGGCCTGGGCCTTCGATGTTGGGGGACTGCCCGGTTGGATGTTCCACAGCCGAGGTCTGCCGCGGGGCATGCAGCACAAAATACTTCTCTTGGGCGATCAGATTCAGGATGTCAGGCAGATTGATCCGTTCAAGGGGAGAAAGACAATAGTGCTTTTCACAGTTGACGGCCCGGCCGTGTTGAAGAAACGCATAGATACCTCGCTTATCAGGCAGACCTCATTATAGACCCGGAGTATAGACCCAGAGTGGAATTCCTGCTCACGGCGGGAAGGGGATGACCTGGAGCCGATAGGGAACGAGCGGCAGGCGCAAGCGTTGGGGCGCGATTGGCACATCGCTGGCGTAGGCACTGAGCAGTCCGCCTTCGCCATCGGCCACGTAGAGCAAATTGCCCAGCAGGTGCAGTCCGCGCGCGTAGCTGGGGGTATCCAGAGTGCTGAGCCAGATGGGCGCGGCCGGGTTACTGACATCGAGCACCTGGACGCCGGTGGTTGCGTCCGCCAGGTAGGCGACCGTTCCCACCACTTCGACATGATGAGCGTCCTGGGTCTGGGTATAGGCGCCGAGCAGGGTGGGCGTCGTCGGGTCGCTGACGTCGAAAATGCGCAGGCCACCGGTGCCGTCCGCGATGTAGGCCAGGGTGGTGGTCACGGTGGCGGTGGGAGGGCCGCTGACCGAACGGGTCAACGCCAGGCCAAACGCGTAGCCCGGTGTGTCCGCCGCGCCAATGCCGGTCGGCGCGGCCGGGTTGCGAATGTCAACGATGGTCAGCCCGCTGACGCCATCGGCCAGATAGGCCAGGTTGTCCAGCAGGCGAATGGCTTCGGCGTCGCCAGGCGTGTCGAATGAGCCGATGCGGGCCGGGAACATGGGGCGATTGACATCAATCACCTGCAAACCGCCGCCGTAACCATCGGCCACAAAGGCCAGGGTGCCGGAGAGGGCCACATCTTGCGCGCTGCCCGGCGTGTCAATGGCGCCGCGCAGGGTGATGGCCGGCGCATTGCTGACATCAATGATGTGCAGCCCGCTGGTGTCGTCGGCCACATAAGCGAAACTGCCGCTCACCACCACGCTGCGCGCAATGGCCGGCGTGTTGTACGCTCCGAAGGGCCGCGGCGCGTTGAGGTCGTGAACGTCCATCACCTGCAGGCCGCTGTAACCCGCAGCCACATACACCAGTTGTGCGCGCGCAGTGACGCCGTAGGCATAGCCAGGAATGGTGTACGCGCCGAGCAGTTGCGGCGCCGGCGGGTTGGTCACATTCAACAGTTGCAGCCCGCTGGTGTGATCGGTGACGTAGGCGACCCGGCCCGACACAACGACGCTCGATGCCGAACGCTGTGTGTTGAAGAACCCGAGCAGGCTAGGGGTGATCGGATTGGCCACGTCAATCAGTTGCAGACCGGCCCGTCCGTCGGCCACGTAGGCCAGCGTTCCGCTGATGCTGAGGCCACTGGCGAAGCCTGGAGTGTCATAGGTCCCGCGCAGTTGGGGCGCGGCCGGGTTGGTCACATCTACGATCTGCAGCCCGATGTCGCCATCGGCCAGGTAGGCCAGGTTGCCGCTGATCTGTATCTCGCGCAGATTGCTTGGAAAGGGGGTGGTGTAGCGGCTGCGCATCTGTGGGCTGAAGGGGTTACTGACATCCACGATCTCCATGACCCCGCTGCAGCCAAGAAAGGTGCAGGTGCTTTCGGAGAGGTAGGCCAGGCCTCCGCTCACGACGACATTCTGAGCCGCGCTGGGAGTGGCGTAAAGGCTGAGCAGGGTGGGCGCCAGGAGATTGCTGACATCTACGATTTGCAGGGAAGAGTAATCTGCGAGGTAGGCCAGACTGCCGACTACACTGACCCCGAGGGCAAAGCCGGTGGAATTGTAGATGCCCAGGAGTTGCGGCGCGCGCGGGTTACTGGCGTCGTAAATGTAGAGGCCGCTCTCGCCCAGGGCCACGTAGACCAGGCCGCCGATCACTTGCAGGCTGCGTACGATGTCTGGCAGCAGCGGCGTTTGTCCCAGGAGCACGGGCGTCCCCGGAGTGGAGATGTCCAGGATTTGCAGACGGAAGCCGGCGCCCAGGTAGGCAAAGGGGCCTGCGACCTTGACCGTGTAGCTGGGCCCACCGATCTGACCGAGAAGGGTCAGATCGGCGGGCGCCGCGGGGAGGATCGCCGCGGGCTGCGTGGCGACAGCGTACCTCGGCGCCAGATTTGTGATCAGCAGGAGTGTCACCAGGGTGAGTCCCACTCGGACACGATTTTTCATGCCCATGATCTAGCGGCGCCTGATGGCCGGGAGGAAGGTGCGGGCGACCGGTACGCTGACCTGTATAAAGATCTGGTTGTTGTCTACATCGGCGTCGTCGGGCGCCGGCGGGATGTAGGCATAGATACGGTAGACTCCGGGCGCGACGTTGGGCCAGGCGAAGTTGGCGACGACCGGCAGGCTGGCGGCGTTCTGAGCGTTCAGGATGACGCTGCCCAGGTGGGTGCCGATGTCGGGGCGACCTTGCCAGAATTGAACTTCCAGGTCGCCGCTCACGCCGCGGCCGCCGATGTTGGAGATGTCCACGCTCAGCGGCACGGTGACGGTGACGGTTGGCGGGACGAGGGGCCAACTGCGCGGCGTCGTGTGCAGGTCGCTCAGCTTGAGGTCGAGCACGACGGGCGGCGTCACGGTCATGGTCTTGGTGTTGTCGTTTTCATGAAACTCACGCACCATGTCGTAGGGGTCAGCCTGCGCAAAAACCGTCAGCGTCTGGCTGACGACCTGTTCCCAAGCCACCTGCATATTGCCCGGCGGGCTGTGGCGTGCGGGCAGGCCGGCGCTGAGTGCAGCTTCGCCGATGGGCGGCGCGACCTGATCAGGTGAGCCGAGGCCGAAGCGGACGGCAAAGGGGCCGGTGGCCAGGTTGCCGGTGTTGCTGACCGCCGCGTTCAGGGTGAAGCGGCTGGGCTGTTCCGCGAACACCGCCCAGGTTGCGGAGTAGGTTGGGCCGGCGCTGATCTGCAGGTCGCTGTACCAGGTGCGATGGTTGTGGCCCCAGGCGGCGAAGGCCTGGCCGATGGGGGTTAGTTGGCGGGTGCTGTGGTTGAACAGGGAGCGGACATACTGCCCTTCGAACTGCTCGCTGTCGAGCGAGAACCAGCACCAGCGCTGCAGTAGCCGATAGTCATCCTCCGGCATGCCGAGCGTGGGGTCGCGCAACGAGTTGAAGAGATCGAAGGTGCCGTTGAGAAAGCGCGTGACGCGGGCATAATCGAAGCCAAAGTTGATCGGCATCAGGATGCCGTACTCGGTGTTGATCAGGGGCTTGTTCTGCTGCCCATGATCCTTCATCCAGCGGCGGAAGCGAATGACTTGCTCTTGCACCAGGTCAACGCGGTCGTGGTCGTCAATTTCCCACAGCATGCCCTGGGTGGCGTTGACGCCGGGCGGGATCGAGGCGCCCCACGAGTTGATCTGTTCGCGCAGGACGAAGGTGTGCATGTTCCACACATCCACCGGCATGTCGCTGCCGTAGCGGGCGCGGTAGCTGTTCCACACCAGGTCAAGCCACTGCAGGCGCAGCGGCGTGCCCTGGGTGACGCCATTGATGGCGATTTGGGCCGTGGGATCGCGCTGTTTGATGAAGAAATAGGCGTCGTGATACGCGACGGCGTAATCTTGCGGCAGGACGTTGTCTTGCCAGATGTTGTCAGCCTCGTTGCCGATGATCCAGGTGCGGCCAAGGTTGTTGGCAACGCCGGCGGCCAATTCAACGCCGCTTGGGATGAAGGTGCTGCCGGTCACGCGCAGCATGGGCATGTAGATGTAGCCGGCCGGCTCGGCCGGCGCGGGTTGCACATCCCAGCGGACGAACCAGCCACCGTTGAGCAGGCTGACATCGAAGTCACTAATTTGGGTCGTGACGCCGAATCCGGCCCGCTCGTTGTCTGAGCCGATGTAGCTTGGCGGGGGCAGGGAACCCTGGTGCGTCATCGCCAGCACGATGAAGATCGGCCCGGCGATGTTCCAAAAACCTGCCGGCCAGCGCAGCCGGCGCTGTTTTGCGCGCATAATTCTCTATCTCCCGTGCCAGGTGGGGAAACGATCTACAGTCTTTTGGTTGGTCAGGCGGCGCAGGTTCGAACCGTCGCGATCCATGATGTACAGATCCCAGGTCGGGTCATCACGATCCGACGCAAAGACGATGGCCTGACCCTTGCGCGCCCAGGTTGGGGTGATGTTGTTGGCGGCCAGGTCGCTGATGCGCTGCACGTTGCTGCCGTCGGCGTTCATGACATAGATGCCGAAGTTGCCGTTACCCTCCTGATTGCTCTGAAACAGAATCTCAGAGCCGTCAGGCGACCAGCGCGGATAGAGTTCGTCGCTCTTGACGGTGGTCAAGGCGTGCTGGTTGCTGCCGTCTGCGTTCATGACATAGATGTTGCGGTCGCCGTCACGTTCGGAGACGAACGCGATCTGTTGTCCATTGGGCGACCAATCGCCGCGGCTTTCGTTGGAGGTGGTATGGGTCACGTTTTTGATGTCGCTGCCATCTACGTTGCAGGTGTACAACTGGAAGATGGCGTTTTCGTCGCGATTGGTTTGGAAGAGGATCTTCTGCCCATCGGGCGACCAGTCGGGCGACCAGCTGTGCGTGGCCTGGAAGGGCATGATGGCGCGCAGATTGCTGCCGTCCACACCCATGGCGTAGATCTGCAGGGCTTCGGGGTCCAGGCGATCGGTGACAAAGGCCACCTGACTGCCATCGGGCGACCAGGCCGGTTCGACGTTGGTGCCGATGGCCTCACCGGCGGTCAACTGGCGTTGGTTGCTGCCGTCGTCGTCCATGATCCACAGTTGCAGGTTGTCGCTGGGGCCTGCATGCCAGAGGATGCGACCAGGCTGTGGGGTAGCTGTGGGCGCCGGGGTGGCTGTGGGGGTCAGCGCGACGGTCGGCTCCTGGCTCAAGCGCGGCGCGGCAACCGTTGGGTTCAGGTAGATGAAGGCGGCGGCGCCCCAGACGATCACGGTGAACGCGGCCAGCGCCAGGCGGCGGCGGGCCTGACGCCCAAAGATGGCGCTGCCCAGGCTGCTCAATCCCAACAGAATCAGTAGGGCAATCAACAGATATCGTAACACGGCTTCACCTCACTTTGCAGTCTGTTATGTTTAGTTTAGTCTCTGGAAGCCGCGGGGCACGTGGCGTCGGCATCTCCATTCTGACGAGTCTGACGAGGTTGCATGGGTAACTTGCGGCTATTATAGCATGAGTGGGGTGCATCGTTCAAAACCTGGGGAAGCCTGGGAGTGCGGGCGCCTCGCCCGCCGCTCATCTCCCCAACGCGTGACGCTCACCCTGGGGAAGTCCAAACCAGGCAGGTCGTTGATGTTACCAATCCGTGGTCAGCAGGCGCATGACATCGGCCACGGTATGGCCGCCGCGGATGCGCACGCGCGTCAGCTCGAAGAGGTGTTCGCTGTCATGGGTGGCGCCCTGGCGGGTGGTGACGGCTCCCCAGAAATTGGCCGACTGCACCACCTGGACGGCCAGGGGGTCGTAGCGGCCGCTGGGGTAGCAGAAGGCGCGCGGGGTGAAGCCCAGGCGGCTTTCGATCATCTCGCGTGAGCCGAGCACTTGCCAGACCAGGAAATCGGCTGCGCGACCGGCCAGATCAGGATGATCGCGTGAGTGGGAGCCAATGTCCATGCCGGCGTCGTGCAACTCACGCAGCTCATCCCAGGTCATATAGCCAGGGCGGCCGGCATCTACGAAATCGGTGATGACGAAGAAGGTGGCTGTGAACCCGGCCTGCTTGAGTAACGGGAAGGCGTTGTCGAAGTTGTCCTGGTAGCCGTCGTCGAAGGTCAGCACCACGCTCTTGGGGGGCAGGAGGGGCCGGCCGGTCGCCAGGTAGCTGATGAGATCGCTCAGGCGCACGCTGACGAAGCCGGCCGCGGTCATGGCCTCGATCTGCCCGGCCAGTTGATCCGGTGTGACTGACAGATCGCGGCGGTAGACATCGGCCTCGGGCGGCGGCGCCGAAACATAGTGATACATCAGTATGGGCACGTTCGCACTGCGCACCTGGGCATCCGGGGTCGGGCCGGGGGTGGCCGTGGACGTTGGCGTGAACGTGGGCGTCGGTGTCCTGGTGGCAGAAGGCGTCGGCGTGAGGCTTGGGGTCAGCGTCGGCGCGACGCTTGGGGTTAGCGTCGGTGTGAGGCTTGGGGTCAGCGTCGGTGTGGACGATGGCGTGGGTGTTGGCGTCCACGTGGCTGTGGGGGGGGCGACGGGGGCGCAGGCGCCCAGGGTAATCATCAGCCCGCCGACCAGGAGAAGCAGCGGCGCGACACGGGGCAGTAAGTTAGAACTCAATGTCAATGCTCTGGCGTCGGGGGACGATGACCTCTTTATTGGCGGGGGAAGCCGCGGCCGATTTGGCTGCATTGCGTTCCAGTGCATTGTCAATCAGGATGCGCCAGGCCAGCAGGAACTCACGTTCGGATGCATGCATGTGCGTCCAAAACTCATCCGGTGGGCGGAACTGTTCTGTTTCGTTGCGTAGGCCCGCGAACCCTTCGAGGAGCCATAATGCCCAGGAAAAATCAGCGGATGAATTATGATGTGGAGCAGGCATACGCAGAAGCCTTTCACTATCGTAGAGGCTTGCGCGCCAGGCAGATGATGGATGTGCCGATGGGCAGCGCCAGGCGCCGAACCAGGGCCGCTTCGACTTTGCCCACGCCCGTCAGCACGGTGTTGACCAGGGGCGACGCCGCTTCCATTTCAACCTGGTAGGCTTCGTCATCGAAATGGGGCGACGCCAGTTTAGGCTCGGCCCGGCCGCGACGCAGCAGAATCAAGCTGGCCGCCAGCGGAAAGATGAAGAAGTTGTTGTAGCTCTTGTGCAGCACCTGGAAGTCCTGCTGTTGCAGCTTGGAGGCCAGCTCGGGCGCGGTGTAGCGCCGTTGATGGGCGTTGAGAACGTCGTTTTGGCTCCACAGCGCCATCAGCGCGGGAACGGTAATCAACAGGTGCCCGCCAGGGCGCAGGACCCGGTAACATTCGGCAAAGACGCCGGTCTCGTTGGGCACATGCTCCACGGTGTCGAGCAGCGCCACCAGGCCAAAGGCGGCGTCGGCAAAGGGCAGGGCATCGGCGCTGCCCTCGCGCACCTCCAGGCCACGCGCCTGCGCCACGCGCAGCGGCTTGGAGTTGGGGTCAATGCCGATGACGCGACCATAATGAGCGAGGTGATGCGCCATGTTGCCCGCGCCACAGCCCACGTCAAGCACCAGGCGTTGGGGGTCGGCCGGCAGGAAGCGGTCCAGCAGGCCCAAGATGGCCCGCGTGCGACTGGCGAACCACCAATGTTTGTCTTCTGCGAGCACGAGGTTACTATTGTCCATAAGCTCTATTGTACACCAGGCATGGCGTGACCACAAGAATATGTAGCGAGTAGGGTTTGATTCAGGACAATGCGGCGGGCAGGGCGGCCAGCACTTGCTCGACGGTGATGGCGCGCACGCAGGGATGCAGAGGCAGGTCGGCGTCCGTGAAGTCGAGCCGATTGCAGGGAACGCAGGCCCAGGCGGAGGTGATGACGCGATGACGCGCCGGGTCGCCCCAGGGGCCGAAGCTGGCCGCGTCCACCGGGCCGTAGAGGTGGATGGTGGGAACGCCCAGCGCCGCGGCCAGGTGCATGGGGCCGCTGTCCAGGCCGATGACCAGGGCGCTGCGCTGCAGGAGGGCGGCCAACTGCGCCAGGCTGGTTTCACCGACCGCGGAAGGCAGAGGTTCTGGCAGGCAGGCGTTGATGGCCTGCGCCAGGGCGACCTCGCCGGCGCCGCCGGCCAGGAGCGGGGTCAGCCCTCGTGCCTGCAGGGCGGCGGCCAGCGCGGCCCAGGACTCGGCGCGCCAGAGTTTGACGGCCGCGCCCGCGCCCGGCAGCAGTGCGACGAGCGGCCGGTCAGCCAGGCTGCGGCCAGCCAGCCAGGCAGCGGCCCAGGCCGCGGCGGCCGGCGGCACGCTGAAGTGCAGCGGCCCTGGTGTGATCTCCGGCTGGCCGCTGGCTGCGGCAACCAGCGCCAGGTTCTGTTCGACCTCATGGCGCCGCGGGTTGTAGGGAACGGCGGTGGTGAGGAAGGGGACACATTCGGGGACGGCAAAGCCGAAGCGGCGGGGGATGTGGGCACGTTGGGCCAGCCAGGCGCCCCACCAGTGGTCGAAGCGCAGAATGAGCGCCAGGTCGAAATGGCCGGCGCGCAGGCGGTCAGCCTCCGCGGCAAGGAGCCGGTACGGCGCCCAGGGACTGGTGGCGGGCTGGCGCGTGAAACCGGGAAAAGGGAGGGTCAGGATCTCGTCCAGCGCCGGGTGGTCGGCCAGAATGGGCTGACCCCAGGGGCCAACCAGCGCGGTGATGTGCGCGTTGGGCCAGACCTGGCGCAGGCGCTGCAGGGCCGGCGTGGTGAAGAGCAGATCGCCCAGATGATCGGGCCGGATGAGCAGCACACGCTGCGGCGGCGCGGTCGGCGGGGCGGGTGTGGTCCAACGGCTGACGGGCGCCAGGCTGCGCAGGAGCAGCAGGCGCAGGGTTTGACGGGCGCTGCGCTGCCGGCCGGCGGTGCTTTCTGCCTGGTGGCGTGCGGCCAGGGCAGCCTGTGCCGGCGCCGGCCAATTCAGGGCATCGTTCACGGCGCGTAGACCGCTTCGAGTCGGGGGACGATGCGTTCCCAGCCGTAGTTGGCCGTGGCGAAGGCGTGCGCCTGCGCGCCCAGGCGCGCGCGCTGCGCCGCGTCGGCCAGCAGGGCGACCACGACCTGGGCGAACGCTGCGGCGCTGTCGGCCAGGCGCAGCTCGTGGCCGTCACGCAGGCCGAAGCCTTCGGCGCCCAGGGTGGTGGAGACGACGGCCCGGCCCAGGGCCAGCGCTTCCAGGACTTTGAGGCGCGTGCCGCTGCCCATGCGGAAAGGCAGCACGCACACGGTCGCGCCGACCAGGAAGGGGCGCACGTCGGGCACGCGGCCGGTGAGGGTGATGTCGGGGCGGTCGGCCAGTCGGGCCAGACGGGGATGTGGCTGCTGGCCGACGATCCAGAAGTGTGCGGCGGGTTCATGGGCGCGTACGCGTGGCAGAATTTCGTCGGCAAACCAGAGCACGGCGTCCACATTGGGGCGGTAGTCCATCTTGCCGCTGAAGACCAGGGCCGGCGCGGTCATTTCCGGCGCGGGAGCGCAGCAGTCGGGCGCAAAGGTTTGCAGATCCACGCCGTTGGGCACGACGGTGACGGCGATGTCGGGCCACAGGCGGCGCAAGGCGTCGGCATCGGCTGGCGAGACGGCGACGACGCGGTCGGCCAGGCGGCAGAGGGCGGCTTCGTACGCGGCCAGTTTGCGCCATTGCACCAGGGAGTAGGCCGCGCCGGCCCAACGCGCGGGGTGGCGCAGATCGGCCAGGGCGGTGCGCTGCTGCAGGATGGTCTCGGCGTTGTGATCGTCGAAGACCAGGCGTAGATGACCGGCCTGGCGCGCGCTTGCCCACGCGGGTTGCCGTTGCAGCCAGGTGACGTAGGGCGCCATTTCGATGCCTTCGACCTGCAGCACGGCGTAGGGTGTCGTTTGCACCAGGTTGAGCAGGGTGTCCTGGAAGGCGCGCACACCGGCCAGGCGCAGCGCCATGTCGGGCAGCGGTGTGCTGATGGTGGTGAGGAGACGACGCCAGGCCGGGCGGGGCGGCGGCGCCGGCAAGGCAATCACCTGGCGGCACAGCGCGGGCAGCGGCGTTTGGGCCGGCGCCAGGTCGGTCGGCTGCATCAGGCTGAGCAGGTCAATGTCATGACGCGGGGCCAGGCCGGCAATCAGGTTGAAATTGCGGATGGTGGTGCCCTGGTGCGGAGGAAAGGGCAGTTGCGGTGTGAGAATGAGCAGGCGGGCCACCAGACGATCTCAAGGCTCCGTGCGTGGGGATGGCAGAGACACCGGGACTGCTGCACTGACGCACTGGTAGACGGCGCGGGTTTCACGTGCTGCGCGCGCCCAGGAGAAGCGCTCGGCGCGTTTGAACCCCTTCTGCTGTAATTCCAACCAAAGTTGGTCGTCGGTGAGCAGCCGCCAGAGCGCGACAGTCAGTTCCTCGGTGTCGTTGGGGGCCACCAACAGAGCGGCATCGCCGACCACTTCCGGCAGGCTGGAGACATTGGCGACGACGGTGGGGGTGCCGCAGGTCATGGCTTCCAGCGGCGGTAAGCCAAAGCCTTCGTAGAAGGATGGATAGGCCAGGCAGCGCGCGGCGTTGAAGAGGAAAACCAGGTCTTCATCATCCACCGCGCCGAGGAAGAGGCAGCGCTTGTCGAGCTTCAACTCATGCACCAGGTCGTAGGCCTCCTGCGAAAGCCAGCCCCTGGCGCCGGCCAGGACGAGGGTGACATCGAGTTTGTAGTCGTCGAGCAGGCGGCGGAAGGCTTTGAGCAGCCCTTGCACGTTCTTGCGTGGTTCGATGGTGCTGACGAACAGGATGAAATCGTCGGGCACGGGGTAGCGAGCTTGCACCTGCGCCAGGGCGTGGGCGCGATCCATGGGGCGGTAGATGGGATTGGGCGCCTCGTAGATGACGGTGATTTTCTGCTCTTCCACGCCGAGCAGGTTGACGATGTCGCGACGGGTGCTGTTGGAGACAGCGATGATGTGATCGGCGCGCTTGACCGCGTCTTCGATCTGACCGTAGTAGCGGGCGCTGGCTTTGGTCAGGAAGTGCGGATAGTGCATGAAAGCCAGGTCGTGAATGGTGATGACCGATTTACAGCCGCGCGGTTGCCATTGGGGCGGGATGAAGTCGGTACTGTGCAGAATATCGAGTTCCAGGCCTGACCAGATCAACTCCAGGCCCAGCAGGTAGATCTCGAACCGGTTGTGGCTGGGCGTCCAGACCGCGTGGTGTTGAAAATTGCCCTGGCGCGTGAACTGGGTCCGGTCTTTACGGTGTCTGAAGATGTGGAATTCATCGGCACGGTCAAGCGCAGCCAGGGCCTGGATCAAGCGCCAGGTGTACTGGCCGATGCCGGCACGGGTGTAGTAGGCGATGCGTGCATCAATTCCGATACGCATAGAGATGTTGTTTCCCCAGTGGGATGCACGGGATTCGGGGTTCGGGATTCAGAAGAAAGGGCCGGGCGACATCTTACCATCAGGTGTTGACTCCGTCAAATGGTATCGCGGACTTCGGGAGTCTTGCGCGGTCATAGACTCATGCTATAATGGACAGCGGTAACGCAGACGGCAGACGTACAAAAAAAGAGGGTTCATGGATACAACACAACTGGCGCAGATGGTCTCCTGGTTGGATGAAGAACATCGGCGAGACCGCGGCGAAGTCACCAAGCTGCAGCAGCGTATAGAGAGCCTCAGCGTTGAGTTGGTGGAGCAGGCACGCCGGATCCAGGAGATGGAGGGGCGCCTGGTCAGCACCCAGTCGCAGTTGGTGCGCTTTACCCAGGTGGACGAGGCGCTGCAGCAGTTGAAGAACGAGGTTGTGCTGATGCTGCAGAAGCGCGAGGAGCAGATTGATACCGATCTGCGCGAGCGCGAGCGTCTGCGGGTGAGCGACCGCGAGACCGTGGCGCGCAATGTCAGCGAGATTCGCAAGGAACTGAACCGCTTTGGGCGCATCGAGGAAGAACTGGCGCTGCGTCGTTCGGAAGATCAGCGTTTGAGCGAGCTGGTACTCAATCTGCGCCAAAGCGTGGCGTCGCTGGGTAAGGATGTGGATGAGCGTACGCGCAGCTTGCCCTATCTGGGCGAACAGCGGGTGCAGGACAATAAACGCATCGTGCAGTTGCAGCAAGAAACTGTTGATTTGTTCAAGCGCATCGAGGAGCAGGCCAGTAAGACGCCGATGATGCAGGAGAAGCTGCAGAAGTTGGAGCGCACGGTGGTCAGTATTCAGCCCATTCCGCAGGATATCAAGCGCGAGCAGCAGCAGTTCATCGAGCAGATGCGCGTGGTGGATGTGGATCGCCAGCGCGAGATGACGAAATGGCAAGAGGAGTTCGTGGCGCAGCGCGAGATCATCGCCCGTCAGCGCGAGGCCATGTTGGCTTTTGCCGAGCAACTCGAGGTGAGCAAACACGCCGTTGCGGAGATCGCTGGATTCCAGGAGGCGATACGCCGCGATATGAACCAGGTGGCGGAGTTGGAGCGCCTGACCGAAGATCGCCAGCGCAGGGAGATGGAAACCTGGCAGGCGGAAAACGAAAAGCGTTGGAAGCGCCAGGTGTTGCAGTGGGAGCATGAGGTGCAGGAGCAGGACAAGATCAACCGCCAGTTGGCCGCACGCTTCCCCTCGTTGGAAGAACGCCAGCGGGTACACGACGGGCAGATTCAACGCCTGTGGCGTTTGCACGAGACACACGGCCTGTCGCGCCTGGCCGAGGCTCAGCGCTGGCTGGGGCAACTCGAAGAATCGCTCAAGGATCGCGCCGCGACGCACGGGGAGTGAGCGGAAATGCGAGTCATTGGAACGGCCGGTCATGTGGATCATGGTAAATCTACCCTGGTGATGGCCCTGACCGGGATGGATCCAGACCGGCTGCAAGAAGAAAAAGCGCGTGAGATGACGATTGACCTGGGCTTCGCCTGGATGACGCTGCCCGCGGTCAACGGACAGACCGAGCGCGTGGGCGTGGTGGATGTGCCGGGCCACATTGACTTCATCAAGAATATGCTGGCCGGCGTCGGCGGTATTGATGCGGCGCTGCTGGTCGTGGCGGCCGATGAAGGGGTCATGCCGCAGACGCGTGAGCATGTCGCCATCCTCGACCTGTTGCAGATTCCCACCAGCGTGGTCGCCCTGACCAAAATTGACATGGTTGACGATCCGGACTGGATCGAGCTGGTGCAGGAAGAGATCAAGGATTTGTTGGCCCCTACCTGCCTGGCCGGCGCGCCGATGGCGCCGGTGTCCGCGCGCAAGCGGCTGGGCCTGGAAGCCCTGCTGCAGACCCTGGCCCGCCAGTTGGCACAGGCGCCGGCGCGGCCGGACCGTGGACGGCCGCGCCTGGCCGTGGATCGTTCGTTTAGCATCGCCGGCTTCGGCACCGTGGTCACCGGCACCTTGCTCGATGGCGTGCTGCATGTCGGCGATGAGGTTGAGATTTTGCCGGCCGGCCTGAAGAGTCGCGTGCGCGGGTTGCAGACTCACAAGGAAAAAGTGGAGTCCGCGCGGCCGGGCAGCCGCGTGGCGGTCAACCTGATTGGCGTGCGACCCGATGAAGTGCCGCGCGGCCAGGTGATTTGCGTGCCGGGCAGTCTGAGCAACAGCATCCTGCTCGATGTGAGCGTGCGGCTGTTGCCCACGGTGGCGCCTCTCAAACACAATCAGTTGGTAGATGTCTTCAGCGGCGCGGCCGAGGTGCCGGCCTATGTGCGCCTGCTGGACTGTGAGATTTTGGAGCCAGGACGCCAGGGCTGGGTGCAACTTCGCCTGGAACGACCGCTGGCCCTGGCGCGGGGCGATCATTTCATCATCCGCCAGCCTTCGCCCAGCCACACCCTGGGCGGCGGGCTGGTGGTGGATGCACGTCCGGCGCGGCGCTGGCGGCGCTTCCGGCCGGAGACGATCAGCCGCCTGGAAACCCTTTCGCACGGCACGCCGGCCGAAATCTGGCTGCAGGCTTTGAGCAAGGAGGAACCGGCGCCGGTGCGCAGTGTGCATGGCCGCAGTGGCCTGGCCGACAGCCTGGCCCAGGCTGCGTTGCTGGAAGCCTGGCCGGCCGGCGATGTCATCCTGCTGGGGGGCGCGGTTGAACCCGCGCCGGAGACGCTGGTCATCTCACGCAGCGGATGGGGTCAGGTCAGCGGCCGGCTGAGCGCCATCCTGGACGAGACCCATCGCGCCTTTCCCTTGCGTGGCGGGATGCCCAAAGGGGAATTGAAATCACGGCTGGACCAGGGACGCTCCGCGCCATTGGCGCCGCGGGCTTTCAACGACCTGCTGAGCTACGCCGAAGGCACGGGGCTGCTGCACGTCAGCGAGGCGGCTGTGCGGCGGGCCGGCCACGCGGTGACCTTCGACGCCAGCCAGCAGGCGCTGGTCAAGCGCCAACTGGCCGCGTTTCGGCAGCAGCCGTACACGCCGCCCGGCCTGGCCGAGGTGCGCGCGGCGCTGGGCGATGAGCTGCTGGCCGCGCTGTTGGAGCAGGGGCAGTTGGTCAAACTCAACGAGGATGTCGCGTTCAGCGCGGCGACGTATCAAGAACTGCTGGCCGCGGTCAAGCAGATCATCCAGCAGGAGGGCAGCGTCACCGTCGCGCAGGTGCGCGACCGCTTCAACACCAGCCGCAAATACGCACTGGCGCTGCTCGAATACCTGGACAGCATCCGCGTTACCCGTCGCGTTGGCGACGCACGCGTACTTCGCTAAATAATGACTGTAGCGAGTGAGACGATGGACTGGCGAGCGTTTGGAGAAGGCGTGATTGCCGGCTATGGGATTGCCATACCGGTGGGCGCGATTGCCATTCTGATTGTGGATACGGCCCTGCGCGGCGGCTTCGTTCCTGGTTTCATGGCCGGCGCCGGCGCGGCCTCGGCCGATCTGCTCTACGCCGCGCTGGCCGCAGTGGCCGGACAGACTCTGGCCCTGGCGCTGGCGCCGTTTGCCGTGACGCTGCGTCTGCTCAGCGCGCTGGTGCTGCTTGCCCTGGGCGGCTGGGGCTTGTGGCGCTTGCATCGCCGCACGGCCGGCGCCGCGCCAGACCCGGTCGTGGCCGCCAGCGCCTGGCGCACCTACACGCAGTTCCTGGGCCTGACCCTCCTCAACCCGCTGACCGTCGCCTACTTCGGCTCGCTGATCCTGGGCAACGGCGCCGGTCACCTGGCAACGACCGCGGGCCGCGTCGTGTTCGTCCTGGGCGCGGCCGTGGCCTCCCTCTCGTGGCAGTCGCTCCTCGCCTTGATCGGCGCGGCGGCCCATCGCCGTCTCTCGCCCCGCTTTCAGCTCCTCACCAGCCTGCTCGGCAACCTGATCGTCCTGCTGCTCGGCCTGCGCATCGCCTGGCAGGTGCTGGCCGCGTAGAGGTTGTTACGACGGCCATTGCGGAATGAGGCCCGCGAAAATAGAAGAGAAGATCCTGGGCAGACCGGCCCACGACACGATGTAACCGCGGCGTTCGAGTTGGCGCAGGAGATAGTGCTGCGTGTCCGGCACGGGGACGCCGGTCGCCAGACTGCGCAGGACACTGCGCTCTTCAGCCTTCAGATGCTGCCAGATGTACTGGAAATGATCCTCAGTTTCGTCCGCAAATTCGATGGCAGCCCGCGTCATGTCCTGGTGGCTGACGCCCTGGCCGTTGTGCCATTCGAACAGCACTGCACAGGCGACTTGCAGAAAGTAGGGATGCGTGCCCGGCCCACTGCAGCAGTGTGTCGGCGTAGGGCGCCAGCGGTCGGCCGGCCGCGGCCGAGGGCTGTGCGATCAGCGCCAGCGCCTCTTCACGGCTGAACGGGCCGAGCGAAACCCGCGTAAAGATGTTGAAGAAGGGCGATTCTTTGATCTCCCCGCTGTGCCCCAACTCCTGCAGATCAATTTGCGATGAGGTGACGTAAGCGACGGCATGGCTGTTGGCAATGCCGCGTAGAAAGGCCAGGAACTCGGTCACATTGGCCGCGGGAATGTTCGGGTTGCTGGCAATGGCCTCGAACTCGTCGAAGAAGATCACCAGGCGCCGGCCCGCGGCCTCGATGCGCTGTACGGCCGCCTTGAAGGTGTCATAGCCGCTGCCCGCGTCGGAGGTGATTGTTTCGCCCAGGGCACGGCTCAGTTCGGCAAAGAGCGCCTGAAAAATCTGCGCGGCCTGATAGTCCTTGCGCTCTGACAGATCCATGAAGACGCAAACCAGGCTGGCTGCATCGGGAATAGATGCCTGCCGGTTGGCGGGGTGATAGGCCTGGTAGAGCAGCGACGATTTGCCGATGCGCCGCTCACCCACCACCGCCACCGACTGCGGGCGCTGATTGCCGATGCGCGCGAGAATCTTGCGCAGCTCGCGCTCCCGGCCAAAGAACTCGGCCGGGTTCGTGATCATCTTGCGGTTGAGGTATGGGTTCGTCGTCATGGCGGATCCTTGGCGGGGCGCATGAGCAGATGCTCCTGGCTTGCCTGCACGTTCTTCAGTGTCTTCAGTGTTCAGCCAGCGTCTGCCACAGGCTGTGATCTTCCGCAATCCAGTGACGCAAGAAATCAATCCGATAGCGGAAGCGGTCGTCCTGGCGCTCCAACAGTTCCTGGCGCACCAACGCGGCCAGGGCGGTTCGCTCCTGGTCGGGCGTCAGGCCGCTGTGGTGTGGTTCCAGTTGCGCGGTCAACGCGGCCGCGCTGAGCCAGGCGTCGCCATCCGTGAGAAAAGCCGCCAACCCCGCCAGCACCAGTCGTTCCGCGCGATTAGCCTCATTCCACAGGTAGATCATGTGCGGTAACGGGTTTTCCACCAGGTCGGTCACGGCCTCCTGCAGCGCTGCGAGGCTGACGGTCGGCTGTGACTCCTGCAGCGCGGCGTCTACGATGGTGGAACAGAGGCCCTGCGTAAAATAGGGGTGGCCAGCGCCCAGGCGCAAGACCGCGGCCAGTGCAGCCTCATCGTAGGTCAAGAACGATTTGACCGGTTCCACGATCAGGCGGCGGGCGGCGTCATCGGTCAGGAAACTGATGCGCTTGTAGCGGGCCGGGCTGAAGGTGCGCGCCCAGTCCCAGTATTGGCCGCGCATTTCCTCCAGCGGCCGCGAGCCGGTGAACAGGAAGGCCAGGCGCCGCGGCTGCTCCATCAGGCTCTTGAGATAGGGGAAGATGTCGGCGCTCAGGCGGCCGCCATCCACCAGGCGCTCCAGGATTTCGTACTCGTCGAACATCAGCAAGAGGGTGCGTTGTCCCGCGGCCTGAGTCGCCTGCATCAGCAGGGTTTCGAACAGGCTGTAGGCGTTCTGTCCGCGGTCGGCCAGTGCGTCCAGACTCGCCTGCAAAGGCGCCTCCGGCAAGGCCAGGCTGATGGCGCGACCGATCTTGCCAAAAAACTCGTGCGTATCCACTTCCGCCATGACCTGCATGTCCACGTAGACCGGCGCAAAGGTCGTTCCCAGGCGCCCGCGCTGAATCTGGCGCAGCACGGAGGTCTTGCCGGTGCGCCGGCCGCCGTAGAGCACCAGGGTGACATTGTCCGCGCGCGTGGCCAGACCGCTGCGCACATAGTCGAAGACATCCTCACGGCCAAAGAACAGCGCGCGATCTTCTATCGGTGGGCCGACAATGTACGGGTTGCGGTGCAGCGGCGTCGGGGTGACCACGGTTGGCCTGTCGATCAGCGGCAGATGGGCTTCAAGGGCAGCGGTGTGCGGCCGGTTGGACGCGCCCCGGGGTGCGTGTCCGCGGCGGTTTGCGTCCCTTTTTCGGCGTCTGGCTGCGGAGGTTCCACCAGGGTGTAGACGCTGCCGGCCCTGGAGGCAAAATCACCGGCGCGGGGCATGTATGGAGCGCCTGTTCTATTGAGTGGAATCGTCAAGGGTCCGAGCTTGATCGTGGTCACGGAGGACGGCAGGAGCAGATCCAGGATTCGGTTGTAACTGGTCAAGACCGTGATGAAAAGAACCAGGAGGATGCCGCCAAGGGTAGCCCACAGCGAGCGCGACCCTGTAGTCATGTCTGCCGACCAGGTCCAGGTGCGCAGATTGTCGAACGCAACGTGGTTGTCGGGCGGCACAGCGCCCGCAAAGGCCACCAGGCCCAGTTTGCCGCCGCTGAATGCGGCATCATCGGCCAGGCCCAGGAGGTGTCCGTTCGCATACAGCGATAGTTGCGCTGCCGTTGGCAATCAGGCCGAGGGTGTTGGTCACCGCGCCGCGTTCGATGAATTCTGATGAACGCCAACTGACCAGGGTGGCATCTTGGTCGGTCTGAAAGCGACTCAGGCCGTAGAAGCCGTCCTGGCGAATGACGAATTGGTAATGGTTGGTTTCGTTCTGATAACGAAAGACCAGGCCGGCGACATGGTCCGCGCCGGCGAGCTGCGGGCTGATCTCGACCTCTGCGGCGAAATCAGCGAAGCTCCCGCTGTCAACGGCCATCCAACTATTGGCCGGTTCATGCACCACGACATGGTATTGCCCGTCGGCATAGTAGCGCTCGCGGTCATCCAAACGTTCGTTGCGCATGAAGCCGCTGCCGGGATCGCCGAAAGTCTCGGTCGCTTGCAGTCGTGCGTTCGCGGGCAGGGCATCGTTGAATGATGCGGTTTTCCGGCCAGGTGAAGATGGATGCGTCACGAAAGACCGCGTGAACCGGCGTCTGTTGTACCACAGCCACCAAGCCAACGTAGCCCTCGCGGTAGGTGTCATCGGACACGGCGGCGGCCTGTTGACCGTTGATAAAGAGCGTAAAGCGATCCTTGTTGACGAGTGCGCCCAGCTCGTTGCGGGCTGCGTTCGCCTTGAGGAATGACGCCGCCTGTCCTTCGGCCAGGATGGAGGGGACGCCACCTCGATTCTTGCGCAACAGATAGTGACCTTGCGGAGAGAGGAGGAATTGGTAGC
>NZ_JADIZS010000040.1:0-40728 GCF_016704685.1 Candidatus Amarolinea dominans
CGCACATACGGCGGATTCCCGATCACCGCGTCGAACCCCGGATTCTCCGCCCAATCGCGCCGCGCCAGGTCTACGAAGACCTCCGGGAATTCCAGGTCCCAGTGGAAGAAGCGCTTCTCGGCCCACAGCGCCCGTGACCGCTCGACCGCGACCCGGACCTTCTCGGCCAGGGCACGCTCCCCGCGCAGCGCGGGCAGCACGTCCGCGCCATGCACGGTCATGAACTCGAAGGCCGCGCCGTGGTCTTTCGTCTTGCGTCCTTCGTCGAACCACTGGCTCACCCACAGGTCGAGCGCCTGCTTGTAGGGGGTCAGCGCGGCCTGCATGGCGGCGAACTCGTCCGCGCTCTGGCGCACGTCGGCCAGGGTGGTGTCGGCCCGGCCCGCGATCTCCAGCATGGTGGTGGTCAGGGCCAGCAGCCCGGCGAACGGCCCGCCCCACAGCGCCATCTGGCCGCTGTCGGTCGCGACGATGGCCGCCTCGACGGTGCGCACGTCGCTGCCGATCAGCGAGTTGCCCCAACGCAGGTGATGATCCAGGAAGCTGAGCGGCGCGCCCACGGTGAAGGAGTGCAGCCACAGGCTCAGCTTGGCCAGCTCCACGGCCATCGGGTTCAGATCCACGCCATAGATGCAGCGCTTCAGCACCAGGCGGGTCAGCAGGCTGGTGTCATCCAGCCGCGCCGCGTCCAGCCCGATCCCCTGCCGCGCCATCTCTCCCACGATCTCCCCGCGCACCCGTTCCACCGTCTGGCGGATCGGGTTCCACTCCCACGGCACGCCGGCATGGCTGTCGTGATACGCCTGCATGCGCAGGATGATGCCATCGGTCAGGAAGTCCACCGCGTTGACCAGGAAATGACCCGACCCCATGGCCGGATCGCAGACCTTGATCCCCAGGAACGCCTCGGCCGCGTCGCGCTCGGCCCCCGCGAGCTGACCGCGAAGCTGGCGGTTGGCGCCGGCGTCCAGTGTCTTGGCCAGCCGGCCGCGCAGCTCGGCGATGCGATCCATGGCCGCGGCGAACGCGGTCTGCCGGCCATCCAGCACCGGCCCCAACGTCTGCCGGACGATGTAGTCCACGATGTAGTCGGGGGTGTAGTAGGAGCCGGTCGCCTTGCGCTCGCCGCGATCGTTGACGAGGAGGACCTCGCCCCCCAACCCCCTCTCCTCTCCCGTAATCGGGAGAGGAGAGGGGGCCGGGGGTGAGGTGAGGGCCAGCTTGTTCTCCAGCAGCCCCTCGTAGATGCTGCCCAGGTTGCGCACGCTGATGTAGGCGTAGTCCACGGGCTGGCCGGCGTCGCGCACCAGGATGTCTACCGCGCGGGCCACGGCCCGGTCGCTGAGTTTGTGCCCGGCCAGGAAGCGGTTGTCGGGCGTGGCCGGGTTGAAGAGGCCGCCGTCGTAACGCGGCACGCCCAGGTCAGGATCGCCCTGGTCAATGCGGCGGAAGAGGGCCAGCAGGCTGTCGTACTGGCGGGTGGCGTGGGTGGCATCGCTGATCGCCAGGCCGCGATCTGCGCGCTCGGCCACCTGGCGCGCCATGCGCGTCAGGCTCTCCTCCCAATAGGCCGGGTTGGTGATGGGCAGCAGGTTGCGCGCCTCCGCGTAGAGCACGAAAAGCAGCTTGTAGAGCAGGCTCAGGCTGGCGCGGTAAACCTGTCCCAGGCTTTCGGCCGTCTCCTCGCGCATGCCAAGCTGCTGGCGGCGGTAGGCCACGAAGCCGCCGGCGATCTCCGGCATCACCTCGTCGAAGACCAGCTCCTTCAGCTTGTCGCTGATCTCGCGGGCGTAGGTAGCCGAGCCTGCATGGATGCGGCGGACGAAGCTACGGCCTTGCGCATCAGGCGTAAACGCGGCGCGGCGGAAAAAGAGCCAAAAGCGGCGGAAGGTGTCAACCTCTCCCCCCGGCCCCCTCTCCTGCGAGGAGAGGGGGAGGCAGATCGCCGCCAGGTCAACCTCGTAATACTCGCTGGCAGTGCTGCTGACCTCGCGGCTGTAGAGGCGCCAGATGCGGCCGTTGGTGAGGATGCCCCACGGGCAGCGGGTTCCCACCAGGTAGCCGACCATCTGGTGGCTGGGGTTGTTGTCGCTCTTCCAAGTGTCGCGACCGCTGGCGTCCTTCCGGCTGAGGGGCCGGCCCCAGTATTTCGCCTCGGCGATGGCCAGGCTGCGGCCGTAGAAGGGGTCATCGTCCCCCTGGTGGGGATACGCGGCGTTCTTGGTCGCTTCGTCGGCAAACAGGGCATAGTCGGGCCGGTTGACGCGGCCGCCCCGGCTGTTCTTGACCTGGGGGATGTAGCTCCAGCCCAACAGGGCCAGCATCGGCTTGATGAATTCGTCCTCGGTCTGTGCCTCGTTCCAGGCCGCGCCGTAACGCTGCGCCTTCTCCCACAACGCGGCCAGCGCCGCGAACGCCTGGGTCGGATCTTCCGCCCATTCGGGGTGCGCGGGCAGACGCGACTCCAGGTAGTGCAGCGAAAAGAGCGACTTGCCCGACGGCAGCAACGGTGGGTTCATGGAATCTGTCATGGGATTAGCGCCACCCTGACGTTGTAGCGGCGTGGAATGGTTCATAGCGCCCGGGCCCTGAGCAGTTACTTTTCTTTGGCCTTCCCGTGTACCGGGCGTGATTTCGAATCACACCCAAGCCTGATTGGCAGCAGACTCACTCTGTGCTAAAATACGAATGCCTTTTACCAAATTTCACCCATTCATCCCCCAGCGATCGGTACCATGCGCAAAATTAGCTATATTCTACTTGCCCTTCTCATTGCCTTGCTCGGCGCTTCGCTGCTGCGCAGCTCGCAGACGGATCCGCGGCGTGATGCCCTGCTCCTGTTCCTACTGGCGGGCCTCATCTTTGCCCTGGTTGCGCGACCGCCCGCGCCCTGGCCTGACCTGGTGGCGCGCCGGCACTGGCCGCGCTGGGCGTTCGGTCTGACCATCCTCAGCGTACTGCTGGCTGGGGTTGCCATCGTGCTCTTCTGGCAGGCGCCGCCCGGTGATCTGCAGTTCACTGGTTTGCCGTTGATCCTGTGGCTCGTCAGCATTCCTCTTTTCATCGCCGGCACCTGGGCCAACGGCAGTGAGGTGAAGGAACAACGGTCACGGCCTGAGTCCGCGCCCGCGCCAGACAGCGCCGACGTGCCGGATGCGGAGGCTACGCTGGATGCCGCGACCCTGGCGCTCCCCGCCCATGAGCTGTTGTCGCCCATCACCGCGCCGGACGTCGCGACCGCTATGATCCCGGACGCTGAGCCGGCGCCGCTGGCGCCCGCGCCTGCGGCCAGGCGATCGCTGCGCACCGCGCTGCGCACCTGGTTTTCCTCCCCGGAGATCATCGCTCTCATCATCCTGCTCCTCGTGGCCCTGTTCCTGCGCGTCTACCAGATCAACACCTTCCCCAATGGCTGTCAATCGGATGAATGCAACAACGGTATGGACGCGCTCAAGTGGCTGAACGGCCGGCTCTACACGCCCTACGCCGAAACCAACGAGGGCCAGGCCACGCTGTTCACCTACCTGATCGCCTTCATGTTCAAACTGGCCGGCGTCGGCATCACGCAGATGCGCCTGGTGTCCGCTATCGTCGCGACCCTCAGCCTGCTCGCCTTCTATTTCCTCGCGCGTGAGCTGTTCGACTGGCACATTGCCCTGCCAACCACGGCCCTCTTTGCCGTCAGCCGCTGGCATCTGACCTTCAGCCGCATCGTCTATGAACTGATCATGGTGCCGCTGGTGGAGAGCCTGCTCTTCCTCTTCTTGATCCGCGCCGTGCGCTATGGCCGGCGGCGTGACTGGGCCTGGACCGGGCTGATGCTGGCGCTGGGCATGAACACCTACACGGCTTTTCGTATCGTACCGTTCGTGGTGGGCATTTTCTTGCTCTACTGGCTGATCACGCACTGGCAGCGCTGGCGGGAGACCATCGAAGGCAGCCTGGTCATGGCGGCCGGCGGCATCGTGGGCGTGGCGCCGCTGGGCGTCTACATTATCCAACACTGGGCCGTCTTCATCGGCCGCACGCGCCACATCTCAGTTTTCAATGACATCGAGAACGCGGGCGGTTCGCTCAAGCCGTTGTGGGACAACCTGGACAAGGTCCTTTGGTCATTTCACTGGCGCGGCGACCTGGCCGCGCTCAACAACCTGCCCGGCGCGCCCCTGCTCGATGTCGTGGTCGGCGCGTTGGTCATCCTGGGCCTGGCCTACATGCTGCGCCATCTGTGGCGGCCGCTGCCCTTCCTCAGCTTCACCTGGATCATTATCGTGGGCAGCGTCGCGGTGCTCTCCGTGGCCCATGAAGCGCCCACCGCGCGCCGCCCCATCGGCCTGCTGCCCGTCATCTTCCTGTTGGTGGGCCTGGTCCTGGATCGTGCCTGGGATGTCTACCTGACCGCGTGGCGGCTGCCCAAGGCCGAACCGGCGCGCCGCGCGCGGCAACAGCGGGCGACCCAGCCTTTCCTGCTCGCCCTGCTGGCGTTGGTGCTGTACGTAGGCGCGGTCAACGCCGACACCTTCTTCAACAAGCAGGCCAAGGACCCGTCGGTCTGGCGCGCGTTCAGCGCGTCGGAGGCCGCGATCGGCGCCTATCTGCGTGACCTGCCGGCGAACGCCCAGGTCTACCTGTCGCCGGCGTTCGAGCGCCATTCGGCCGTGGAACTGATCAGCCGTCGCCGGCCCTACACCCTGCTCAACCTGGCCGAACATCTGCCGCTGCGCAGCGTCCAGGCCGAGGGCGATGTCGTTTATGTGATGGAAACCCTCGATCGGCGCCTGGTGCCGCTGTTGCAGCAGATCTACCCGGACGGCGCGGCCGATTATCATCAGGACCCCTTCGGCGCTTCGCTCTTCGTCAGTTACCGCGTTCCAACAGCCGCGGTGGCGCAGGGGCGCGGGCTGATTGCGCGCTTCTATCCCGCCGCCGCCGCCGGTGGTCCGCCCACCATCGAGCGCCGCGACACAGCGATTGATTTCGACTGGAAAACCACCGCGCCGCCGCTGCAAGCGCCCTTCTCCGTGCGCTGGCAAGGCGCGCTCTTCACCAGCGGCGGTTACGGCCAATACACCTTCGAGCTGACCAGCGACGGCGCGGCCGAGCTGTGGATCAACGACAAGCCCATACTGCAGATCACAGAGGCCGACAGCCAGCACACGCAGACCAAAACCATCACCCTGCCCGGCGGTTTTCAGGGCATCGCGCTGACCTACAACAGCGGCCAGCAGCCGGGCCGCATTCGGTTTTCCTGGAGCGGACCTGGCATCCCGGCCGGTGTGGTATCAGCCGACGCGCTCTATGCCCTGGAGATCGCCAACAGCGGCCTGATCGGTTACTATTACCCGACCGGCGACGCCAGCGGCCAGCCGGTGCGCATTCAGCACGACATCTTTGTCTTGCCCAACCCGGTGCTCTCAGAGCCGTACAGCATCGTCTGGCGGGGCAAAATCGCCGCACCGCAGAGCGGTCAGTACCTCTTTGGCGCACGGGCCGATGACGGCGCCCAGGTCTTCATCAACAAGACGCTGGTCGCGGACAACGGCGGCTCGCACGGCTCCGAGTATCGCGAGGGCAGCATCTTCCTGGATCAAGGCTTCCACGACATCGAGGTCAGGTATTGGCAGATCGGCGGCTCGCGCGACATGCAGTTGTGGTGGCAGCCGCCCGGCGGGGGCAAGGAGATCATCCCGCCCACCTACCTCTTCCCCATCGAGGACATGGTGCCGACGAACATTGTGCTGCCTGCCCCCCCAACCCCGGCGCCGCCAACGCCGCCAACGCCTGACGTGTCCGGCGGACAGCCGGCCGGCGCGGAGCCGCCGACCAGCGGCGGGCAGCCTCCGGTGGCCGCGGCCGGCCAGCTCGGCAGCCTGCCCGACCTGGCGCTGCCGGTTGTGTGGCAGAGTGGGGCTTGCGGCAGCGGCAATGGTCAGTTCAATCAGCCGCGCGGGGTCACGGTGGATGCCGAAGGCAATATCTACGTGGCCGACACGGGCAATCACCGCATCGTCAAGCTAGACAAGGCGGGCAAGTTCGTCAAGGCCTGGGGTCGTGAAGGCGAGGGCGACGGGCAGTTCATCGAGCCGTTCGACCTGGGGATAGCGCCCGACGGCACCCTGGTGGTGTTGGACTCGGTGCAGCAGCGCTTGCAGCGCTTCACCGCCGACGGTCAGTTCGTGGCCGCGTTTGGGGTGGAGAACACCTTCTACCGCCCGCGTGGCTTGTGGGTAGATGGACAGGGCGATCTGTGGGTGGCCGACACCGGCGGCATTCGCATCCTGCATCTCGATGCGGCCGGTCAGCGCCTGGCGCAGATCGGCGGCAAGGACGAACCCCCGGTGGGCCAGGGGCAGCCAACTGACGTGGCGGTCGGCCCTGGCGGCGACATCTGGGTGGTGGAGGCAACCAACGGCATCCTCTGGCACCTGGCCGCAGACGCCGCCATCGTCAAGTCGCTGGCGTTGACCCCGGCCGGCACGTTGGACGGACCGCACCTGGCGACGGGCGGCGATGGCCGTCTGTACGCCACCGATCCTGAGGGCTTTCGGGTCATCATCCTGGCGCCGGATGGCACGCCGGTCGGCCAATTTGGCGTGGAGGGCAACGAACCGGGTCAGTTCCGCAAACTACTGGGCATTGCCGTCAGTCCCTCGAATCAGGTTCTTGTTGTAGACGCCCCGGCTTGCAAAGTGACCGCGTTTGCGGTACAACCATAGCGCAGGGCGATTGGCGCCTTGCGCGGTGCAGCGACGTTGAACAAGCAGGAGGTGAGTGAGACATGGCACGGACTCGTGGTGCGCCGCCCATCAAGCGGCTGAAGAACATCGTGTACAGCAATCAATCGGGGATGGTCCTTGACCTCTACCCCGCCGCGCAACAGGCGCATGCGCCGGCGCCGACCGTGGTTTACGTGCATGGCGGCGCGTGGACAACAGGTAACAAGAATGGCGGCTACAGCCTGGAGCTGGCGCCGGCCATCACTGAGCGCGGCGGCATCTTTGTGGCTCTGAATTATCGGCTGGCGCCCGAATTCTTGTTCCCCGCGCACATCCAGGATGTGAAATGCGCCATCCGGTTCCTGCGCGCCCACGCGGTCAAGTATGGCATTGATCCGCAGCGCATCGCCATCATCGGCAACAGCGCGGGAGGGCATCTGGTTTCCCTGGCCGGCCTGACCGACGCCAGCGCGGGTTTCGACACCGATGAGTATGCACATCAATCGAGCCAGGTGCAGGCCGTGGTTGATCTGTATGGGCCGGCCGACCTGACCCCAATCTCAGCCAATTCGTACTTCCAGCGCCGCCTGCGCGCCGTGTTTGGTCGCGATCCAGACGCGCTGCGCCGCGCCAGCCCGGTTACCTACATCAAGGCCGGCGCGCCGCCCTTCTTCATCGTGCATGGCGAGCGCGACCAGACTGTGCCGATCGCCCAATCTGTCGCCTTGCAGGCCGCGCTGCAGGCGGTGGGCGGCCAGGCCACGCTGCTATCGGTCAGGAATGCCGGCCATGCCCTGGTTTCCGTCGGCGGGCCGATCAGTCCCAGCCAGGATCAGGTCAACGCGGCGATTGTGGAATGGCTGGGCGCGAAACTGCAATTTGCGGGCGGCTGAAAGCGCAGCAGTTGCCCATCCTGCACACCAGCCCGAACAGGATTGATAGGATGAATCATGCCAAAGAAGAAATTACCGCTTGATCTCAAGCTGGCGACCATGAGCGAAAGTGCGCCGGAGAAGGGATCATTGCTGCGTGACCCGCGGCTCTACATCAACCGCGAGCTGAGTTGGATCGAGTTCAACCGGCGGGTGCTGCAGGAGGCGCAAAATCAGGATGCGCCCCTGTTGGAGCGCATCAAGTTCCTCTCCATCTTTGGCTCCAACCTCGACGAGTTTTTCATGATTCGGATTTCGGGCCTGCGTGAGCAAGTTGCCGCGGGCGTGACTCAGCGCACCCCAGACGGTATGACTCCAACCGAGCAGTTGGAGGCGATTCGGAAAGCCCTGCTGCTGCTGTTGGACGAGCAGACGCGTGTGCTGGCCGAGGACCTGGTGCCCAAACTGGCCGGCCAGAGCATTCGCCTGCTGAACTACGATGATCTGACGCCGGCCCAGCGCGCGGCCTTGCGCACCTACTACGAGCGCGAGGTGTTCCCGGTGCTCACGCCCCTGGCCTTCGATGCTGCGCACCCCTTTCCGCGCATCTCCAACCTCAGCCTCAACCTGGCGGTGCTCATCAATGATCCGGAGTACGGCGAGCGTTTCGCCCGTGTCAAGGTGCCATCGAACCTGGCGCGGCTCATTCCCCTGCACGAACTGGCGCCGTTGACGCGGGCGCAGGACGGCTCCACGTCGCATCCACACCGCAGTATGGCTTTCGTCTGGCTCGAGCAGGTGATTGCCGCCAATCTCTCCGACCTCTTCGTGGGGATGGAGATCATGGCGTGTTACCCTTTCCGTATCATTCGCGATACCGACATCGAGATTCAGGAAGATGAAGCCGACGACCTGCTGTTGACCATCGAGCAGGGCATTCGCCAGCGCCGCTTTGGCAACTGCGTGCGTTTGGAAATCGGCGCCGGTATGCCGGAGCGGGTACGGAACACCCTGCTGGAAAAATTGCAGCTCGATCCTGGCGCGATCTACACCAGCAACGGCCCCTTGGGGCTTTCCAGCTTGATGGAACTGCACGGCCTGGATCGCCCCGACCTCAAAGACCGCCCGTTTTCCGCGGCCGTGCCGGCCATCTTCAGCAGCGAGGAAGACATTTTTAGCGCGATCCGGCGGCAGGACATCCTGTTGCATCATCCCTATGACTCTTTTACCCCCGTGATTGATCTGATTCGCACCGCCTCCGAAGACCCCAACGTGCTGGCGATCAAGATGACCCTTTACCGGGTGGGCAGCCGCTCGCCCATCGTCAACGCGCTGATGGAGGCGGGCGAAAACGGCAAGCATGTGGCCGTCCTGGTCGAGCTAAAGGCGCGCTTCGACGAAGAGAACAACATCGTTTGGGCGCGCGCCCTGGAACGCTCCGGCGTACACGTGGTGTACGGTGTCCTGGGCTTGAAGACGCACTGCAAGCTGGCGCTGATCGTGCGCCGCGAGCGCGACGGCATCCGCCGCTATGTCCACCTGGGCACCGGCAACTACAACGCGACCACGGCCCGCATCTACACCGACCTCGGCCTGCTGACGTGTCGTGAGGACATTGCCTCGGATGTCTCCGACATCTTCAATTTCCTGACCGGTTTTTCCAATCCGAAGTCCTACCGCAAACTGGGCGTGGCGCCGGTATCCTTGCGCGACACCATCCACGACATGATTCGTAACGAGATCAAGTATGGTAAGGATGGGCTTCTCATTTTCAAGGTCAATTCGCTGCTCGATCCGGCCATGATCGAAGACCTCTACCGGGCTTCACAGGCCGGCGTGCGCGTGAACTTGATCGTGCGCGGCATCTGCTGCATTCGGCCCGGCCTGCCCGGCGTCAGCGAGAATATCCGCGTCATCAGTATCGTCGGCCGCTTTCTGGAGCACAGCCGCATCTACTACGCGCGCAACAACGGCGACGAACTGATCTACCTGAGCAGCGCCGACTTGATGCAGCGCAACCTCGATCGCCGCGTAGAGACGCTCTTTCCCGTCGAAGATCCGACCATCAAGACGGTCATCCGCCAGCAAATCCTCGATCTCTGCCTGGCCGACACCGTCAAGGCGCGTCAACTCAACCCGGACGGCGCCTACACCTGGGTCAAGCCCGATAGCGAGCATCCGCTGTTGGACTCACAGCACTCGCTGCTCTACAATCGCAGCCCAATGGTCACGTATTGAGGAAAGTGCGAAGCAGATTCTCGATGAGGGCGAGCATGCAGCAAATCCTGGTAGGTCTTCTACTTGGCTACGGGCAGATTTCTCCCCAGCGCGCGGCGATGACGGCCATGTCGGCCGCATCTATCACCAGGTTGTCGTCCAGGTCGTAGCGCGGGTCCCAGGCTGGCGTCTGCGGCGTTTCACCCCAATGCGCCGCTACCTGTGCGACATCAATCACCGTCACACTGCCGCTGTGGTCGAAGTCCAGCTCCGCGCAGATGGGTGGCGGGGGTGGAGGCCGCATCTCCAGGCTGCGGCAGGTGTCCGCGGCGCACCCCTTCAATAGAGACAACCACGCGGCCAACTGGGCCAGGGTGGTCGGGTCGGCGCTGGCGGCTAGATTCTCCAACTCGAAGGGATCATTCGCCAGGTTGTACAGCTCGCGCTCGCCGGTATCATACTCGATGTATTTCAGGTCTGCCGTGCGCAGGCCGCTGTAGAACAGCGGGGCGCTCTGAAAGCGCGGCGAGTCGAAAGGATCGGGTGGCTCGCCCAGGGGATCACGCAACCCATGATGATCGCCCACATACTGCTCGAACAGCAAAGCCTGCCGCCAGGCCGCGGGCGGACTCCCACCCAGCAATGGCAGCAGGGAACGTCCGTCTGTGTACGCTGGGATTTCAATCCCGGCAATGTCGGCCAGGGTCGGCGCCAGGTCTACGATACTCGCCAGGTAAGGTACGGTTTGGCTGATCGGCGCCTGCGGGCCGCGCACGAACAAGGGTACGTGGATATCTTCCTCATAGCCCAGGTATTTGCCGGGCAGCAAACGGTGTTGACCCATGTGGTAGCCGTTGTCGCTGGTGAAGAAGATGTAGGTGTTGTTCAATTGCCCGGTCGCTTCCAGGGTTTCGACCAGGGCGGCGATGGTTTCATCAACCGCCTGCATGGACTGCAACCACAGGCGGTACTGGTCGTCAATCTGCTGCACCTCCTCAGGCGTCAGCAGGGGCAGGTTCTGAATCCACTGTGGCTTATCGCTGACGTCGAGTTCGTTGAACGACGGCGGGCGCGGCGCCAGCGTGTCGGTGAAGAGCGTGGTGTGCCGCGGCGCGGGCGTGGATGGCGTGTGCGGGGAGAATGACGAGAAATAGGCAAAGAAAGGCTCTCCGCTGGTGACGGTGCGGGTGATGAAACTCAGCGCTTGGGTGGTCAGCACATCCTGCAGATAATCTGCCGGATCGCTGCCATAGGCGACCAGCGTGCCATTTTCGTTCAGCGTATAGTTGAACTGATTGTAGCCGGGCGCGGTGGGGGACGGGCTGTACCATTCGCCCCACCCCGGCGGGATGTAGTTTGACGGGCTGCCATACGGATAGCGATTGAGATATTTGCCAAACAGGGCGGTGCGATAACCGACGTCTTGCAGGCGCGTGGCGATGGTGTCGTTTTCCAGACCCAAATCACGGAAGGTCTCGAAACCACCGGTCGGCGGCGGCCCGTTGGTGTAGACGCCGTGGTTGTGTACGTACTGACCACGCAGCAGGGACGCACGCGAGGGGCAGCAGATGGAGGCGTTGACGAAGAAGTGGGTAAAGGTGATGCCTTGCCCTGCCAACAGCGCCTGCAGGTGCGGCATGGTAGTCACAGTATCCAGATCGAGATCGAGATCATCGGCCAGGATGAACACGATGTTGGGCAGCCCAAGTGGTTGCGCTACCCGGGCCGTCACGGGGCTGGCATCCCGCAGCCCAGCGGGCGACACGGTCGGCACAGGCATAACACTGCCAACCAGCAGCGCGAGTATGAGCAAAATCGTCCTGTATGCCAACAGGATACCTCCAAGTAGGATGTTCAGCAGATCATCAATGAGCGCGGGCATACAATAGATCCTGGTAGGCTTTCTGCCAGTCAAGGAGCATTCTGTACGCTGAGCGCCAGGCCAGCCAATCGTCCTCTTCAGTCGGTGTAGCTCGGTTCTGCAAGTGGGCTGTAAACTGCTCGAATTCCATCCCGTGTTTACGTTCGAGTCTACGTACGCGACGCCGATAATAGACTAACTTGGCGCGCACAGCCGACAATGCCAGTTCCCACAAGGCTTCCTCAATCGTGGTGTAGCGTTGTTGTGCAACCAGAGTCGTCGCGACTTTGTCCAGTACGACGGTCGAAGAAATTCCAAGTGCCATAAACAGAATCCTTTGCTTCGAAGAACTTCACGGTTCATTCTTCCGGCGTGCGTCCTACACAAGCAGCTGTCATTTTAGCGCATTCATGGCGCATTGACCAATCATGCTCCCGGCTAATCCCCGGCTAACCCCCGGCTAATCCCCGGCTAACCCCCGGCTAAGGGAGGCGGCCCAGGTCAAAACTACAGACCGCCTCCTGCCCTAATGCGTCGGGTCGCTCACGTCGAAGATCAACAATCCGCCTACGCCGTCAGCGGCGTAAGCCAGGCTGCCGGCCACGGCAACACCCCAGGCATAACCCGGCGTAGGGTCTTGCATGGTACACCGGGCGGATCGGTTGCTCGCTCATCATTATGGCACTTCCCGGTGTCATTGTCAACGGTGTGCTCGCTCAGGAATGAGAATTTTTTAACTGTCCAGTTCCGAGCAAATTCTGAGCATACAGACAGCACCAAAGCGGACACTTATTTAATTCTCATTCCTCAGAACACAAGCCCAACTGAATACTCTCGACCCGCCCGGGCAGGCTGCGTGGGCCCATTTCTCGGCGGAATTGACAGGGCACACGAAGGAGTGTATAGTCAATTCACTGTCTGTTCATCTCCAACCAAGACCGGGGGGGCCGGTTCGCTCCGGGGGCGGCAATTGTTCCCGCCCGGGCTCTTACTTTTCGCCAGACACTATCGAAAGAATTGGCGCCAATGGGGCAACGAAGTAAGTAAAGTAAATGAAGTAAATGAAGTAAATGAGGAAGGGGGTGGGGGGGTCAATACGGCTAACCCATTTGCAGAGGGTGTTCTTCAACCGATGGCGCTAGAACCATCTGCTTCGGCTAACATTGTTCAACTCCTGCTGGATCGCGTTCGAATAAGATGGGTGCAGCTATACGACGAAGCCGAAACGGTCATCATCAGTAGCTTGCTTTTCCGAACGAATCGGTGAGCAGGAAGTGAGGGGTGAATGAGCACCATTCTGATCGTTGACGATAACGAGCAAAATCGTTACCTGTTGCGCTTGACGCTGATTGCGTCCAGTTACGAGGTGCTGGAAGCCGGCAACGGCGTGGAAGCGTTGGCGTTGGCTCGCCGCGCCCGCCCCAACCTGATCATCTCCGACATCCTCATGCCCCAGATGGACGGCTTTGCGCTGTGCCGCGAGTGCAAGCGCGACGAGCAGTTGCGCGCGATTCCCTTCGTGTTCTACACCGGCACCTACGCCGACCCGCGTGACGAGGCCCTGGCGCTGCAATTGGGCGCGGCGCGCTTTGTCATCAAGCCCGTGGAAAGCGAGGAGTTCATCGGCATGGTGCGCGAGGTGTTGCAGGCGCAAGCGCACGGGCAGTTGACCGCGCCGCAACCGCCGCAGACAGAGGAAACCGCCTTATACCAGCTCTATAATCAAGCGTTGGTCCGCAAACTCGAAGACAAGATGCTCGAACTGGAGCAGGTCAACCGCACGCTGGCAGAGAGCGAAGAACGCTTTCGCCGCCTGACCGAGACCACCTCCGCTGCCATCTTTATTTTTCAGGACGAAACGATTGTGTATGCAAATCGGGCTTGCGAGCTGCTCTCTGGCTACTCGAAGGCAGAACTCCTGTCCATGCCTTTCATGCAAGTCGTTCACCCTGCTCACGAGGATTCCGTACGCCAGCGCATTCTTGCGCATCGCCAGGGTAAACCAACGCCGACAGGTTTCGAATTTGGTTTCCTGCACCAGGACGGTTCGGAACGCTGGGTTCATTTCACTGGCGGCCCGATCGAATGGTATGGGAAGCCGGCCATCATCGGATCCGCCACTGACATCACCGAAGGCAAGCGGGCAGAAGAAGAGACGCGCTTGCTGCAAACCGTCGCCCGAGGCATTGGCGAGGCGGAGGACCTGAATGGCGCGCTGGCGTTCGTGCTGCAGCACGTCTGCGAAACGACCGGCTGGGTGATGGGCGAGGCCTGGTTCCCCAGCCGCGACGGCGCCCGTCTGGAATGTCACCCCGTCTGGCACAGTCGCGCGCCGGGCTTGGAGGAGTTTCGCCAGGTCAGCCAGAGTTTTGTCTTCGCACCGGGAGAAGGCCTGCCGGGCGCAGTGTGGTTCGCGAAAGAGCCGCTGTGGATCGAGGATGTTGGCGCAGCCGCGAACTTTCCGCGCCGCACGGCGACTCTCAACGCCGGACTGAAAGCCGCGGTTGGCATTCCCGTTCTCGCCCTGGGGCAGGTCGTTCTGGTGATGGATTTCTTTCTGCGAGAACCGCGCGCGGAAGATCGGCGCATGGTAGAACTGATTGCGACGGTGGCGGCGCAGGTCGGCTTGTTGATCGAGCGCAAACAGGCGCAAGATGCGCTCCGTCGCAGCGAAGAGCACTTCCGCGTACTGATCGAGAACGCTTCCGACATCATCACCGTTCTGGACCAGGATGGAACCATCCGCTATGGGAGTCCTGCCGTTGAGCGAGTGCTCGGCTACCGACAGCAAGAACTGATGGGCACAAACACCTTCGAGCTTGTTCACCCGGACGATCTGCCGCGGGCACTGGATGTTTTCCGGCGTGGGCTTTCCCATTCCGGCGTCGTCAGCGAGGCGGTCGAGCTGCGTTGTCGGCACAAAGACGGCTCGTGGCGCATGTTGGAGGCGCTTGGGCGCAGCCTGGTGGACGAATCGGGTCAGACAATCGCCGTGATCCACTCACGCGACATCACCGAACGCAAACAGCGCGAACGCGAACTGGAAGCGCAGGCCATGCTGGCGCAGGCCGTGGGTGAAACGCCCGAGCTGCAACCCCTGCTGGAACGGCTGCTCCTGGCTGCCCGCCATGCCATTCCCGCTGCGGAGAAGGGCAGCGTTTTGCTGGTGGAACCCGATGGCCGTTTGCGCGTTCGCGCGCTGAGCGGCTACGCCGATCCACGCTTGCATCACTTTTATTTTGCCGGCGATTCGGGCTACGCGGCGCTCACGGCTCGCGAACAAAAACCGCTGCTCATCACCGATGCCCGCACCGATCCCGCGCACGCGTTACGACGGCGACATCGAGGAGGCGCTCGCCATTCAGAGCGCGGTTACCGCGCCGCTCGTCATCCAGAAGCGCGTCATCGGCGTTCTTACGCTCGATGCCACGCGCCCGGCCGCATTTTCTGATGAGGAGCTGAATCTGCTCACCCGGTTCGCCGCCTCTGCTGCCCTGATTATCGAGAACGCCCGCCTGTTCGAGGATGCGCGCCGCCGCGTGCAGGAGTTGACCGCCGTCCATCGCACCGGGCAAGATTTGTTGCATCTGCGGACGCCCGAGGAACTCGCGCAGCACCTGGTTCACATTCTGGAAAACATGCTGGGCTATGACTATGGCGGTGTGCTGCTGATTGACCCGTCCCGCGGCGTGCTGACGCCGTTTGCGGTTATCAACCAGGACAGGGAGATCGAAATCATGGCCGCGGACGAGGCACACCTGGCCGCAAGGGAAACCCAGATCGGACAGGGAATCACGGGGTGGGTGGCGCAACACGGGCAGAGCGTGCGGCTGGACGATGCGCCCGCGGATCCACGCTACTTTGCCCTGTGGGAAAACAATCGCTCGGAACTCTGCGTGCCGATACGGGTGGGCGATGCCGTCCTTGGGGTGATCAATGTCGAATCTCCACGGCCGGCGGCCTACAGCGAAAACGATCAGCGCGTACTCGAAACGGTGGCGGCCCAAATCGGCGTGGCGATTCAGAACGCCCGGCTCTATCAGCAGGCCCAGCAAGAGATTGCGGAACGCAAGCGAGCCGAAGCCGCGCTGATCGAGAGCGAGCACCGCTATCGCAGCCTGTTCGAAGGGGTGCCGATCGGCCTTTACCGCACGACGCCGGATGGCCGCATCCTCGCCGCCAACCTGGCCCTCGCGGAGATGCTGGGGTATGCCGACCCAGGGGCGCTGCTGGAGGTCAATGCCGCCGACCTTTTCCTGGACCCTGACCGGCGCGT
Source organism: Candidatus Amarolinea dominans (assembly GCF_016704685.1). Lineage (NCBI taxonomy): Bacteria > Bacillati > Chloroflexota > Caldilineae > Caldilineales > Candidatus Amarolineaceae > Candidatus Amarolinea > Candidatus Amarolinea dominans. Next base: position 15,943 of record NZ_JADIZS010000040.1, read on the forward strand.
GCGGCAGAAGGCGCGACTGGCGCAAGAAAACGTCATACGCCAGGACGAGATCCAGTTGCGCCGTCGCGACGGCCGGATCATCTGGGCGCGAGACACGGCGCACGCGGTCCGCGACGAGGTTGACGGTATCCACTTCGCCGAGGGCAGCCTGGAAGACATCACCGAGCGCAAACGGGCCGCGGATGAAATCCGCCAGCTCAACGCCGTGCTGGAGCAGCGCGTGGCCGAACGCACGGCCGAGCTTTCGGAGGCGGCCACCCGGCTGCAGGACGCCAACGAGCGGCTCAAAGAGCTGGATCAGCTCAAGAGCCAGTTCATTGCCAACGTTTCACACGAGCTGCGCACGCCCTTGACCAACATCAAGACCCATCTGCACCTGCTGGAGCGCGGCAAGCCGGAGAGGCATGCGCACTACATGACCACGCTGCAGAGCGAAACGGATCACCTGGCACGCCTCATCGCGGATCTGCTGGACATCTCGTGGCTGGACCAGGGCACGAATCGCATCAATCTGACGGACGTGGACGTCAACCGGGTCATGGTAACGCTGGTGGATGCGCGGGAGGTGTTGATCAGGCAGGCCGGTCTGACGCTGGAGGTCCTGCCTCAGCCGCAATTGCCCCCGGCGCTGGCCGACACCAACCGCCTGATGCAGGTATTGACCAATTTGATCGCCAACGCGGTGAACTACACACCGACGGGGGGCAGCATCATCCTGAGCAGTGCGCTGCAACAGAAGGACGGTCGCCCCTGGGTCACCCTGACGGTGGGGGATACCGGGCCGGGTATCATCCCTGAAGACCAGGCGCACATCTTCGAGCGCTTCTACCGCGGCGCGGCCGCACGGCAGCGCAACGTCCCCGGCACCGGCTTGGGACTGGCAATCTGCCGTGAGATCATGCAGCGCCAGGGGGGCCAGATCACGCTGGCGAGTCAGGTGGGGCAGGGCAGCGCTTTCACCGTCTGGCTGCCACCGGCTGGCGCCGTCGCCGGTCAAGGCTGACCTGAAAACAGCATCCCCGCCACCCGTAGGTCACGCCTCCGGCGTGACGACGCTGTCGGCGATAGAGCACAGTTTCCTGATGGGAAGACTCTTAACGCCAAGACGCCAAGACTCTTAACGCCAAGACGCTAAGACGCCAAGAATGATGACCCGTGTGCCCTCTTCCCCCCTTCTCCTCTCCCTGTGCGGAGAGGAGAAGGGGCCGGGGGTTGAGGTGAGGCCCTCTTCCCCCCTTCTCCTCTCCGCCGTGCGGAGAGGAGAAGGGGCCAGGGGATGAGGTGAGGCCCTCTTCCCCCCTTCTCCTCTCCGCTGTGCGGAGAGGAGAAGGGGCCGGGGGATGAGGTGAGGCTTTCCCTTCTCCTCTCCCGCCGTGCGGAGAGGAGAAGGGGCCGGGGGATGAGGTGAGGCCCTCTTCCCCCCTTCTCCTCTCCGCCGTGCGGAGAGGAGAAGGGGCCGGGGGATGAGGTGAGGCCCTCTTCCCCCCTTCTCCTCTCCGCCGTGCGGAGAGGAGAAGGGGCCGGGGGATGAGGTGAGGCCCTCTTCCCCCCTTCTCCTCTCCGCCGTGCGGAGAGGAGAAGGGGCCGGGGGATGAGGTGAGGCACTCCCCTACGGCTGCAGCCTCAACGTGCTCACCGCCTTGACCTGGTCGCGGTCGAAGCGCATGGGCAGGTACTCCACTTTTTGCCAACGGGCGATCAAATCGTCGTAGTGACTGCTCAACACGTTGCCAGACTGACCCGTGGTGTGCATGAAGCGGCTGCTGTTCCAGTCGCTCAGGTCGCTGATATGCCGGTAGGAGGGCACATGGCGCTGCGCATAGGGTTTGCTGGCGCGGAAGGGAGCGACGTTGACGGTGGAGCCGTCGCCGCCGTTCGGGATTTGGCGGCTGAAGATGTTCTTCAGCGCGCTGACCTGGTCGAACGGATTGTGCGGGAATTCGGTGAAGTGTATCTTGTCCCAGCGCCAGTTCTTCAGGTCGTCGCTGCCCATGCGCTCCGTCAGGTCTTTGAGCGCGGCCTGCAGGGCCACATGCTGCGTCGTGCGGCAATCCTCGTTGCCCGGCGTCAGCACGTTGTCGCACCACGGGCTGTTGGCCTGGCCCAGCGTCTGCAGCAGGTAGGTGGGGTGGAAGCTGGAGAGGTAGTCCGCGCCCAGCGTCTTGCCCAGGTCATCCTGCACGAGCGCCGGCTGCAAGTGCAGCAGCCAGGCGGCGTAGATGGCCGCGGCCGCGCTATCCTGACGCATGACGCCGTCCCAGTTCTTGAGCAGATCGAGCGCCTGCGCCTCTTGCGGCGTCTGCGTGGGCGTTTGCAGGAAGAACGGCAGCAGCTCCAGCGCCTGCAGCGAGAGCTGATCAGCATGCATGGCCGCAATGTCGTCGGGCGACAGTTTGGCTTTGGCCTCGATCATCTGCACGATGCGGGTGGCGCGGTAGGGCGGCGCCCAATCGGTGGCCAGGAAGTAGGGGTAGGCGTCAGGCACCACCTTGTTGTTGGCGGTGACGATGAAGCCGCTGGCCGGGTTGAAATCGTGCGGCAGTTCATCGAACGGAATGAAACCGGTCCAGGCGTACTCATCATTCCAGCCCGGCGCCGGCATGAAGCCGTTCCCTTGCGCCCGGATGGGGATGCGGCCGGGGCCGTAGTAGCCGATATTGCCATCTACGTCCGCGTAGACGAAGTTTTGCGACGGTCCCACGTAGGCGCGCAGGGCCGTGCGGAATTCGTCCCAATTGCCGGCGTACATCACCTGCATGAAGGCTTCCAGCGTGGTGTCCCCGGCATCCAGGCTCGTCCAGCGCAGGGCCAGGGTGGTCGTGGCGTCGCTGGTCACGTCAGAGATCAGCGGGCCGTGACGGCTGGCGCGCGCGGCCCAGGTGATCGGCTCCTTGCGCCCCTTGACCTGGATCGTCTCGCTGATGATGGTCAGCGGCTGCCAGGCGCCGTTGACCTCCACCTCGTTGGGGTTGGCCGGGTTGACGCGCTCCATGTAAAGGTCTTGCACATCAGGCCCCAGGTTGGTGACGCCCCAGGCGATGCGGTCGTTGTGCCCGCTGGGGATGCCCGGCATACCCGGCAGGGTGGCGCCGATGGCGTGCAGGCGATTGCCCTGGATGCTGGCCAGATACCAGATGGAAGGAATCTGCGCGCCCAGGTGCGGGTCATTGGCCAGCAGCGGTTTGCCGGTGGTGGTGCGGCTGCCGCCCACAACCCAGTTGTTGCTGCCGATATTGAGCGCCTCCGCGCCCAGCATGGCGCGCACATCGGTCGAGAGGTGAGCCAGGGCGCCGGCGCCCTGCCCCAGGTTGGGCAGGATCAGCGTGCCATCGGTGGGATAGGCCGGGAAGAGCTGGCTGGCGCGCTCTGGCCCCAGCGCCTGGTAGATCTGCGCGCGCACCAGTTCCGATTCGTAATCGCCGCCCAGGTTCCAGGCCATCATCTTGGCCCAGACCAGGACATCGGCCGGCTGCCAGGGCGCGGGGGTGAAGCCCAGGATGGTGAATTCGATCGGCAGGGTGGGGTTGCCGGCCAGGTAGGCGTTGACGCCGCCCACGTAGGCGTTGACCACCTGTTGCGCCTCGGGGGACAGAGCTTCCCAGGCTTGCTGCGCCGCGCGGTAAGTACCCAACGTGCGCAGGAATTTGTCGGTGTCCACCGTTGATTCGCCCAGGACTTCGGACAGGCGACCGGCGCCCACGCGGCGCTGAAATTCCATCTGCCACAGGCGGTCCTGGGCATGGACATAGCCCTGGCCGAAGATGGCGTCCAGGTCGTTGTTGGCGTAGATGTAGGGGACGCCGTCGGCATCGCGCACGATCTCCACCGGGCCTTGCAGGCCAGGCACGGTGATGGTGGCGTTGACCTGGGGCAGCGAGCGACGCAGGAAGAGGTATCCGCCAGCGGGTACCAGGATGAGGAGGGCCAGGATGATGCCAAGAATGGTGAGTAGGACTCTGCGCATGAATGGTTGCCTTTCAGATTGGATGTTGGGACTTGAGAAGTCAAACGAAGCCTAAGTCTGGTAACTGCTCAGCCAGGCAGTGAGAATGGTCTCGATAGCGCCCGGAGTGCCCCCCTGCCCCCCAATCCTGGGGGAGCCGAATGCTTTTCCCCCCAGGATTGGGGGGGCAGGGGGGCCGCCTGAGCAGTTACGAAGTCTGGCGGGGTGCGCCATCAGATCGTTTCGCCGCTGGCAACGGTTTTGTCGCTGAAGTCTTTGGCGTTGCGATGGGGGCGGATCACGCAGTTGCGGCCAATGTGGGCGCCGGCCGGGATGTGGCTGGCCGTGCCGATGACGGTCAACCCGGTGCTGAAACGTGCGGGGTCGTGGCGATTGGGGGTGTTGTCATCACCGGCGCCGATCTCGGCCTTGGCGCCGACGACCACATCGGTGTCAATGATGGCGCGATCCACGATGGCGCCTTCACCGATGATGGTGTCACGCATGATGATCGAGTCGCGCACGAGCGCGCCATGTGCCACGACGACCCCCGGTGAGATGATCGAACGCTCGACGCGGCCCTCGATGCGACAGCCGTCACACAGTAGATTGCCGTCCACGCGGGCCTCGGCGCCGACCCAGGCCGGCGGCCGTTCTTCGCTGCGGGTGTGAATGACCCAGCGCGGATCGTCCAGCTCCAGCGCGGGAGTTTCGGCCAGCAGCGCCATGTTGGCTTCCCAGTAGGCCTGCAGGGTGCCAATGTCAACCCAGTAGCCATCGAAGTGATGTGCGTAGACGCGACGGCTCTTGACCAGGGAGGGGATCACCTCACGGCCAAAGTCAACCTGATCCTTGCCTTCACGCAGCAGCCAGTCAATCAGCACGTCCCGTTTGAAGACGTAGATGCCCATCGAGGCCAGGGTGCTGCGGGTGCGGCGCGGCTTCTCTTCGAAGTTGCTGATGCGCCCATCCAGCTCTGTCTTGACCATGCCGAAGCGATAGGCATCGAAGGGGCTGACCTCGCGCACTGCCAGGGTGACATCGGCGTTGGTCTGTTCGTGGAAGGTCAACAGTTTGCGGTAGTCCATCTTGTAGACATGGTCGCCGGCCAGAATGAGGACGGCATCCACGTTTTGCTCCTGCACGAAGCCCAGGTTGTAGCGAATGGCGTCGGCCGTGCCTCGCTGCCAGCCGCCGCCGTCACGCGTCGGGTAAGGCTGCAGCACGCGCACGCCGCCCGTGGCGCGGTCGAGGTCCCACGGTTTGCCCAGGGCAATGTGCTCGATCAGTTCCCTGGGCTGATACTGTGTCAACACGGCCACATTGAAAATGTCGGAGTTGACACAGTTGGACAGCACAAAATCAATGATGCGGAATTTGCCGGCAAATGGCACGACCGGTTCGGCCCGCTGCGTGGTCAGCACGCTCAGCGCCGGGCTTTCACCGCCGGCCATGATCATGGCGAGCGCTTTCATAGCACCTCTCTTCCTCTCTTAGTTAGCCCACGGTCTCGCCGCTGGCAATGGTCAGGCCAGGGTAGTTGCCTTCATCAAGATCGCTGTTGATGAGCACGTTACGGCCGATGCGGGTGTTGGGCGGGATACGGGCGCCCTTGCCAACCACCGTGACGCCGACATTGAGCTTGTCCGGATCTTTGATGTTGGGTTTCAGATCATCGCCCTCACCCACGACCGCGCCGGCCCCCACCCACACGTCCTTGTCAATGATAGCTTTGTCAATGATCGCGCCCGGACCGATGTAGGTGTCGTTCATGATGATCGAGTCCCGCACCACCGCGCCGGGCGAAACATAGACGCCGGGTGAGAGTACGGAATGAACCACCAGGCCGCGCACATTGCAGCCGTTGGAGATCTGACTCTTGACCACGCGTGCCTGCAGACCGATCTTGGCCGGCGGTCGTTCTTCGCTGCGGGTGTGAATGACCCAATCGGTGTCGTACAGGTCGAGCGCGGGTTTGTCCTCCAGGAGGGCCAGGTTGGTCTCCCAGTAGCTCTGAATCGTGCCCACGTCCACCCAGTAGCCCTCGAACGGATAGGCGAAGACGGAATCATCGGCGATCATGCCGGGAATGACATGCTTGCCGAAGTCGAGGCTCGGCTCTTTGGCCGCGCCCTGGCGCAGGCGTTTTTCGAGCGCGTCGCAGTCGAAGATATAGATGCCCATGGAAGCCAGGGTGCCTTTGTCGCGCTGCTTGGGCTTTTCGGTGAATTCCGTCACGCGCTGATTTTCGTCAACGGTCATGATGCCAAAACGATCGGTCTCTTCCAGGGGAACGTTCATCACCGCAACCGTCAGCGCCGCGCCGATCTCCTGATGATAGCGCACCATGGCGTCATAGTCCATCTTGTAGATGTGGTCGCCAGACAGGATGATGACCAGATCAGCTTCGGTGTCCTCCAGGTAGCCGAGGTTCTGGTAAACGGCATCGGCGGTGCCTTTGTACCAATCTTCAGCGCGGCGCCCTTTGTAGGGCTGCAACAGACGCACGCCGCCGTGCGTGCGATCGAGGTCCCAGGGCTTGCCGATGCCGATATGATCGTTGAGAGAGTGCGGGCGATACTGAGTCAGGACAGCCACGTGGTGGATACCCGAATTGACGCAGTTGGAGAGGGTGAAATCAATGATGCGGTATTTGCCGGCAAACGGCACCGACGGCTTGGCGCGCTTTTCGGAGAGTACGCTGAGCCGAGCACCCTCACCGCCGGCCAGAATCATGGCGACGACTTTTTTCAAGGTCTTCCTCCGGAAAAAATGGTGAGAAACAGATAACAAAAACCGGTTGGCCGATCTCTTCTGACCGGCCTTTGCAGCACTGCCTGCGGATCAGGGCGCCGGTTGCAGCCATTGATCGGCGCACCACCCCTGCCCCGCCTCGCCTTTGACTTCCCACCAGGTGTAGTTGTCGGCTGTGATGGGGCCGCGCAGCACGGTCAGGATCACGTCGGCCGGGAAGCGTGTGGCCAACTGAAAGCGCAGGCCAGCGTCGCGCCGTGCGTTCAGGAACTGGGTGTTGACAACCCGCACCTGGCTGCCAATCCCAATCGTGATGCTGACCGTGGCCGTCAGCGTTGCGGTAGGCGTGATGAACGCGGTGGCGGTTGGCTCCGGCGCCACCGTGGCCGGAACAGGGGTGAGGGTCGGCGCAGCGGTGGGGGTCGGCTCGCCGCTGGCCGCATTGGCAACCGCCGTGGCTTCTGACAGCGTCACTGTGGGCGAACGTCCGCGCAGCGCGGCGATGAAGGGCGCCGGCGCCTGCAGTCCCGCCTGGATGAGGGTGAGCGGTGAACGCAGGGCGCCGCCGACCCAGCGCGTCATCACCGCGCCGGCCCGCACAGGCACGCGTCCCGGCGTCTGGTCGGCCAGGGTCGCGACCACAAAGGCCAACAGGAGAAGGATGGCGGCATAGCCAAGCAGGCGATCGAGGCTCAATTTGCGGCTGCCGCGCACGATGTAGATGGCGCCGGCGTAAAGGCCAACCGGCAGTCCGAGCACGATCAGAAAGCTGGTGAAGAGCCAGGGCCAGGGCAGGTTGAGGGCCAGGCGTGCCAGGAAGTAGGCGCCCAAACCGATGCCGATGAAGAGCAGGCCGATGAAGAGGAATTGCAGGCCCTGCTGCCACTCCGGGGTGGTATTTTCGGGCTTGTTGGCGCCGGCCAGAAGGGCACGCAGACGATCCATCTCGTTGTTGGCGGCCGTCAGCGCGCGCGACAGGCGTTGCGAGTTTTGTTCCAATTCCACGGTGCGCTGACGCTGGCGCTGCAGCTCGCGCTGCGCCTGTTCGACGCCCGCTGGCAGCGGTTCCTGGATGGCCGCGGCAGGCGGCCATTCTACCTGCGGCGCTGGGCGCTCGCTCAGGTTGGGCCACAGGTCAGCCGCGGTCTGCGCGGCCTGATGGGCGTGCTGATACAGTTCGGCGGCTGTCACCGTTGCATCGCCGGTGATGAGGCGCTGGCGCAGCGCGTGCAGAGCAGACAGGGTGGTCGCCTGCTCAACCGTCAGCCGCGCGCTGAGCGGGCCACCGGCCTGTAGGAGTTCAGGGAACGCGGGCGCGGCCGCGACCGGCTGGAGTTCAGCCTGATCCGGCGCCGGCGCAATCAGTGTCTCCTGCCATTGCTGCAGAGCCTGTGTGAGAGAAGCGTGCAGGCCAAGCAGGGCCAGGGCGGCATCAGACGACGACAGGGCGCTGTTTTGGGCGCGGATGGCCGCTTCCAGGCGTATGCACGCAGGCTCCAGGCTTAGTGACATCCAAAGACCTCATATCACGGGTGGGGTGAGCGGTTGGTCGGATTGCATTGCACAGCTAACGGAGATCGGGTAGCCGTCGAAGTATACCGCAGGAAGGTAACGCATGTCAATTCGCTCCCCTTTTAATCTTGCGCTGGCCTGCCCCTAGGCTGCCCTGGTTCGCTCTGCGTCATCGCGGACAAAGACCGACAGGAAGAAGCTGACGATGCTGATGATCAGTCCGCCGAAGAACGCCGGGCCGAAGCCATCCACGCGAAAACCGATCCCCAGGGCCTCGGCGATATTGCCGGCCAGCAGGAGCATCAGGGCGTTGATGACCAACGTGAAGATGCCCAGGGTCAAGATGATGAGCGGGCAGGTCAAGAGGGTCAGAATGGGCCGGATGACGGCGTTGACCAGACCGAAGATGAACGCGACGATGAGGACCGCTTGCCACCCATCGTAGCTGATGCCAGGCCCCACCAGTTGCGCGGCGATTCCCAGGGCCAGCGCGTTGATGAGCAGGCGAATGATGAACCGAGTCATGTTTTTTTCCTCCTATCTGCGGCGCCGCGCTCACAGGCGTTTGCGCATTGTGAGCAGCGTGCGCGTCTCAGCGAAACCGAACTGCTGCAGCGCCGCGGCGGTCTCTTGATCGGCGGCTTGCAGCGAGATGTGGATCGGGAAGAGGGGGTACGCGGTCAAAATGTCCAACGCGTGGCGAATCAAGGCCTGTTCGATCTGACCCCGTTGATCTGGATGCACGAACAACCGGAGCGCATGGGTACCTTGCCAGCGCGCAATTCGGAGCATCAGGAAGGCGAGAAACTGGTTCGGCTTGGCGGGGTCGGGCAGCACCAGGCGCACGACCCGCGAGTGACCGGCCATATCGGCCACAGCTTCGCCCAGGCGTCGCTCGAAGTAGAGACGGAAGTTGTCGGCGCGCACCGGGCGCCACCAGTGCATCAGGTTGGGCGTGGCCGCCAGTGCCAGTTCATAGGTCGCATACCATTCGTCTGCGCGCAGTGAACGCAGGCCAGGCAGCGGCTGCATGGCTGCCGGCACGGTTTCGGGTACCCGCGCCAGCCGGTAATCGCTCACCCCGCCCAGAACCTCGAAGCCCAGGCGCTCGTAAAGGCCGCGTGCCACGTCGTTGTCACGGCGCACCTGCAAGATGGCCCAGTCGCCGCCGCGCGCACGGATGTGGTCCAGCGTCACAGCCATCAGCCGGCGGGCGATGCCTCGGCCGCGAAAGGGTAGGGCGACAGCCACGTTGGCAATGGCCCAGCGCTGGCCGTAGGTGTCCACGCGCTGCACGGTGATGTTACCGACCACCTCGCTGTCTTCTTCCCAGACAAAGCCAGCGAGCATGTCGTGGAAATCCGGGTTGAAATGGCTGAGCAACAGGGTGAACGGTCCCATGTGACCGAAGGCGCGCATTTCGCGCAGCGCGCTGAGGCCGCTGGTATCCAGCTCGTCGGCGAAGGCGTCATAAATCAGATCTGCCACCTCCCCCAGGTCACGCCGCACGTTGAGCGGGCGCAGGTTGGTCGGCTCCAGTTGGGGTTTGGCTGCTGCGGTGGTCAGCGCGTGCGTGGTCATCGGTCGTGGTCTGCTCCCAGGTAGATTCGCATGATCTGAGTTTATCATCGTTTAGGGGAGATGTCAAAGTGTCATTTTGGCGGCAAACACACATTATTTGCGTTGGGATGTGCGCCCAGCGCATGGATAAACTGGCTTGCCCTGCGCGACCGGCAGACGTATAATCGCTGCGTGCAGGAGGTGTGGTATGAATAATCGTTCTGTTGGATTCCTGGGCGCCTGGCTGTTGTTGCTGGTCCTGGCCAGCGGCGCGGCGCAGCCCGCGCAGGGAGATGTGCCGCGCAGGGAGATGCGCCGGCTGCCGTCGCTTATTTTGTGCGGCCGGACGGCGGTTCGACCACCCAGTGTAACGGTCGCGTGGACGCGCCCTACCCCGGCAGCGGCAGCAATCTGCCCTGCGCGTGGGATCATCCTTTCCGCGCTCTACCGCCTGGCGCCGCGCCGCGCCTGGCCGGGGGCGACACCCTGTTCATCGCCGCGGGCAGCTATCGCATGGGCTTCGGCGCGCCGGAGACCGGCGCCTGCGACGCGGGCGGTTCTTTCGACTGCGTGATGCCGCCCATTCCCAGCGGGCCGAGCGCAGCGCAGCGCACGCGTATCCTGGGCGCAGGCTGGGATCAGGGCTGCGCCAATCCGCCGGAGCTGTGGGGCGCGGAGCGTCCCTGGTTCATCGTCAACCTGACCGACAGCAGTCATGTGGAGTTGGGCTGCCTGGAAATCACCGACCACGCGACCTGCGTGGAGTTTCACAGCGGCGCCATTCCCTGCCAGCGCGATACGCCGCCCTATGGCCCGTGGGCCAGCATCGGTTTGCAGGCCGAAGATTCCACCGATGTCTATCTGCACGATCTCGATGTGCATGGCCTGGCCAGCGGCGGCATTCACGCCGGCCGCCTGCACGATTGGACGGTCGAGCGGGTGCGCATCGCGGGCAATGGCTGGGTGGGCTGGGATGGCGACATCTACGGCGGCGATTCGAACAGCGGCGTGCTGACTTTTCGCCGTGTGCTGATCGAATGGAACGGCTGCGGCGAGACCTGGCCGGAGGGTCAACCGACCGGCTGCTGGGCGCAGTCGGCCGGCGGCTATGGCGATGGCTTTGCCACCGGCGCGACCGGCGGGCAATGGGTCTTCGAGGATGCAACGGCGCGCTACAACACCTCTGACGGTTTCGATCTGCTGTACGTGTCCGAACCGGGGTCGTCGGTGCAGATGCGCCGCGTGCTGGCTGTGGGCAATGCCGGCAATCAGATCAAGAATTACCGCGGGCCATTTCTGCTGGAAAACTCGATCATCGTCGGCAACTGCGGCTTCTTCGATGGGCAGCCGTTCACCTATGACGTGGACAACTGCCGCGCGCTGGGCGCCGCGCTGGCCGTCGGCCTGACCCAAGGCGATCAGGCCACGCTCACCAACAATACCGTGACGAGCGAAGGCGATTGCCTGCTGACGGCCGAACGCTATGGGCCGGGCAACGGTCAGGAGCGCGTCACGCTACGCAATAACCTTTTCCAGGGGCAGGTGGACTTCTTGCAACCGTTCGAGCTGACCTGCCTGGCCTACCAGGAAACCTTCGACCACAACCCGTTCGATTTCGACTACACCCTTGCCAACAACGTCAAGGATGACGCCTGTCCGGGCGGTCATGCCATCTGCGGCGTTGCGCCCGGCCTGGTCAGCGTGGAGATGGACAGTTTCGATGCGCATCTCCTGCCCGGCAGCCCCGCGCTGGACGCGGGCAGCCCGACGCTATGCCCGGCCGGCGATTGGCGCGGCTTCAGCCGGCCGGTGGACGGCAACGGCGATGGCAACGCGCTCTGCGACCTGGGCGCCATCGAGTGGCATCGGCCGGAGGATGTCAACGGCGACGGTTCCATCACCGTGCTCGATGTGCAGCAGGAGGCCAGCGCCTGGCCGTGCAGCGCGAACTGCGCGGCGCTCTACGATCAGGATGGCAACGGCGTCATTGATGTCGTGGACGTGCAGCGGGTCGCCGCGGCCGTGGCGGTATAGAATCGAGCCTTGAACTCCTGCGCCAAGACGGCGTCGGCTGACCTCAGGCTTCGTCGTTCAGCTCAAGGCCCTCCGCGGGCATGACCGGCTCATCGGCCGCCGATTTTTTCTTGCGCGGCGCATGCGGGGCGGCGCGCTTTGGTTCGGCCTTGCGCCGGGATGGGCGCTTGGGCGCCGCATCCGTTTGTGCTGGCTGTTCCGCCGCCGGGGCAGGCGGCGCCTCTTCTGCAGCCGGTGGCGGGGGCGGCGGGACCGGTGCAGCTTCCGCGGGCGGCGGGACCGGTGCGGCTTCCGCGGGCGGCGGGACCGGTTCGGCTTCCGCGGGCGGCGCCGGTGCGGCTTCCGCAGGCATCAGGCCCAGGCGCCGTTTGCGTTCGGCCAGACTCTCCTCGCCATGCTCGATCGGAACTTCGGGCGTCGGCGGTTGCAGCGTCGCGTTGCGGGCCTCGATCTCCTGAATGGCCTTGATGACGGCCATGGCCACGGTGCCGCGGCCAGTATCGTGCCAATCCTCCACCAGTGGCCGCAGCAGGTTGACGACCTTGGCGTGGCCGATCTGTCCCAGGCCCTGCGCGGCCAGCAGGCGTACTTCGCCGTCCTTATCGGTCAGCGCTTCGGACAGCGCCTCCACCGCCAGCGGGTCCGGCCCCAGTTGGCCCAGGGACCAGGTGGCGGAGCGGCGCACCAGGCGAAACTCATCGCGCCGGCGCAGTGCAGCAATCAACGGGGTCACCGCCAGCGGCGCGCCGACGCGCCCCAACGCCTGTGCGGCAAGCTGGCGCACGCCGGGGATGGCGTCCTTCAAGGTTGCAATGAGCGCCTGAATGACGTCTGCGTCCTGCGCTTGGGCCAGCCGGCCCAGCGCGGCGCAGGCGCTGGCGCGCACGCCCGGGTCATCGTGCCGGGTCAACTCGACCAGGCGCGGAACGGCGGTCACTTCGCCCAGCTCGGCCAATGCTTCGGCCGCGGATGCCAGGCCGACCGGGCTTTCGCCAGCGAGGGTCTGCTGCAAGATACCAATGGCGACCTGGCCGCCCACATCTTTCAACGTCATTGCTGCCTCCCATCGGACAAACGGTTCTGCATCGTGCAACAAATCGCCCAGGGCCGCAAGATCGCGACCGCCGAGCGGGGCGCCCCGCAGCGCGGCCGCGGCCTGCCAGCGCTGTTGGGGAGACGCACTGGCCAGGCGGGTGGTCTGTTCATGCAGCCAGGCGCGCGCCTCAGGTTGCCACTGCCAGCGAACAAAGCGCGCCCAGCGCTCCATCTGCGCCTGCCAGGCCGATAAACGCCGCGCCAGCCGCCGCCACACGCCGCCGGCTCGATTCGCGCCGGCCCCCTGCTCACGGTTGACCTCAGAAACGATTATCATCACCATGCAAGTATACACGCAACTGACGATGCTGCAAAAAGAAGCACTCTATTTGCCAACAGAAGGGGGATGAGAATACAATACGACCAGACCCAGGCTAAACGCTTGGAAGCGTTCAAGGAGCAGACACTCGGTGGCCTCGCAGCCGAGAACGGTTTGTTGGCCAAGAGTGACGTCTCGCAATTCCACGAAAGACGAGGTGTACCATGTGGCGTTCGTTTGCTCACACTATGCTTGTCCTGACAGTCGTTGCACTGCTGCCGGCTGCAGCGCCGGCCTCCCCGCCGCCGCCAGGCGAGATCAAAGCACGCGCTTGGGCTGATTTCCACAACCCGCTGAGTCTTGCATCGCCCGCGCCTGCTGGTCTCGATACGATGCCTCTCATCGAAGAGGTGACGCCTGCCGGCATGGGCGAATGGACGCGTGTTGCGTTCCAATCGTACCGTGACGGTAATTGGGAAATCTATACGGCTGGCGGCGATGGAAGCCATCTGACGCGTCTCACGAATCATGCAGGGAGCGATGGATTGCCATCCTTCGATCGCGCCGCCGCGCAGGTTGCCTTTGCATCGAATCGTAACGAAAACCTGGACATCTTCATCGTGCGGGCAGATGGCTCGAACTTGCGCCAGGTGACGTCGTCAGGCGATGATGAAAGCCAACCTGCCCTGTCGCCGCAGGGCACGCGCATCGCCTACGCGCGCGACCGCGATGACAACCTCGATATCTACGTGGCCAATACGGACGGTTCGAATTCCACCCGGATCACCTATCATGAAATGCCGGATGTTGATCCGGCCTGGTCGCCTGATGGGTCGAAGCTGGTTTGGGTGAACATGAACGGCTATGTTGGCAGCATTGTGCTGGCCGATCCCAATGGCGCCAATGCGCGAACCATCTCGGCGCCGCTGCGGTACCTGGAGAATGTGACCTGGTCTCCTGATGGCCGCTTTCTTGCCTTCGATTATGACGCTGATGGAGACCAGTGGAACGAAATAGCAGTCATGGCGATTGACGGCACAGGACTCCACACCGTGTATGATCCGGGTGCGGCGCTCGTGGATGCCTGGATGGGCAGTTGGACGGGAGAGGGCCATTGGCTGGCATTTACGCGAACAGAGTATGTCATTCAAGATGGCCGGCTCTACCTCAGTTCGCTGCGTTTGCAGCGGGTGCCCCTAACGGGCGGGAATCCGGTTGCTATCACGGCGTCACTGCTCGATGCAAACCCCGACTGGCGCTCTTTCGATGTTACCCCGCCAGACAGCGCCGTCGAGCCATTGCCCGCACAGACTCGAGTGGATACTCCGTTGACTATTGTCGTCAGCGGCAGCGATGGGCAGGGCGCTGGCATCGCATCGTTTGACATTCAGCAGCGCGCCAACAACGATCCCTGGTACGATTTGCCCGTTCAACCGACGCCTGACGCCAATGGGCGCGCAACAGTCACGCCGTCTGTTTGGCCAGGCAATGCCTTTAGTTTTCGGGCGCGGGCGCGCGACCATGCGCTGAACGTGGAGCCGTGGCCGGACGCGCCGGATACTCAGACAGTGGTCTATGCCATGAAGATTCAAGGCGAGACGCGCGACGGCCGCGGCGTGCTTCTGCCGGGCGCGCGTGTCTACTCTACTGATCACGATGTGCCAGGGCCGTTTGCCGCCAGTTATCGCAGCGGCAGCTTCGATCTGCTGTTTGCCACGGTGCAATGGCGTCATCTTCAGGCGCGGCAATCTGGTTACACGAACTCACCCATTCGAGACTTCGAACACGCCAGTATCGCAAACTTCGAATTCTATCTGCCTGGCGCAACGAACCTGGTGACCAACGGCGGATTCGAACAGGGCGCGGCCGGATGGGCTTTTTCAGGCGTGTTTACGCCCACCACATCGTATCGTGGGCGCAGCGGCGCCCGCGGCGCGCGTTTGGGACGTCCAAGCACCCTCCAAAATGTCAGGGTATTCAATGAAATCCGTGTGTCTTGGAGCGAACCGCTCGCGGCGGCGTTGGATGTCAATGGCGAGCAACATATCCTCTACCTGCTTCCTGTACCTAGTACACGCGTTCATACCCTGTACCGTCACCGTCCGCCTGGAGGTGATTGGTCCGAACCGGTTATCCTGTTCGAGTATTGGAGTACCCTGAGTCTCACGGCGACCCCGGACGGCGCCATCCATGCGGTTTTGCTCATCATGACCAACGGCCAATATCAACTTTCATATCTCCGAAAGTTGCCGAATAGCGATTGGTCAGAGCCAACTCCAATCACAGCACTCCTGCCAGCGCCTTTCGAGTTCATGAAGCTGTCGGCCGTAGCCACAGGCCAACTCAGGCTTGTCATTTCTTGTGGTAACTGTCCCGGCAAACTCCTGTTCATGAAGCAAAATGCTGACGGCAGTTGGACTCCTCCGCAACGCATGTTATCGTATGATCCTTATGGGATCACCGGCTTCGACGTCACTTCCACACCAACGGGTGAACTGCTCGCATTCTGGGCTGAACATCAAACAGCAACACCGGCGCCGGGATGGATCAGGATGATGCAGTCATCCCTGGGAGCGGACGGCTCCTGGTCGCCCCCGCGCGCCCTATGGAGTGCATCACAGACAGTAACGTACTTTGCCAACCTGAGTCTGGCTGCAAGTCCCACGGGCCAGTTGGTGTTGGGAGCGACTGTATGCATGACCGGTGGATGTCATGTTGGCACTCTGCACTCGCATGATTGGGGCGCGACCTGGGCGCCCTGGCGCTTTCCATCTATCAGTCAACTGAATGAGCCGTTTCTGTTCGATGATGGCCGCGGTGTTGTTCATGCCTTTGGCGCCATTATCAATCCACAAGTGTACAATAGTTCTGGCCTCGCCCATCGGGTCACGACTGACGGCGGTGACACATGGTCTGCCCAATTGGATCACAATATCGCTTTCCCTGTTAGCGCTGGGTTGGGCGATGACCCAGGCCAACGCCTGCTGCTTGCCACGCCAGGCGCTGTGGCCGATATGGCGCTCGACGCGCAGCCCGGCGAAGCGCTGTTGCGCCAAACGATCTCGATTCCCACCGAAATGCCTGCGCCCACCTTATCGTTTTTCTATCGGTATGGGCAAATCAGTACAGGCATTCCTGATCCCCTGGTGCTGACGGTCGCGGGCGCCACCGTTTGGACAACCAGTGAATCGGCCGACGATTGGCGGCATGTTTGGATTGACATGACGCCATTCCGCGGGCAAACGGTCAACTTTGCCTTTCGCATGGCCGGCGATGCCGATCACGCGGCCACATGGGCAGAACTTGACGAGGTCAGTCTATCCGGCTGGCGCACCCCCATCGCTCGACGTGTCATGCTCTCTGGCAGAACCCTACACCTCGAAGGCGAGAATTTCGCCGATCGTATGACGGTGCAAATCGGCGATGCCGCGCCTGTCGCCGCGACAGTGATTGACCAGGAACACGCAGAGGTGACGCTGCCGGCAGACTTGCCTCCTGGATGTCACGACGTCACCACGACATCACCGGATGGACGCGCAGGCACGGCGCCTGGCCTCTTGCGCGCCGGGCGCCAGACCTTCGTTCCATCCGTTGTCAAGTAGGTCGGTGGGTGAAAATTTGCCGTAGGCGTCACCCGTTTGTATAATTCGACTTACGTTCGCAGTGGAGACCAGGTTTGAGGGCAGGATTGGAGACGCTCCCCAGCGCTTGCCTGATTTCAGACCTGGTTTCTTACGTGTTACTCGGATTCTGGAGGTCAATGGCGTGATCGAAGTCAAAGACGTAACGAAATCCTACGGTCCAATCGAAGCCCTGGCTGGCGTCAGCCTGGACATTCACCAGGGTGAGATCGTGGGTTTGCTTGGCCCCAACGGCGCGGGCAAAACGACCCTGATGAAAATTCTCACCGGCTATCTGCAGCCGGACGGCGGCACGGTGACGATTGATGGACTGGATGTGCTGACCCACACGCGGGCCATCCAAGCCCGCATCGGCTACCTGCCCGAAAATGCACCGCTCTACCCGGAGTTGTCGGTGCAGGCCTACCTCAAGCTCATGGCCGACCTGCGCGAGATTCCGGAGGCCGAGCAACCCCGGCGCCTGTCCGAGGCCATCGTCGCCACCAGCCTGCAGGACCGGCTGACGCAGCCGATCGGCACCCTGAGCAAAGGCTTCCGGCAGCGCGTCGGCCTGGCGCAGGCCATCCTGCATAAACCCAAGTTCCTGGTGTTCGACGAGCCGACCGTGGGCCTCGACCCGACGCAGATCGTGGAAATCCGGCGCCTGATCAAGCGCCTGTCCCAAGAAAGCACGATCCTCTTCTCTACCCACATCCTGTCCGAGGTCGAGGCGCTGTGCGATCGCGTGATCATCATCCTCAACGGCCAGATCAAGGCCGATCAGCGCCTGTCCACCCTGGCCGCGACCGCCGATGCGATCCTGGTCTTGCAGGACCGGCAGCGCGATGTGGAAGCGGCCCTGGCCGGCCTGGCCCATGTGCGCACCGTGGAGCCACTGCAGACGGCCGATGCCTTCCCGGCCTACCGCATCGTGGGCACGGATGCCAGCGACAATGACCTGTGCCCGGCCATCTATGACCTGGCCCGCCAGCGCAACTGGCCCCTGCGTGAACTGCGCCGCGACGTGCGCACGTTGGAAAGCGTGTTCAATCTGTTGGCAACAGGCGGATAAAACAACGATGAAACAAACACTTTCGATGACGCGTAAGGAACTGAACAGCTACTTCGGGTCGCCCATGGCGCTGATCTTCCTGGGCGCATTCCTGGCGGCTGCTCTCTTCTCCTTCTTTTGGGTCAACACCTTCTTTGCACGAGGCATCGCGGATGTGCGCCCCCTCTTCCAATGGATGCCGATCCTGCTGATCTTCCTGGTGGCCGCGCTGACGATGCGCCAGTGGAGTGAGGAGCAGCAGTCGGGCACGCTGGAGATTCTGCTCACCCTGCCGGTGCGCGGCGCGCAGTTGGTCATCGGCGAATTCCTGGCGGTGATGGCGCTGATCGCGCTCGCCCTGGCGCTGACCCTCTTCCTCCCCATCACCGTCAGCCTGTTGGGCAACCTGGATTGGGGCCCGGTGTTCGGCGGCTACCTGGCGGCCCTGCTGATGGCGGCCGCGTACGTGGCGATTGGCCTTTTCATCTCGTCGCGCACCAACAATCAGATCGTGGCCCTCATCGTCACCGTGCTGCTGTGCGGCATCTTCTACGCGGTCGGCTCGCGCGGCGTCACCGATTTTGTGGGCGGCGCCGCGGCTGACATCCTGCGCGCCATCGGCATCGGCAGCCGCTTCGAGAGCATCGAGCGCGGCATCATTGATCTGCGCGACCTGGTCTACTACCTCTCGCTGACCGCCCTCTTCCTGCTGCTGAACATCGTCTCGCTCGACAGCCAGCGCTGGAGCCAGGGCGAAAACACCGCGGCCTATCGCCGCAACTGGCTGACGATGACTGGCCTGGTGGCGCTCAACCTGATCGTGCTCAACATCTGGCTCTACCCCATCAGCAGCCTGCGCCTGGACCTGACCGCGCAGCGCGAGTACAGCCTGTCCGCGGCCACGCGTGACCTGCTCAGCAACGTGCAGGAGCCGCTGCTCATCCGCGCCTACATGAGCGAGAAGACGCACCCGCTGCTGGCGCCGCTGGCGCCCCGCGTGCGCGACATGCTGACCGAGTATCAGATCGCCTCCCGCGGCCGGGTGACGGCCGAGGTGATTGATCCCTTGCAGGACGCGGACAAGGAGACCGAGGCCAATCAGACCTACGGCATCCAGCCCACGCCGCTGCAGGTGTCGGGGCGCTACGAAGCCTCGGTCATCAACGCCTACTTCGACATCCTGGTGCGCTACGGCGATCAGAATGTTACCCTCAACTTCCGCGACCTGATCGAGGTGAACTCGCAGCGCGACGGCACGGTGGATGTGCGCCTGCGCAACCTGGAGTACGACCTGACCCGCGCGGTCAAGAAGGTGGTCTACGGCTTCCAGAGCGTGGACAGCGTGCTGGCCGCGGTCAAGGAGCCGGTCAAGCTGACGCTGTTCGTGACGCCGAACACCCTGCCGGCCACACTGCAAGAAGGGCGGGCCGCCATCGAAAAGGTGGCGCGCGAGCTGCAGACGCGCTCCAACGGCAAGCTGACCTTCGAGGTGATTGACCCCGATGCCCCCGCGGCCACCATTACCCGCCAGACGCTGATCAATAACTTCAAGCTGCGACCGATTCCGGTTTCGCTCTTTGCCGCCGACACCTACTACCTCGACATGATCCTGCAGGTCGGCGACAAGGCGCAGGTGATCTCCCCGTCAGGCGATCTGAGCGAGGCCAGTGTGCGCACCGCCATCGAAGCCGCGCTCAAGCGCTCGTCCAGCGGCTTCTTGAAAGTGGTGGGCCTGTGGACGCCGCCGCCCGCGCCGGCCGACCCGCAGTTGGGGCAATACCAGTCGCCGCAGCCCACCTTCACCTCTCTGAACCAACAGCTCAGCCGTGACTACACCGTGCGGTCGGTGGATCTCAAGGATGGTCAGGCGCCGTCCGATGTGGATGTACTGGTGGTGGTGGCGCCGCAGGCCCTGGACGACAAACAGCGCTTCGCCATTGACCAATTCCTGATGCGCGGGGGCGCGGTGGTCGTGGCGGCCGGCAACTACATCATCTCGCCGGATCCCTATGCCGGCAGCCTGGGCATCGCGGCGATCAGCGGCGGCCTGCAGGAGATGCTGCAAAGCTACGGCATCACGGTGACACAGGCGTTGGTGATGGATCCGCAGAATGAGCCGTTCCCGGTGGCGGTCAACCGCGACGTGGGCGGTATGCAGGTGCGTGAGATTCAGGCCATCAGCTATCCCTTCTTCGTGGATGTGCGCAACAGCGGCATGGACAAGAACAGCCCGGTGGTGGCGAATCTGCCGGCTGTCACCATGCACTGGGCCTCGCCGCTGACCGTGGATACGGCCAAGAACAGCGGCCGCACCGTCGTGTCGCTGCTCAAGTCCACGACTGAGGCATGGCTGCGCACCAACACCGACATCCAGCCCAACCTGCAGCTCTATCCAGAGCTGGGTTTTCCGGTCGAAGGCGCGCGCGAGTCGCACATCCTGGCAGTTTCCGTGCAAGGCTCGTTCGACAGCTTCTTTGTCGGCAAGCCTTCGCCCCTGACCGCCACGCCGGCCGATGCCACGCAGCCGGCGCCCGCACTGGTCACCGCGGCGACGATCGAGTCTTCGCCCAACACCTCGCGCCTGGTTGTCATCGGCAGCGCCGAGTTCGTGGATGACCTGGTGTTCCAGGTTTCGGCCAACCTGACGCAAGATCGCTATCTGAACTCCTTGCAGTTCATGCAAAACGCGGTAGACTGGTCCGTGGAAGACCTCGACCTGCTGACCATCCGCTCCCGCGGCACGCAGTCGCGCGTGCTCAAGCCAATGGCCACGGGCGAGCAGTCCACCTGGGAAGTGGCTAACTACGCCCTGGCGCTGCTGGCCCTGGCCGCCATCGGCGCGGTGTGGACCATGCGCCGGCGCAATGAAAAGCCGATGACGCTGGTCGGGACCGGCGAATAAAGGGGAATCATGGAGCATGATGATGAGTAAACGTAATCAGATTCTGGCCGGAATTCTCCTGGCGCAAGTGCTGCTGGCCGTTTTTGTCCTGTGGCCGCGCTCAGCGCCGGCCAGCGCGGGCGCGCCTCTCTTTGCCGACTTCGAGGCGAGCGACGTGACCAGCCTCAAGATCAGCGATCAGGACAAGAACATGGTCGAGCTCAAGAAACTGGGCAGTGATTGGGTGCTGGCCGACGCAGATAGTTTCCCCGTGGATGCCAGCAAGGTGACACCCATCCTGGACAAGATCGCGGCTATTGGGACCAACCGCCTGGTGACGCGCACCAGTGATAGCCACAAACGTTTGCAGGTGGCCGCTGACGATTTCCTGCGCAAGGTGGAGTTCACCCTGTCCAGCGGCGCCGCGCACACGCTGTTCATCGGCTCCGCGCCAGGCACCCGCGCCACGCACGTGCGCGCGGACCAGCAGAGCGAGGTTTTCCTCGCCAGCGACCTGTCGAGCTACGAGGTGGGCGCGCAGGAAACCTCCTGGATCAAGACCACCTACGTCAGCATCACGCAGACCGAGATGATCGGGCTGACCGTCACCAACATCACCGGCACGCTGCAATTCTCGAAGGACGTATCTGGCGCCTGGATGCTCGATGTCCTGCCCGCGGGCGCGGCGCTCGACACGGGCGCGGTCACCTCGCTGGTCAGCCAGGCCGCCAATGTCACCCTGCTCAAGCCGCTGGGCAAGCAGGCTAAGCCGGAATATGGCCTGGACAAGCCGCAGGCCACCGTCACCGCGCGCGTCAAGTCGGGCGATCAGCCGATCACAACCCTGACGCTGACGATCGGCGCCAAAGACGCGACCGACAACAGCTATTACGTCAAGTCGTCGGCCTCGGAGTACATCGTCAAGGTGTCCGAATACAGCGTGCGTGATTTCGTCACCAAGACCGCGCAAGACTTCGTCCAGCCACCGACGCCCACCCCCGCGCCGAACACAACCCCCGGCGGCTAAGGCCGCTGCAACCGTAGCCGCCGAATGAATTCGGGGCGAAGGGGCGTTCCGCCGCCAGGTCGGCCTGCGCCGACCGGCCTCGCGTCCACGGAGGTTCCTGGTACACGGATGAACACAGATCAACACGAATGATGGGAAGGGATAGATCATGACAAAGAAGGCATTGCTGATCGGACTGAACGAATACAGCGGTGATATTAGCTGGCTGAAAGGCTGCGTCAATGACGTGGTCCAGGTCAAAGGGCTGCTCGAAACGCACTACGGTTTCAGCGGCGACAACATCCAGACGCTGACCGACAGCCAGGCGACCAAAGCAGGCATCCTGGCGGGCCTGGATTGGCTGACCACGGGGAGCCAGGCCGGCGACGTCCTGGTGTTCCACTACTCCGGCCACGGCAGCCAGGTGGCCGACAACGGCGATGATGAGATGGATGCCTCCGACGAGATTCTCATCCCCTACGACCATGACTGGAACAACCCCCTGCGCGACGATGATCTCAAGGCCGCCTTCGATCGCATCAGCCCTGGCGCCAGCCTGACGGTGATGATGGACTGTTGCCATTCGGGCACGGGCAATCGGCCCGCGCCCGCCGCCGATGCGGATCTGGCTACGCTGCCCATGTCGCGCTCCGTTGATCCGCCAGACGAGGTGAGAGGCGCCATCGAACTCCTTGAAGCCCTGAGAAACCTGCTCGGCTGGCGGCGCAAGAACCGCTTCAAGGTGGTCAAGACTCAGGAGAACAACGTGCTGCTGGCGGCCTGCCGCGACAATCAAACCTCGGCCGGCGCCTACATCGCCAACGATTATCACGGCGCCTTCACCTGGTACCTGGCCGAGGGCGCTGCAGGCGACAGGCGGCCATCTCACCTACCGTCAGTTGGCCGAACGTATCGGCAATGGCGGGCAAAGCTATGCGCAGCAGCCTCAGTTGGAATGCCAGCCCGCGTCGTTCGACCGGCAAGTCTTCGCACCGACGGCGTGACCGGTAGTCTCAGACGTAACCGTATTTTGCACCGCAGAGGTCGCACCGATGGACCAAAACCAGCTCGCCTGGATAGCTAATTTCGTTTGGGGTATTGCCGACGATGTGCTGCGCGACCTCTACGTACGCGGCAAGTATCGCGATGTCATCCTGCCGATGATCGTCCTGCGCCGACTCGATGCCGTACTTGAGCCAAGCAAGCAGGCGGTGCTCGACATGAAGGTCACGCTCGACAGCGCACGCATCGTTCACCAGGATCAAACCCTGCGGCAGGCCGCCGGCCAAGCCTTCTACAACACTTCCAAGTTCACGATGCGTGACCTCAAGGCGCGTACCAGCCAGCAGCAGCTCAAGGCCGACTTCGAGGCCTATCTCGATGGCTTTTCGCCGAACGTGCAGGATATTTTGGAGAATTTCGAGTTTCGCAATCAAATCCCGCGGCTCTCCAAAGCCGATGCCCTCGGCACGCTGATCGAAAAACTCCTCTCGCCGGACATTAACCTGAGTCCCAACCCCGTCCTCAACCGTGACGGGTCGCTGAAGCAGCCTGGCCTGGACAACCACGGGATGGGAACGGTCTTCGAAGAACTCATCCGCCGCTTCAATGAGGAGAACAACGAGGAGGCGGGTGAGCACTGGACCCCGCGCGACGCCGTCAAGCTCATGACGAAGCTGGTCTTCCTGCCCATCGCCGACGAGATCGAATCGGGCACCTATCTTCTCTATGACGGCACGTGCGGCACCCTCGGCATGTTGACCGTGGGCGAGGAGACGTTGCAAGACTTGGCCCAGGCCCGCGGCAAGCAGGTGTCCATCCACCTCTATGGCCAGGAGATCAACGCCGAGACCTACGCCATCGCCAAGGCGGACCTGCTGCTGAAGGGCGAGGGCGAGGCGGCGGACAATCTGGTGGGCGGGCCGGAGCACTCGACCCTGGCCAACGACGCCTTCCCAGCCCACGAATTCGACTTCATGCTCTCGAATCCACCCTACGGCAAGAGCTGGAAGAGCGACCTGGAGCGCATGGGCGGCAAGGATGGCATCAAGGATCCCCGCTTCATCATTGAGCATGCGGGCGACGCTGAATACTCACTCATCACCCGGTCGAGCGACGGCCAGTTGATGTTCCTGGTCAACATGCTGAGCAAGATGAAGCACAGCACGAAGCTGGGCAGCCGCATCGCCGAGGTCCACAACGGCTCGTCGCTGTTCACGGGCGACGCGGGCCAGGGCGAGAGCAACATCCGCCGTTGGATCATCGAGAACGACTGGCTGGAGGCGATCGTCGCGCTGCCGCTGAACATGTTCTACAACACCGGCATCGCCACCTACATCTGGGTGCTGACGAACCGCAAGCCCGCACATCGGAAGGGCAAGGTGCAGCTCATCGACGCCACCCAGTGGTACAAGCCGCTGCGCAAGAACCTGGGCAAGAAGAACTGCGAGCTGGCGGACGAGGACATTGGCCGCGTCTGTGAGACTTTTCTGGCCTTCAACGAGACCGCACACTCGAAGATCTTCCCCAACGCGGCGTTTGGTTACTGGAAGGTGACGATGGAACGGCCGTTGCGGCTGACCGTAGCGCTCACGGACCCGAACCGTGCGCGCTTCCGTGCAGCCTGCGTCGAAGCGAACGAAGAACCGCTGGCCAACCTGGCTGATCGCCTGGCCGCCAGCCTCGGCCCAGGCCCGCATGCCGACTACAACACCTTCCTGGCACATGTCGAAGCGGATGCCGAGCGCCACGGCGTGAAGCTGACCGGAAAGCGCCTGAAACTGCTCCAGGGCGGGCTGGCCCAGCGCGATGAGACAGCTATGCCGGTGATCAAGAAGACCCACAAGAAGGGCATTGCTCCCGACCCCCTGCGCGGGTTGTGCGCCGCCACCATCGGCGGCAAGCCTGCCGTGGTCGAGTACGAGCCGGACCCCGACCTGCGCGACACCGAGCAAATACCGCTGCTCGAACCAGGTGGCATCGAGGCCTTCATTCGCCGCGAGGCGCTGCCCCATGTGCCGGATTCCTGGTATGACCCTGCCAGCGTGAAGATCGGCTACGAGATCAGCTTC
>NZ_JADIZS010000041.1:0-56352 GCF_016704685.1 Candidatus Amarolinea dominans
GAACTACTACGTTGGACAAGTTAGCTGGGTTGCGCGAGCGCAATCTGAATGACTCGGAAGCACGAACAAGAAAATGCACCCTGGAGAGAGTCCCAGCCCAACAATCGTCTTCCATGCCGACGCCCATGACGCATCTCCCGGCCATCTTCTGTACGCACACGGCGAGCGACGGTCCGCTCGAAGTACGAGATCTTCGGGCGCTGCCCTGTCTGGGCGAGCGCGTATCGAAATCACTTTCGCTGAATGGGGCGTTTCGGGGCCGTCGGGGAGGTAACACATAGCGGATAAAACTGGCGCGGGTTGCGATCAGGTCAAGCGGCAGTCGAATGTTGCTGCCCTGGTTGCATGTCAACGCTTGCAGGACGAGTCGTTTGGCCTCAACCGGACCAATACGCGTCATCGGCATCCCGTCCCTCTCCCCAGAACTCCACGTATTTCTGCAAAGCCATGAACGGAGTTTCACGCGGAAGTGGGTAATGTCTTTGAGCGCGCCGTCCCACGGTGGGTTGTAATCCAGCAAGAAACTCATCCCCTGAACCTGGGTGCGCTGCATGTCGCGATACCAGAAATGATGATGACCACCTGCGAGCGGTTGCCATGAAAAGGCATCGAAAAAGGCGTCCGGCTCCTGTGTCTGGGGCTGTATGGCGGGAGTTTCGCCCACTGCTTGCAGCGCCACGCCGCGCCCGCTCGCGCTCGGCGCCTTCGGCCAGGGGAGCTTGCGCGACTGCCCCACGCAGCGGCGGCAGATGTCCCCGGCTGCGCAGCCGAGCCGGCTAAGATGATCGAGCCGTGTCTGCGCCTGAGCCTGGCGCGACCTGGTAAGCCTTGAGCAGCGTAGCAATCAGATTGACGGACGAGACGCCCTTGCTCAGCGCGTCAAGTTCACCTTGCAGAGCCGCGTCGTCTCCCTGTGGCCAGGCCGGATCGCCCCACAAAGCGTTGAGGCGTTGGGGAAGCAGCGCGGCAGGCGGCAGATTGAGCATCCCCCGCATCTTCTTACTGTGCTTTGTGTCGTGACGACTCATGGATCGCTCCTTATACTTGTAGCCACCAAAGTGGCCGCATTCTATACAACGTATTTCAGGGCGTCAAGTCTGACCCTATTATAACACAACGCCCGCCCGTAACTACTCAAGCATCCTATGCCGACTACAGCCGCCGAATGAATTCGGGCCGCACGGGCGTGGCGCCGACCCATTGACATAGACCCCCCGATTGCTGTACAATGGGGATAATGGTGTACGATTGCCCCGATGTTGCGGGACCACAAAGGCGTGTTCTCCCCACACGGAGGTGGGCCTATTGGCCTGCTTTCACGCGCTGATCGCGGACACCGTGCCTGAGACGGGGCGCCCGGTATGCGCGGCGAAAAACGCGCTGTGACCTGTCCCCGGCACGTCCCCGGAGGTCGTATGTGATGATCACAGTCAGACCCATGCGGCTCTTGCCCCGGTCACCTCCCCTGGATGTGACCGAGGTTCTCCTCCTTGTCGTTGTGTTCGCCGTGCCCGTGGCCGTGGTTCCCTGGGCGAGCAACGCCTTCGAGCTCCCCAAAGCGGCGCTGCTGTGCTTCCTCGTGTTGATCCTGGCGGCCCTGGGCCTGGGACAATTCCTGATCGCGGACCGCCAGCGCCGGCTGCGCTGGCGCGCCGGATGGCGCCACCCTCTGCTCTGGCCCGTTGTGGCCTTCAGCCTCGCGCTCGTGCTCGCCACGCTCCAGTCAACCAACCTTCTGGTCAGCCTGCGGGGTTCTTACGAGCGCCAGCAGGGTCTGCTGACCCAGCTCGCCTATCCCACTCTGCTCCTGCTGACCGTACCGCTCCTGCGCACCCGCCAGCAGATGGCGCGCCTGTGGGAAGCCCTGGTGTGGACCAGTGCGCCGGTCGTGGCCTACGGCCTGCTCCAGGCCCTGGGCGTTGATCCCCTGGGCTGGCAGACCGACGCGACCTCGCCTGTGCTTTCAACCCTGGGACGCGCCAATTTTCTTGGCTCCTACCTTGTCCTGATGGCGCCCTTGACCGGGGGGCTGCTGCTCATCAACCGCCGGCGCAGCCTGCTCGCCCTGCTGCTGCTTGGCCAATTGACCTGCCTCGCGCTGACGCTGGCGCGCGGCGCGTGGATCGGCCTGGCCGCGGCCCTCTTGACCTTGGCGCTGGCCTGGGCCTGGCACACCGGCCAGCGCCGGCTGGCCGCGATGGCCCTCGGAACAACACTCCTGCTCCTCGCCCTGCTCGTCCTGCTCAATCTGCCCCAGCGCCCCCTCGGCTCGCTGGCCGACCTTCCCGGCCTGGACCGCCTCGCCAGCTTGAGCGATACCCGCGCCGGCTCGAGCGCGGCCCGCCTGACCATCTGGCGGGCGACCTTGCCCCTGCTGCAGGCCCGCCCCTGGCTCGGTTACGGGCCGGACACCATGCGCACGACCTTTGCCGCGGTCTATCCACCGCAACTGGTCTATTACCAGGGCCGGCAGACGGTGGTGGACCGTGCCCACAACCTGTGGCTCGACCTGGGCATGAGCGCGGGGCTGCTGGGTCTGCTGGCCTTTACCGCAGTGCTGGCAGCCTTCATCCGCATGGCCTGGCGTGCATTGCGCGCGGCGTGCGATCGCTGGACGGCCGCCGCCTGGACTGCGCTGCTGGCCGCGGTGACCGGGCACCTGGTGGATCTGCAGGTGAGCTTCGACGTCACCGCGACCGCTGCCACCTTCTGGCTGATGCTGGCGCTGGCCGCGGCCCTGGGCCGGCCGGGTGGTCTACCGGCGACGGCTAAGCCCGTCAGCCAGGGTAATCAACCCGGCGCCCGCGCGACCGGTCCGGTGGGCTACCTGCTGGGCGGTATCGCCCTGGCCCTGGCCATTCCCCTAACCGTGCAACCTGTGCTGGCCGATCTGGCTCACTGGCAGGCGCAGCAGTCGCGCCAGCCGCTGACCGCCCGCCTCGAGGCGGCTGAACGGGCAGTGCGGCTCAATCCGGCCGAGCCAACCTACCGCCTGACATTAGCGGCCGTCGCCGTGCAGCGAGGCGACTGGAGCGCGGGCGAGGCTGCCGCGCGGCAGGCCGTGGCGTTGGCGCCTGACGACGCGGTCGTCTGGGCTGCGCTGGGCGACCTGGAGGCGCGCTGGGGCGCGCTGGATTCCAGCCGCCTGGCGATCGCTGAGCAGGCCTACCAGGAGGCCAGCAGACGCGCGCCCACGATCGCGGCCTACCACACCGCGCGCGGGCTGATCCTGGTGCAGCAAGGGCGGTTGGCAGCCGGCACGACTACCCTGCAGCGCGCGATTG
The DNA here is from genome assembly GCF_016704685.1 of Candidatus Amarolinea dominans. Taxonomy (NCBI): domain Bacteria; kingdom Bacillati; phylum Chloroflexota; class Caldilineae; order Caldilineales; family Candidatus Amarolineaceae; genus Candidatus Amarolinea; species Candidatus Amarolinea dominans. The sequence goes on from NZ_JADIZS010000041.1 coordinate 3,285, forward strand.
ATCTGGATGCCACCGATGGCGTGGCCTACGCCTACCTGGGTGATGCCTGGCTGGCCCAGGCGCAGATATTCGAAGCCCTGGCCGCGTATGACCAGGCAATCCGTTGGCTACCCACTCTGAGCCGGGCCTATGTGGGCCTGGCCCGTTGTTATGAACAGCTCGGGAATGTGGGGGCCGCCGAGGCGATGTGGGCGCGTGCGCGACAGCTCGCCGAGGCGGTCCCTTGAGGAGGAAACTCATGAGAACGCACGCTTCGTTGATGGTCGTATTGATCGTCGTCTTGCTGGCCGCGAGCCTGGGTGGTGCCGGGGTCGTCTTTTCCGATCCATTGATCCCAGGAGCGGTTGTGGCCGGCAAATTCAACTACCAGGGACGTCTGACAAGCCCCAGCGGTTTGCCCCTGGATGGGGTCTTCCCCATGCGCTTCCAGGTCTACGATGATGCCGCGGTGGGGGTTCTGCGTTGGGACAGCGGCGTGGTGAATGTCACTGTGGTCCGCGGCCTGTTCAACGTCGGTCTGGGCGTTAATCCGACCGACTTTAACGGCACGGCCTTGTGGCTGCGACTGTACGTGAACGGCGAATGGCTCTCCCCGCGGCAGGAACTGGCGCCGGTGCCTTACGCGTTGAGCCTGCGCCCGGGCGCGCAGATTCGCGGGGAGCCGACCGCCTGGTCAGGCTGGGTACTCAATGTCACCATGGACGGCGCCTATCCGCAAGCCGGCGCGGTGACCGGCGTGGCCGCGACGGGGTCGGCCGTGCGCGGTGAGTCATCCGGCGGCCTGGGGGTGTATGGCTACACCCAGGATGGATACGCAGTGTACGGTCGGGACACGGGAACCAGCCAGGCGCGTGGATACGGCGGGTACTTCGCCAGCGACAACGGCGTCGGTGTGTACGGCTACAGCGCGGCCGATCGCTATTACAACAACACCCAGGCGCCCGGCGTCTACGGCCGCAGCCTCAACGGCGTCGGCGTCTATGGCGTGGGCGAGACCACGCACGAAGGAGTGCGCGGGGAGAGCGTTGACGGCCAGGGATTGCATGGCGTGAGCACGAACGACGCCGGCGTGTATGGGTATAGTACCAACGACATCGGCGTCTATGGCCGCACGGGCGGCAGCACGGGCGCTGATGCCGGCGTCTATGGCTTGGCCGGCGCCGGCGCCTATGGGGTCCACGGTTATCAGAGCGGCGCCAGTTCTGGGCTGGGCAGTTTCGGCGAGACCCAGGGCACAGGAGCGGGCGCCTCCGGTCTGAGCTCGAGCAGTGGGAATGGCACGTGGGGCTACAGCGCGAATGGCAATGGTTTGGCCAGCATGACGGCCCGCGCCGACAACAACTACGGGCTGTACACCTATGACAACCTCTACTCGCTGAACATCCACTCCTTTGGCGCGGCCATGCAGGTCGTACAGAACGGCGATCAAGGCTCCCTTGAGCAGGGAGATGTCGTCGCCATCGCCGGCCTGGGGGATTCGCCGGTGGACGGCGTGCCGCTGCTGCGCGTGGCCAAAGCCAGCGAGGCCAACAGCACGGCCGTGATCGGCGTGGTCTATTCCACGTACGCGGCGGCCTGGCTGGCGGACCCGGCCGCGGTGGATCCGACAGGGGCGACCGGTCGGGCCGAACCGATTCCGCCTACGGGGCCGGGGCCGGTTGCGCCCGGGGACTATCTGTTGATCGTCGTGCGCGGCCCGTGCCTGGTCAAAGCGAACGCGGCCGCGACCCCGATTCAGGTCGGGGATCTGTTAGCCAGCAGCAGCCTGGCCGGCCACGCCGCGCGCGCGGCGCGGGTCACGGTGGATGGAGTGCAGCTCGCCATCCCAGGCACGGTCTTCGCCAAGGCCCTGGCGCCCCTGGCCGCGGGTCAAAAACTGGTGGCGGCTTACGTCACGTTGCAGTAGGAGGAGATCATGACGACTCAACGTTCGATGGTGGTCCTGGTCCTTGTGCTGCTCGTCGTGGGCAGCTCTGCGCTGATGGGTCAAGCCCAAACCTCGACCACCTACGACCTGACCTGGCACGTGATAGGTGGGGGTGGTGCGCCGATCAGCTCGGCGAGTTATCGGGTCAACAGCACGGCCGGCCAGGGTGCGGCCAGCCCGCCGGCCGCCAGCAGCGCCAGCTACGTCGTGAGCAGCGGCTATTGGCGCTGCGCCGTGGCGGGTGATGTCAACGACAATGGCGTCGTTGACATGGACGACATTCAGGCCGTCGCCAGTGCCTGGGGTGACATCCCCGCGCCTGGTTACGCCGATCGCGATGGCGACGGGGATGTGGATGTCGTGGACATTCAGCAAGTGACGGCCCATTGGGGAGAGGTGTGCTAGCAGCCAGCACCTGGACGTGGTCTACAGTATCACACTCCCGGAGTGAAGACGCCGTATTGGCTGGTCACTTCCCGAACAAGTTCGGGACTCCCGGTTCGCCTGCAGTTTCGTCGTGATCGGCGCGGTTCAGGATCGCGCCGCACGCGCCGCAGAAGGTGAACTGGCTGGGGATGTGGTCTGCGCCGCAGGTCTGGCAGGTGCGCAGCGGCGGGCCCCAGTAGAACTCCGGCGCCTCGTCGTTGGCCCAGGCGGCGCGTAGTTGGGCGTAGTCTGGCTGGCGTTTTTCGTCGAAGGCGCTCATCCCCTCGATCGTCTCCGGCGAGCTGTTGTGAATCGCCAGCCAGTCCGCGCCATGACCGATGGTCAGGTGCCAGGAAAGGTCGCGCCAGAAGTTGAGCTGCTGCTTAGTGTAGCGTGTCCCTTCCGGGAATTTGTTGACCAGTTTCACGCACAGGCGCTCGACGGCCGCGTCCAACTCCTCCCGCGGCACCACTTCGTTGACCAGGCCCCATTGCAGCGCTTTGGCCGCCGGAATCTCCTCGTTCAGGAAGAGGATTTCACGGGCGCGGCGCTCGCCCACCATCAGGGGCAGGAACTGCGTGGCGCCGGCCAGGGCGACGGAGCCGCGGCTGGTGCCCACCTGGCGCAGGTAGATGTCGTCGGCCGCGATCGCCAGGTCACAACTGAGGTTGAACTCGTTGCCGCCGCCCACCACGATGCCATTGAGTCGAGCCACGATCGGCTTGCCCAGGTTGCGCATCAGTTCATGGGTGGCGATGAACTCACGCATCCATTTGTAATAATCGCGCGGGCGTTCACGAAACTGCTTCTGCTCCTGTAGATCGGCCCCGCTGCAGAAGGCGCGCTCGCCCACGCCGGTCAGCACTACCACGGCAACGGCATCATCCCACAGCGCGTCCTTGAACGCGATCTGCAGTTCCAGCAGCATCGCCAGGTTGATGGCGTTCAGAACCTGCGGCCGGTTGAACGCGACCCAGGCCACGTAGTCGCGCTTGCTGTACTGAATGGCCTTGAAATCGAAATGACTCGGAACTTGACCCACGAATGTGCGCATGGTGATTCTCCCCCCGGAAATAAGTGTTGCAAAGTGCAGAGGGCGCTCAGCGTTCCTCTCCCAGCGTTTTGCACTTGGCGCTATTCCTCGTTCCTCTATTCTCCCCGCAGCGCGTCGGCGGTGACCATGTTGGCCTGACGCCAGGCTGGGTAGATGCCCGCCAGCAGCGCGGCCAGCAGCGCGACGCCAAACGCCTGCACGAATGTGGCGGGGCTGAGCTGTAGCTGCAGTGTCCAGCCAAACGAGCGCAGGTTGATGACATAAATAAGCACCAGGGCCAATGCCAGGCCGGCCGGCAAGGCCAGCAAGCCCGCGGTGCCGCCCATCAGCCCGGTCTCCAACAGGGTCAGGCCCCAGAGCTGGCGCCGCGTCAAGCCGCTGGCGCGCAGAATACCCAGCTCGCGCGTGCGTTCCAGTTGCAGGGAGAGGAGCGCGCTCAGCACGCCAACAAAAGCGACCACCGTCGCCAGCAGTTGCAGCGCAACCGTGATGGCGAAGGCGCGGTCGAACACCTCAAGCACGGCGCGGCGCAGGGCGGCATTGGGATTAATGACCAGTGCTTCCTGATCGGCAAAGCGGGCGCGCAGTGTCTGCACCACGGCATCCACCGAACGCCCCGGCTGTACGTAGAGCGCCACTGAGTTGACTGCGGTATCCTTCCACAGGCGGCGATAGACGGCGTCATCCATGATGACCGTGCCGGCGCCGGCCGCGTAGTCGTAGTAGACGGCCGCAACGGGAAACTCGTGCAGCCCCTGATCGCTCAGCAGGCGCAGGGTGGCGCCGCGCCCCTGGTTGGGCAGCCCGCGCAGGTTGATGAATGGCTCCGAGACGATGACCGCGCCCTCTCGCACCTGCCGCCACAGCTCGGCCGCATTGGCTCCGGACGACCACAGGTAGCGCCGCTGACCATCGGAGATGTCGCCTGAGACGGCCACCACCGCCACCTGACCCAGGTCGGGCGAGCTGACGGTGACACTGCGCGCGGTCTCCACGCGGCGCAGGTCTGGCTCTTGCGCCAACGCGGCTGCCAGGCCCGCGGGCAGCGCGGTTGTCACCCGCGTGGCGGTCAGTGTGGGCGGGGAGACGAAGATGTCGGCCTGCAAGGTGGCGCCCAACCAGTCCTCGACCGTGCTGCGAAAGCTGGAAATCATGAGGCTGACGCCGATGATGACCGAGACGGAGACCATCAACGCGGCGATGGCCACCGAGGTGCGGCTGAGCGAGCGCGCAACCGTGCGCGGCGCCAGGCGTCCCAGGTAGCCAAACAGGCGACTGGAGAGCGGCGTCACCAGCGCCATCAGCACCAGGGTCACGCCGGGCGTGAGCAGCGCAAAGGCCAGCACCATCAAGAAGAGACCGGCGAAATTGAGCACGAGCGAATCCTGCGGCAGCCAGAGGAGCAGCACACTGACCGTCGCCAGCCCCAGCCCGGCCAGGGTCAGCCAGGGCAGGGAGCGCCGGATTTTGCTCTCGATGACGGAGCGTCGAAAGGCGCTGACCGGCGGTACGCTGGTGGCCTCCAGGGCCGGCCCGGCCGCGGCCAGCAGCGCGGCGGCCAGGCCGATCACCAGGCCCTTGAGCAGGCTGAGGAGCGGCACATCAACCGTGCGCACGTTGACGACGAAATAGAGATCGTTGATCGTCTGCGTGACCAGGGCCACGGCGGCGCGGCCGAGGATCACGCCCAACCCCAGGCCGAGCAGGGTGCCGATGAGGCCCAATGCCAGCGCTTCGATGAGGACGATGGCGAAGATTTCCCCGCGGGTGACGCCCAGGGCGCGCAGGGTGCCCAGCACCGGTCGCCGCTGAATGACCGAAAATGAGACGGTGTTGTAGATCAGGAACATGCCGACGACCAGGGCCAGCAGGCTGAGTGCGGTCAGGTTCAGCTCGAACGCGGAGGTCATCTGCTCGATCGCATTGGCGCGGGCGGCGGCCGGTTCGATGGACACGCCGGGCGGCAGCATGACGCGCAGGCGATCCAATTGGGCCGCGTCAGTGGCCGGGACGATCAGGTCAATGTGACTCAGGCGCCCGCGCATGTCCAGCAGTTCCTGCGCGGTGGCAATGTCGGTCAGAATCAGGCCAGCGAGGGCGCGGCGGCTGATGTCGTCGCTGGGGCGAATCAGGCCCACGATCTGCACCGGCTTGATCTGCGCGCCGATGCGCAGGTCGAGGGTATCCCCACTGCGCAGGCGATAGCTTTCGGCCAGGCTTTCCGATAGCAGCACGGTGTTGGGACGGGTGAGGAGCGCGGTCAGGCTGTCGAGCGGCACGCGTTGGGCGTTGGTGGTCAAGTAGGTGCGAAAGGGCGCCTCGGCAAAGGGGTCTACACCGAGCAGACGCAAGGGCTGGCTATCGAGCGTGGGCACGATCACGTAGCCTTCGACGATGGGCGCGCTGTCGCGTTGACCCAACTCCACGCGCAGTTGGCGATAGACGGCCTCGTCCAGGCCGGTCGGCCCGCCCAGCACTTGATGGGTGGCCTTGCCGGCCACGGTGTCGGTGGAAAGGCGAAAGGCGCGGCCGGCGCTGCCGTTGGCCAGGTCAATCGCCACCATCATGGCGACTCCCAGGGCGACCCCCACGATGAAGAGCGCACTCTGCCAGCGCCGACGCGCGATGTGGCGCAGGCTGACCCGAACGAGAGAGCGCTGGCGATTTTCTACGAAAACATTCCTCACTTCTCACCCCTCACTTCCCTCACTTCTCACTTCTCACTCTTCTCTATCACCTGCCCGTGGACGATGCGAAAGACGTGATTGGCCTGGCCGGCCACTTCCATTGAATGGGTTGCCATGATGAGGGTGCGACCGGTCTGGCGCGTCAGTTCCAGCAGCAGGGCCAGCACGCTGCGGCCGGTGTCCTCGTCCAGGTTGCCGGTCGGCTCATCGGCCAGAATGAGGGTTGGATTGGCGGCCAGGGCGCGGGCAATGGCCACGCGCTGCTGCTCCCCGCCAGAGAGGCGATCGGGGTAGGTGTGGGCGCGGTTGGCCAGGCCCACGCGTGCCATCAGATCGCGCACGCGTGCCAGCGCCTGGGCGGCCGGCCAGTTGTTCAGCTCCAACGTCAACAGGATGTTCTCCTGCACGGTCAGCGTGGGTATGAGGTTGAAGAACTGGAAGACGAAGCCGACATGCTGGCGTCGGAACAGGGTGCGCTGGCGTTCGGGCAGCCGGGTGACAGGCACGTCATTGATCCAGATCGTGCCCGCGCTGGGGTCGTCAATGCCACTGATGAGGTTGAGCAGCGTGCTTTTGCCAGAGCCGGACTTGCCCAACAGCACGGTGAATTCTCCCGCGCGCAGGTCCAAATTGACATCGTGCAGGATGACATGGCGCTCGCCGGCTTCTTCATAGTGCTTGCTCACCCCCTGCAAGCGCACGATGGGCACAGGCGCGGTCACGGGCGCGGCGGCGGTCGGGTGTCTGTCGGTTTGGGCGAGCGGTGGGATCAGCGTTGGCATGAGCAACCTCCAGGATGCGCCTGTCGCGGTGATGCGTTTCGATGGCAGGCTGAGTCATTGGACGCCGCGCCGCGGCGCTCGGTCACGCGCACAACGTCTTACTGCTCCAGAGGATGGGCAACGCCACCGCAGGCATCGCCCCAGTGAACCGCGGTCTCCTGCACATCCAGCACATCATTGGCGCCATCGAAGTTATTATCCAGGTGCATGCTGTAGCCGCTGTCCGGCCACGTGTTGCCCCACAGGTCGGCCGCCTGCTGCACATCGAACACATCCACCACTTGGTTTTGATCAAAATCCCACGGCAAAAGACATCCCTGGTTGCTGAGAACACTGACGGCGCCGAACTCGAGATAGTACAGGCGCCCGTCCGGGCCAACGCTCAGGTCGGTTGGGCAGGTAACGCCATCCACCACCACGGCGCTGCCCGGCGCCAGCGCGTCGAAGCGGGCCGAGGCAAATGGGGCATGGTACATGGCGTAATCACGGTTGGCGCACCAAATCAGGTGATGGCGCCAGGCGGGAATGGTCGTGCTGTTGAACAGTGTGATGCCCACGATGCCGATCGGGTCCGGATGGACGTAGATCGGCTCCTCGTAGGGCCGCGGCAGCGCCACACAGTCGAAATAGCTGGTCGCGCTGTAGGGCCAGCCATAGTTGTGTCCAGCCAGGATCCAGTTGATCTCGTCGTTGCAACCGGGACCGTTTTCGGTGGCAAACGCGAAGTTGGTCACGCTATCGAAGGTGAAATCCCAACTGTTACGCAGACCGCAGGCCCACACGCGGCGGTCAACGGGGCCGGCCGCCTGGGCTGCGTCACACAACGGGTTGGGGGCGGGGCGTGCGGCGTTGGGTTCGGCCAGAAAAGGCGGGCGCACGTCCAGACGCAGCATCTTGCCCTTGGGCGTAGCCAAATTCTGGCTGTGACCGCCATTGCAGCCGTAATCGCCGATGGTGACGTATAAATAGCCGTCGGGGCCGAAGTGCAGGTTGCCGCCGTGGTGCCAGGCACAGTTCAAGTCAGAGCCGGTGCGGGGCACGTCGAGCAAGACCAACGGCGCGGTCGCCGCGCCGTTGGCTTCGGTAAAACGCACCAGGCGATTGCTGATGACGCCCTCGTTTTCCACGGAGTAGTAGAGGTAGACATACGGTTGCGTGGCGTACAGAGGATCGAACACAATTCCGACCAGGCCATGCTCCACCGCCGAGAGCACCACGCCCGACAGATCGAGCCAGACGGTGGCCGCGCCGCCGCCCACAGCCATCTGGTACACCCAACCTTCTTTGGTGTTCACAAACAGGCGCCCGTCCGGCGCCCACACCATCGCCGTCGGATAGCCGGTGGGCCAGGCGCCATAGGTTTCAATGGTCACATCCGGGGGCAGAGGCTCGGCATGGGCCGGTAACAACGGTGCGAGCAACAGACTGAGAAACCATGCCGCCAAGCAAGCGGTTTTCAGTTGACGACTCATTCTCATCTCCAGAGCTGCAAGTAGGGGCGCACCCTTGCGGCCGCCCACGCGGGCAGGCGCAAGGCGTTGCAGTATAGCATGACGCGCCGCGATAATGAAAATAATGAAATCAGTCATGTAGACGAGGAGAGAGACGGTTTTTACGTCTTGCCAAAACATGGTATGATAGCCGATGTCGTACTCCCGGATTGTGATCGGCTGTCGGCCGCTGTTTGTCTCTCTGCTCCCGGTCCAATTTATCCTGAGCTTATTCTGCCCTGAAAGGTTTGTCATGACCAATGCCGGGTACTATCGCTTCCCCACGCTGCACCGCGAGACGGTGGTTTTTGTTTGCGAAGATGATCTGTGGATGGTGCCCGTTGCCGGAGGAACGGCGCGGCGCCTCACATCCAACCCGGGTCAGGTGGCGACACCCGCGCTGTCACCCGATGGCGCCTGGGTCGCGTTCATCGGTCGCGATGAGGGCCATCCCGAAGTTTACGTGATGCCGGCCACGGGCGGCCCGGCCCGCCGCCTGACCTACCTGGGCGCCAATACGCGCGTCGTCGGCTGGACGCCCACTGGCGACGCGGTCATCTTTGCCAGTGATACCGGGCAACCCTTTGCCCACTTTTCCTTCCTCTACGCGGTGGCACGCGAGGGCGGGGAACCGCAACGCCTGCCCACCGGCCCCGCCCTGAGCATCTCCTATGGCCCGACCGGGGGCATGGTCATTGGCCGTAACGCCACGGACCTGGCGCGCTGGAAGCGCTACCGCGGGGGCTTGATCGGCGATCTGTGGATTGACCCAACCGGTCAGGGCGATTGGCGGCGCCTGCTACAAGTGCAGGGCAATGTCGCCTTGCCGCTCTGGGTGGGCGAGCGCATCTACTTCGTGTCCGATCACGAAGGCATCGGCAACCTCTACTCGTGCCTGCCGAGCGGCGCGGACGTGCGGCGGCACACGCATCACGGCGACTACTATGTGCGCCATCCGGCCACCGATGGACAGCGCATCGTCTACCATGCTGGGTCCGAGCTGTACGTCTTTGACCCCGCCACGGACCAGACTCAGCCGATTCCGATCGTTTTCCATAGTTCACGCGCGCAGCGCAATCGCAAGTTCGTGGATGCAGCGGAGTACTTGCAGGACTACGACATCCACCCCAAAGGCTGGGCCGTGGCCCTTACGACACGCGGCAAACCCTTCGCCATGGCCAACTGGGAAGGCGCTGTCTTTCAATATGGGCAAGCCAACGGCGTGCGTTATCGCCTGGCAGCCTGGCTGGCCGATGGTGAGTGGCTGGTGGTGGTCAGCGACGCCAACGGTGAGGATGCCCTGGAAATCTACAAGGGCGACAAGGCCGGCATTGCCGAAGCGCGCCTGGAAGGCATGGACATCGGGCGCCCCTTGAGACTTGCGACCTCGCCGCAAAAGAACATGGTGGCCCTGAGCAATCATCGCAACGAGCTGATCGTGGTTGACCTCGATACGCGCACGATGCGCGTCTTAGATCGTAGTCGCCAACGCCCCATTCGAGGCCTGGCCTGGTCGCCGGATGCGCGCTGGCTGGCCTATAGCTTTTCCGATACGCAGCAAACCTCCATTATCAAACTGGCCCTGCTGGAAACCGGCGAGACCTGGGCGGCCACCAAACCTGTGCTGCGCGATGTCGGTCCCGCGTTCGACCCTGACGGCCGTTATCTCTATTTTCTCTCCTACCGGGAATTCGATCCGGTGTACGACAATCTACACTTCGATCTCAACTTCACCTGGGGGATGAAGCCCTACTTGATCACGCTGCAAGCCGGACTGCCTTCGCCGTTCATCCCGCTACCGCGGGCGCCGGGCGAAAAGGCCAGCCGGCCGGCCGCGCCGGAGCCGCGCCCAGCGCCGCCGGCCGCCCCCCCGGCTGACGGCGAGGCTGCGCCAGCGCCGCCGGCCGCCCCCCCGGCTGACGGCGAGGCTGCGCCAGCGCCGCCGGCCGCCCCCCCGGCTGACGGCGAGACTGCGCCAGCGCCGCCGACCGCCCCTCCGGCTGACGGCGAGACTGCACCAGCCGACCCTGCAACCGCTGAGGCTGATGCGACCGCACCGGAGGTCAAGACTGCACCGGAGGCCAAGACTGCACCGAAGACCGAGACCGAAGGTGAAGAACCGCCGCTGCGTGTGCAGATTGACCTGGAAGGTATCAGTGAGCGCGTGATCGCCCTGCCAGTGCCCACGGGGCGTTACCACCGGGTGCGCGGCATCAGCGGTAAAATTCTCTTCTCCTCCTATCCGGCGGAAGGCACTCTGGGCAACGGCGCCGGCTATAGCACCGCCCCCGCGGCCAAGGGACGCCTGGAGGTGTACGATCTGGAAGATCAGCGGCAGGAGGTCCTGGTGGACGGCGTCAGCGATTTCGAGATCTCACACGACGGCAAGACCATGATCTACCGGGCGGGCAATCACCTACGCGTCCTGAAGGCCGGGGACAAGCCCGAAGGCAACTCCGGTGGCACTACCCGACGCGGCGGCTGGCTCGATCTGGATCGCGTTCGCCTGTCGGTGGAGCCGCACGCCGAGTGGGAGCAGATGTACCGCGAGGCGTGGCGCCTGCAGCGCGATCATTTCTGGACCGAGGATATGTCTGGCGTGGATTGGCATGCGGTCTATGCACGCTATCTGCCCCTCCTGCAACGCGTGGCCACGCGCAGCGAGTTCTCGGACCTGATGTGGGAAATGCAGGGCGAGTTGGGCACTTCGCACGCCTATGAGTACGGCGGCGACTACCCACCAGAGCCGTCCTACGACCAGGGCTTCCTGGGCGCCGATTTCCGTTACGATGACACGGCTGACAATTACGAGCTGATGCATATCGTCAACGGTGATGTTTGGGATCACGCCAACAGCGCGCCCTTGCAGCGCCTGGGCATCAATCTCAAGGTGGGAAATCGGCTTGTGGCCGTCAATGGCCGCAAGGTGGGACGCGAGAATCCACTGGGCGAGATGCTGGTTTACCAGGCAGGCAACGAAGTCTTCCTGACCTTCGAGCGCCAGGGCGCGGAGACCCCAACCATGTTCTCAATCAAGACGCTGCACTCCGAATTTCGCGCGCGCTACCGGGAATGGGTGGAAACCAATCGGCGCCGCGTGCATGAAGCCACGGAGGGCCGCGTCGGTTATGTACACATTCCCGACATGGGCGCCCGTGGCTATGCCGAATTTCACCGCGGCTACCTGGCCGAGATAGACCGCCCAGGCCTGATTGTGGATGTGCGCTTCAACGGCGGCGGCCATGTCTCGCAGTTGATCCTGGAAAAACTGGCGCGCCGGCGCTTGGGTTATGATGTGTCTCGTTGGGGCACACCGGTGCCCTACCCCCGCGAGTCGGTCATGGGGCCAATGGTCGCGATTGCCAACGAGCAAGCCGGGTCCGACGGTGACATGTTCTGCCACGCCTTCAAACTGATGAAACTCGGCCCCCTGGTCGGTAAGCGCACCTGGGGCGGGGTCATCGGCCTGACCTACCGCGACTCCCTGGTAGATGGCGGCATCACCACGCAGCCTGAATTCTCCTTCTGGTTCGAAGATGTGGAATGGGGCGTCGAGAATTATGGCACCAATCCCGATATCGAAGTAGAAATACGCCCGCAAGACTATCTGGAGGGACATGACCCGCAGTTGGCGCGCGCGCTGCAGGAAATCATGCAGACCCTGAGTGACCATCCACCCACGATGCCTGATTTTGGCAAGCGACCCAAGCTGCCGCTGCCCATACTCTCACCCCTCACCATACCCTGATCGCACCATCGCACGCCGTTGATCGCAAAACCGGGCTTTTTTGTCGAAGCCCGGTTTTTTGTGCCCTGACAACGTTAGACAAAGATTTTACGTTGTGTCCAATCTGTGTTATACTGATGTCTATGATTTGTCTATACAGACGCGTGGATGAGGTGTAACATGACTGAAATTTTTCGGGCAGAGGATTACCAGAATCACCCGTTGTACAACATCAAAGCGGTTGAGCAGGCCACCGGTTTGACGGCTGCCACGCTGCGCGCGTGGGAGCGACGATACGAGGTGTGCGAGCCGCAGCGTAGTGAAAGCGGCTACCGGCTATACTCAGAGCGTGACATGGCCGCGCTGCACTGGCTCAAACGGCGGGTGAAGGATGAAGGCCTCTCGATCAGTCAGGCGGTAGCTGTGCTGCAGATGCACCGGGGAGCGAGCAACGGCACTGCGGCGCCCGCGGTCATGCCCGCGCCGCAGGTTGATGCCGAACCTTCCGCGCAGATTGATCTGTGCCATCAGTTGATCCGGGCGCTGCTCGCCTTCGATGAGAATCACGCCGACCACATCCTGAGCGAAGCGTTCGCCTTGCACGGCGTCGAATCGGCCTGCGAGCTTGTCATCGCACCGGCCTTGGTGGAGATCGGCGACCGCTGGCATCGCGGCGAAGTGAGCGTGGTGAGCGAACACTTTGCGTCTCACTACGTGCGGCGCAAGCTCGAATCCATGGTCAATGTGACGGCGGTGCATGAGGCTGGGCCAATGCTTATCCTGGGTTGCGCGCCCGGCGACTGGCACGAAGTCGCCCTGGTGCTGCTGGCCTTCTTCCTGCGCCGCCAGGGCTACCGCGTGATCTACCTGGGCCAGAATGTGCCGCTGGAAAACCTGGTGGCCGAATTGGAGCGACTGCATCCGGCCATGGTCATCATGTCTGCGACCACCGACGAAACGGCCGCGGCGCTGGTGCAGGTGTCACAGGTGGTGGCGACTCTGCCCTCGCCGCGACCGCTATTTGGTTTCGGTGGCCGGGCATTCAATCGAAACGTCAGCCTGCGCGCACGCGTGCATGGCTCCTTTTTGGGTGAAACTGCAGCCAGCGCCATCCACCGCGTGCAGGCACTACTGAACCCACCCGCGGCCAATCCGGGGTAGGGGCATGGCCTTGCGCCTGCCCGCGTGGGCGACCGCAAGGGTGCGCCCCTACACCTGGCCCTGGAGAGATGCCCGGCACGCCCGTCACTTTCCATGATTCTACTCGTCGCCATTTAGGAATGGTGGGTGATTTTGCACAGCACAGTCAGCGCCATACTTCAGCAAACATGGCAACAGCCTTCGCGGCTGTTCGGGAAAGGGACAAAAGATCGCCATGCGCGACCTGATCATTCAGATTCTGCTCGACAACGCACCGTGGTCAACACCCGATAACAAGCGCCTGGATCGCCCCGGTATGCCAGCCTGGATGGTGCCCAACGGTCTGCTCATCCGTCACCCGGACGGTGGGTTGATCTTTCTGCCTGCCACAGAACTGTTGGAAATGTGGCAATATGACGACCTGATGATGATTGACGCTGTGCCGGCAATGTAACCTGCGGCGCCCGCGGCAACCGATAGAAGCTACGTTCACATTAAGACTTGATGAGAGGTCGCCCAACGATGGCCCAAATAGCCGTAACATGCGTACTACAGGGTAAGACACTCACATTTACGCATGAGGTCAGTGCGCCGATTTGCGCGGGTTGGTGTATAATGAGACCGAGAGATGTATTTAGGACTACAAATGGCCACACGCCATTCGCGCAAAACACGATCGGCCATAGTGCTCTTGGCGGCGGGAACATAGGGGAGACATTGTGTCATCATGATTAAGAATGCAAAACAGCCATCCCTGGCACAAGTGCTGGCGCACCTACCTGATGAAGATCCGGCATTTGGTCAGGTCATCACCATCGCCAACTATCGTCGCCATGACGTCATCGCGACGCCACGCGATTTGGACCAGAAACTGCATATCCTGATGGACGGCCGTGCCCAATTGGTGTGTACCAATTCTGAAGGGCGCCGCTTGGTGTTGGCTACCCTCGAAGCAGGCGCCATCTTTGGTGAAGGCGCCCTGATTGACGGCGCGGCGCCTGCAGCCTTTGCCGAGGCCATGAGCGATTGCACGATCTGGGTGTTGCCACGTGCGGATGCCCGCATCATGACCGTGCGCTACCCCATTTTGGGTTGGGGCCTGCTGCAAACCTTCGGCAAGCGCCTGATGCAGGTGGAATCACACCTGGAGGATGTGGCTTACAAGAAGCTGCCGGAGCGCCTGGCCGCGCTGCTGCTGGAACTGGCCGACAAGAATGACACCATCACCGGTACCAGTCACCAAGCCCTGGCCGACCGTCTGGGTACTTATCGCGAAACGGTCAGCGCGATCCTGCGCACCTTCAAGCGCGAGGGCTGGGTGGATCTGGGCTACCGCCGCATCCGCCTGCTGGATGTGCCCGCGCTGGAACTGGCCGCTAACACCTACTAACATGATGGGGTTCTCAGGTCAGTTTTTCATCACAGGCGTGGGCCAGGCCGCAGTGTTGACAACGCACGGCTTCTTCATGTGAGCGCGCGACGTTGACAGACTGACGGTCAGCGCGCATGGCGCTCAAGATTTCCAGGAGTTGAGCTTTGAGCGCCGGCGTATACGGAATGCGCAGCGTCACCGGGTCGCCGCTTGCCCCCTGCCCCGCGCCAGGCCGACCGGCATAGTGCAACAGGCCAAAAGCGGGCGCAACGTGCCAGGTCTCTTCGACCAACAGGCAGTAGGCCGCCAATTGTAGAATATGTCCCGGATAGGGCTGCGCCGGCCGGCGCCCGGACTTGACCTCAACCGGGACCGGTGCCGCGCCAGCCGCCACCAGGTAATCCGGCTTACCCACCAGGCCGAACTGACGGCTGATGAGCGGACGCTCCTGGCGCTGCCAGGCCCCCGTGTCGCTGTAAACCACCTCGCCGCTGGGCAAACCGCTGGCAGCCCGCACTTGGTTGCCCAGGCGCAACAGCCACCAGCCTGCAAGCAGAGCCACCAGAAAAGCAATCAGGAGAAGAAGCACCGTAGAACCTCAAGAACCTCTGCGCCGCGTCACGGCCGGCGCCGCGGTCACAGTTGCAGGCCGCCGCCGCCGAACGGCAAGATGATCGCCGGCACGCCCTCCGGTTGCCACGTGCTGAACCAGGCGCTGTCCTCGGGCTTCAGCCGGATGCAGCCACGCGAGGCCGGGTAGGTGCCGATGGATTCGATCTGTTGATAGACTTTGTTGCCCTGGTTGTCGCGCACATAGGGCGCACCGTGGATCAGGATCGAGCCGTTGCTGCGGAAGAGGAACCAGCCTTCGTCCGCAAACACCCCAAACGATGAGAAAGTGCCCCAGTACACGCCCACGTAGCCGTTCCAGGCCGGTGTGCGCGTCTGTTTTTCAGGGTCGCCTGTACTGACCGGGAACAGGCGGATCGCGCCCCGTTCCGCGACGATCATCTGCTGCAAATCCTGGTCAACCACGATGAAACGACCCCCCGGGTCATAACCATAACTGCGCACCAGGGTCGCCAGTTCATCCGTGACGCCAGGCGCCGCGGCCGCAGTCGTCACGGGCGCCGCTGTCGGCGTTGCGGTCGGCAGGGGGGTGTCGGTGGGCAGAGGTGTGGGCGGCGTGGGCGTCGCGGTAAATTCTGGCGCGACGGTCGGGGTCTTGGTGGGAGTGGGCGGCAGGGACGTGGCGCGACCCAACAGGGCCATCAGCAGCCCCGGTTCTTGCGCGCCAGGCCCACTGACGCCGGCGTTCACCGCCAACGCGCCGAGCAGGGTCACGGCCACCAGCAGGAGCCACAAACCCATTTTGAGTGTGCGGCGCCGGCGTGGCGGCGCGGACGTCACCATGTCAGTTTCGTTCATGATCCTCGTGTCAGGGTAAAGAGAAATGCGAGAAATGCGAGTAGGGCCGCGACCAGCAAGATGATGCCAACCTGACGTGCGCGGGCGGCCCAGATCACGCGCCGGCCATGCTGGCGATGCACCCGCGTGCCAGCGTTCATCTCCCCCACGTTCGTGGAAGGGACATCCAGGACACGCGCCAGCCACCAGGCGCGCTGGCAAAAGACATATTGACCGATGTCACTGGCGCGGATCAGCCTATCCTGGCTCATGCGACTCATCACCTTCCGGCTGACCTTCGCCATCTGCGCCAAAATCCACGTCGCTGAACGCGGTCGCCAGGTTGTTGACGCCCAGGCGCTGCTCGAAACTGTGCAGGGCGGCGCGCATCTGGTCTTGACGCACGGCCACGGTCAGGTCGCCGCGCGTGCGTTCCAACACGCCGCGCACCGTGTCGGTGTGACGGCGCAGGCCGCCGGTAATCGCATCGGGATAATCGAGCGCGATGAGGTGCGAGTAGACATCATCCATGATGTCGAGATAGCGCTCGGCCTCGGCCACCTCCCCGCGACGCACCAGGTCAAGCGCAAAGCGGCGCAGCTCCGTGGTGGCCTCAGCCAGGCCGCGCAGGTAGGTGGCGCCAACCACGTGCAAGTCCAGGGGAGTGGGCAGCGGCGCCGCAGTGACGAACGCCACCACCAGGAACGCTTCAGTCACCTCTTTGAGCGCGTCCTGCGTGTAGCCCGCGTAGTACAGGTCCTGATGCACGGCCAGATCGGTTACCATTTCCGCGGCGGCCGCCTGCGCAGTTTGCAGCAGACGCTGCGCCTCGTCGAATTCATGGCGGTGCGCGGCGCGGATCGCGTGCGCGCAGTAGCGAATCAGCTCGCGCGAGCGGCGCAGCGTCAGATAGCGCGCGTCGTTTTTCAGAGTCAGTTCGGCCTCGATGGCCGCAATCGTTTCAATCAACATGACAGAATGTCCCCTGGGGTCATCCGCAGATCGTTGCGGTTGCCCTGTGTCGGCAATGCGCCGCCTGATTATAGTCGGATTAGGGGTCTCGTGCAAACGAACGGAACGAGGCGTCCCCGGAGGGTGAGCCAAATTCACTCCTCGCGCCGGCGCACGAAGCGAAAGCCGCCGCCCCGCTCCACCTGTATGACGTGTCCGCGCCAGCGGATGCGCTGTGGCGAGAGCAAGGCCACCAGCAGTTGCAGAGGGAAGATCAGTTGCAGTACGATCACCAGCCAGAGGTGCCGCCAGGGAGTGGCCGTAAACAGGTAACAGCCGTTGAGGTGGGCAAAGCTCAGCAGGCACAGCAGAAAGTAGGCCAGCACCAGGCCCAGGTTGAGCGCCGTGGGTTGCGCAAACAGCCAGGCCACCGCGAGCAGCGGCGCCACGGCCGGGACCAGCGCGACGCCGCAGAGAATCGCCACCTGCCGCGGGCGCAGATGGCGCAGGAGCGATTCACGCGGGAAGATGAACCAGCGTTGCATCAGGCCCAGGTAGTGACGCGCGTCGGTGACGTGGATGCTGATGGCATGACGGAGCGGGGTTTGCACCAGGCGGTGACCGGACGCAACCACGCGCTGCGCCACGGCAAAATCGTCCGCCAGCCACGTCTCCAGCCCATCGAAGCCGCCCAGTGCCTCGAGCAACGGGCGCCGCAGGGCGTAGAACATGCCGTTGATGGTGAAGGGCGCGCTCAGGGTGGTGTAGGGGATGTAGGTCAGCAGGCTGTTGCTGTTGACGAAGATGGCAATCAGGCGCGACCACAGATTGTCAAAATGGACCTGGTAGGGCAGGCCAAAGACCAGGCCCACCCCCGGCTGATCGAGAAAAGGCAAGCACTGCTCCAGCCCGTCGTCCGGCAGCATCGTGTCATCATCGAGCACGCAGACCACCTCCCCGCGGGCCGCGGCCAGGCCCTGGATCAGCTTGACGATCTTGGGATTTTGACCCTGCGCCGGCCGCGGGAGCAGCAGCAGGCGCACGGTCTGCCCCGGAAAGCGCGCTTGCAGCGATTGACAGATGGCCTGCCCCGCGGTGTCCGTGTCATCCAGCAGCCAGATGAACTCGCGCGCCAGGCAACTGCGCGCCTGCAGGTTGGCCGCCAGGCATGCGGCCAGGGTGGGGTCCCCGCTCAGGATCGGCTGTAGAATGCTGACCAGCGCCGGCGGCCGCGTCAACCGCGGCCGCGGCCGGCCGAAGAAGTACACCACGGCCACGTGTTTCCACAGCCGATCCAGGATCAGAAGAAGTAGGAGCACGAGGGGTTTTACCTTTCGTTTTTGAGATTACAGGAAATGCCCTCGTGCCCCTACCTGGCCGCGCCGCCGCGCTGGATGCGCCAACGCTGCCCGCGCCACTCCACCTGGTCATCGGCCAGGAGAGCGCCCAGCACCTGGAACGGCGCGATCAGCGCGGTCAGCAGCAGATAGGGCCAGTGACGCCAGGGCGTGGCCGCGCGGTAGAAGCGCCGGTCAATCCAGGCCATCAGCGCGGCGAACAGCCCCAGGCTGATGCCGCTCGCCAGCGCCGCTGACCGGCGCCGTGTCAGCAGGGCGAGCAGCGCCAGCAGCCCGGGGATCAGATTGCCCACTGATGCGAGCAGCGAAACCAGGCGCTGACGTGGGGTCAGCAAGGGCAGCAGATTCTGGCGCGGGAAGATGAACCAGCGCTTCATCTGCCCGGCGTAGGCCCGGCGCGTGGCAAAGTGATTCTCGATCCGGTAGATGAGCGGCGTTTGCACGCAGCGCAGGCCGATGCCTTGCAGGCGCCAGGCCAGCATGTGGTCATCGCCGACGTGCAGACCCAGGCCGTCCAGGCCGCCGGCCGCGGCAAAAATCTCACGGCGCAGGGCAAAGCAGTGACCGGTGATGGTGTACGGATCGCTCAGGTAGGTCAACGGCACATAGCTGGGCAGCGCATTGGCATTGACGAACGCGCTCATCAGGGCCGACCCATGATTGCTCCAGTCGGTGTAGCAGGCCAGCCCGAAGACGGCGCCCACGCCGGGTTGATCGAGATAGGGGAGCAGGGTCTGCAGCGCGTCAGGCGGCAGCAGCACGTCATCATCCACAAAGCACAAGACAGCGCCGGTGGCGTGAGTCAGGCCGGCCAACAGCTTGGTCACCTTCAGCGCCACACCGGCGGCCGTGTCGGGCGCGGCCAGGATGATCTGCGCGTCCAGCCCTGGGAATTCGGCCAGGTGCGCCCGGCAAACAGCCTGTGACTCCGCATCCTCACGATCGCAGATCAAGAGTAACTGCACGCGGCCGTCGTAGTGCAAGCGAGCGCGGGCCGCCAACACCGCCGCCAGATTGCTGGCCCCCTGCGTCACCGGCTGCAGCAGGGTAACGGCGGGCCAGGCGGCCGTGCCGCGCACCGGCGCGGGCCGCCGGAAGAAGTCCCACAGCGCCAGCGCCTTCAAGCCGCGCTCCGCCGCATACAAGAGCAGCAAAAGCCGCGCCAGGCGATCAACCCACATCATCTGATACTTCCTCTGATACTTTCTCTGATCGCCCACGATCATGCGTCCTGCGGCGGGCGGGCGCTCATCATGCGCTGCCAGCGGTGGCGCTGCGTATGCAGGCCGCGGCGCACCAGCCCCGGCGCGAGGGCAAAGAGCCGGCGCAGCGCCTGCTCTCCCACGCCCCAGGTCACCTCGCGCTGTCCTTTGTAAAGCGCCTGCACGATGCGCTCGCCGGCCGCCTCTGGCGCATCCAGGTGAAAGCCCGGCACGCCCGACGCGGCCGCCATGCCGGCGGTCATGGCCGTGCGTACGCCAGGCGGGTAAGCCATGAGGATTTGCACCCCGGCCGGCTCCGCCTCGTAGCGCAGCGCCTCTGCGAAGCCGCGCAGGCCCATCTTGCCGGCCGCGTAGAGCGCGGCGAACGGCTGCGGGACAAAGCTCATACTGCTGCCGATGAAAATCAAGCGCCCGCGTTGCGCCTGTAGATCCGCCCAGGCCAGGCGCGTCAGCTCGATGGGCGCCAGCAGGTTGATGGCGATGGCTTGCGCCACTTGAGAAGCGGGCTGTGCGTGCAATGCGCCGCCGGCCAGCAAACCCGCGTTGTTGACCAGGATGTCCAGTGGCCCCCAGGCGGCGCGCACACTGGCCAGGAGAGCCGCGCGCTGCGCCGGATCGCTCAGGTCAGCCGGCGCAACCAGGGCGGCGACGCCCAGGGCTTCGATTTCAGCGGCCACGTGCTGCAAGGGCTGTGGCCGGCGGCCGCACAGCGCCACGTTTACACCGCGCCGCGCCAGGGCCTGGGCGATGCCGCGGCCAATGCCGGCGCCGCCGCCGGTGACAAGGGCATAGGGCATGAGGCTTACCTTTCGTTCTTGAGATTGCCCGGGGATGCTCAGGCGGCCCCCAACCCTAAAAGGTCAGCGCCAGCGCGCCGAAGGTCAGCCCGGCGCCGCTGCCGACCAGGACGACGCGATCCCCACGCTGCACGCGGCCCGCGTCGTGGGCTTCGCCGAGCGCCAGGGGGATGGAGGCAGAGATGCAGTTGCCGCGTTCGGGCAGGTTGAGAAAGACTTGCTCCGGCTGAAAACCGAGGCGTGCGGTCAACAGCTCGACGCCATGACGGCTGGCCTGGTGCGGCACCACCAGGTTGACCTGCGATTTCGTCCAGGCGAGCTGGGTAAAGAAGTTCTCCAGGAAGGGGCCGATCAGCCGCGTGGCTTTCTTGAAAACGGCCGGCCCGTCCATGTGAAACATGTTCATCACCGGGGTGGTCTGGGGGTCATTGGGGTGATGCAGAGTGCCGCCGCCCAGCAGGCAGGTCAGATCGGCGCCGCTGCTGTAGGTGACCACCTGGCTGTGCCAGATCGCGCTGCTCTCCTGCGGCGCGGCCGGCGTGATGATGGCGGCTGCGGCCGCATCGCCAAAGAGGACGGCGCTCTCCCATTCCAGGGGGTTGAGCGAGCGCGAGGCTAGTTCGCTGCTGACGATCAGGACGCGCCGATAGAGGCCGCCCGCAACCAGGTGCGCGGCCGCTTGCAGCGCGACGAGAAAGCTCAGGCAGGTGGCGTTGACATCGAAGCACGCGCTGGCGCCGTCGGGCGCGCCCAACTCACGCTGGATGAGCGCGGCGGTGCAGGGAATGGCTTGCTGCGGCGCGCTGGAGGCTCCGATTATGGCGTCCAGGTCGGCGGGCGCCAGGCCGGCGCGGTCCAACGCCATGCGCGCCGCGGCCACGCCCATGCTGACGGAGGTTTCAGCAGTGGCGTAACGGCGCTCACGCACCCCGGTGGTGCGCTCGACCCAACCGCTGGGGATGTTGAGTTGGGCCTCGAGTTCGGCGCTGGTGACGCGCCGCGCCGGCAAGTACCATCCCAGCCCGGCGATTCTGACGGGTAGTTTCATCGGTAGATCCTGAAAAGATCGAGAGTTGCCAACTTTCACAAAGCGAGCAATTCTATTTACGCGAAAGCCATCTCTGCCACATCATCCAGACTGAAGGTCAGGTCAGCCTCGCGGTCATCATCGAAGGTCGCCCAATCGCCCGCTTCCACCCCGCGGTCACACAACGAGCGGTAGGTGCAAAACCGGCAGCGTGCTTCGTCTGGCGTGAGGGGCCAGGTGACGTCATGACGGCTGCTGATCTCCTCGATCAGCGCGCTGAGGTAGCGCCGATGGGCCTCGTGCTGGCGCGCGCTGTAGGCCAGGGTTTGCGGGCGCTGAGGATCGTTGGCAAACCAGTAGACCATGCGCACCTGTTCAGGCGCAATCGCTCCCAGGCCGAGGTCGGCGCCGGCTTCCACCAGGACAAAGGGATAGACCCAGCTCTGCATGCGCTGTGCCAACTGCACCCGCGTGGCCGGCCGGCGGCTGGTCTTCCAGTCCACGATAAAGGCCTGTCCATTTTCCTGGATAGCCAGCAAGTCGTAGCGCGCGGCCAGGCGCTGGCCGCTGATCACCGTGGAAAGCACCTCTTCGGCGCTGATGTTCCAACCGGGCTGGGCGCCGGCCGTCGAAGGCGTGGGCAGGCCGGGCGGCGGTGAGGCCAGGTAGGCTTGCCACCAGCGGCGCAGATCGAAATCCTGAATGCTGGCGCCGATGCGCTCAGCCGCAACTCCGCTGATGTGGCGCTGGATGAGGCGGTGAAAAAGCTGCCCCAACGCCTGATGGTGTTCGAAGTCGAGCAGCGGCTGCGATTCCAGCGCGGGCCAGGGTTGATTGAGCAGGAAGCGCAGTTGAAAACGCCGCGGACATTCGGTGTAGTCCTGCAGGCTGCCCTGGCTGAAGCTGAGTGCGGCCACGGTTGGCTGGCGACGAACCGGCGCGGGTGGAGCGGTGAGGGCGAGGGGGCGGGTGTCAGGGATCGCGGCCATCAGCGCATCACCCAGGGGAGGAAGCCACGCACGCCAGGGGTGGGCGTCGCGACAGGTGTGGGAGTGGGGCGAGCAGGGCAGGCTACGTTGAGTTCGAAGCTGCCAATTGCACCCTGGTAGCCATCCACCACCAGGTAGTAGAGGCCGGCGCTGTTGGCCGTGTGGCTGAGAAAACGATCCCCGTACGCCTGACACATGGAGGGCAGTGCGCCCGACAGGAGAAAGATGTCCAGGTCAGGGCCTTGTGGAGGGTAGGTCAGTTCGAGCTGCAGCGGCTCGCCCGCATCGAGGGACAAGGCGTAGACGCGCTCCGGTCCGCTCTCCAACCAGTCCGGGCGGCAGGCATACTGGCTGATCTGGCTGGCCGCGCCCAGGTTGGCGTCGCTCACCTGCTGCCAGCACTCGATGGGGGTTGCCAGCGAAAGATCAAGGCCCGGCGTCGCGGTGGGTGTCGCGGTGGCCGATGGCGTGGCGGTGGGGGTAGCCGTGGGGGTGATGGTCGCAGTGGGCGTGGGCGTCACAGTCGGTGGACGCGGGGTGGCGGTGGGGGTGCGCGTCGGGGTACGCGTGGGCGTCGGCGTGCGCGTCGGGGTCGGGGTGATGGTGGGGGTGGGGGTGTCGGTGCCCACGGCCGACCGGTAAGCGACCGACAGGCGCGCGGCCTGGTCCGGCCGAAAATCGAAGGTGAAGAGATCGAGATAGGCGCTGTTGTTACCGGAGCTGACCGCCAGCAGCACCAGAGCCTGGCCGCTGCCCCAGCCGGGGCGGGAGATGATCTCCTGCAGCACCGGCGCGAGGTCTGGCGACATGAACGTGGTCGTCGGCGTGTAGACCAGCGCCCAGTCCACATGCGCGTTGGTGCGCGGGCGCAGGTGCGCCAGGGTCTGCGCATGGTCGAAATCGGCCGCATCATCGCTGGCTTCACCCACCAGGGAAACCGGGATGGGGATGCCGGTCTGCCACAGGGCCGGGTTGAGGGAGAGGGTGGCGCTGACGATGATTACGCCCGGCGGGATGGCTACGTTCTGAAAACGCCAGCCGTCCACATAGTTGACGACGCTGCGCCCGAAACGCTGCAGGATGTCGCTGTTCAGGTTGGCCGGCGTGGAGTCCACCTTGACAGCGGTGTCGTCCAGAAACGCGCTGACCTCCATATTGACCACGGTGGCCTGCGGCGCGGCCGCCAGGGCGCGGGGAATGGGCTGGCGGTCAGGACTGATGAGCAGGAGCAGGCCGACCAACAGCAGCAGGAACAGAGCAAGCGTAGGCTGGAAGAGAATCGTTCGGTCACGCATGGGCGCATTGTAGCACGACTACGATGGGCGCCGCAAACCGCGCCAGTGGTGGCAATGGCCCCTTCAGTAGACCATGTCCCCACGCACGAAGGCGGCCGTGCGGGGATCACTGGGCGCCTCGAAAAACTGCGGCGTCGCGGTCAGTTCGATCAGGCGGCCGCCCAGCAGCAGACCGGTGCGATGGGCCAGGCGCCGCGCCTGAAATACATTGTGCGTCTCCAGCACCACCGTCAGGCCGGCCTCGCGGTTGGCTTCACGGATGATTTCTTCGATCAGGCCCACGTTGTAGGGGTCGAGGTTGGCGGTCGGTTCATCGAGCAGGAGCACCCGGGGGCGGATGATCAGCGCCCGCGCCAGGGCCACGCGCTGCATTTCACCGCCAGAGAGCAGGCGCGCCGGCTGCTGGGCCAGCGACGCCAGTCCCACCCGCGCCAGCATGGCATCCACCTGGCCGTCAGGCGTGATACCGCGCAGGCGCAGGCCAAGCGCCACGTTGTCAGCCACGCTGCTGCGCTGCAACGCCGGGCGCTGAAAGACGGTGGTCACCTGGCGGCGCAGGGCGAGCGGGGCCGGGTGGCGCACCAACTCCCCGGCAAAGCGCATGGCGCCAGCGGTGGGCGGCTCCAGGAAATTGAGCAGGCGCAGCAGGGACGATTTGCCGGCGCCGCTTGGCCCCACCAACGCCAACACCTGCCCCTCGTGTACGCCCAGGTGGGCGATATCCAGCACGGTGCGCCCCTGGTAGGCGTGTTGCAGTTTTTCGATCTCGTACAGTTCATTGAGGTTCATTAGAGATTTATTAGAGGTTCATCAGAGGTTTATTGTGAGCGACCTCGGTCGCCCGGCCGGGACCCGCTGACATTCAATCACGGCCCTGCAGGCGCAGGAAGGCCAGGTTAGCCGCGAAGGCCAGCACGAGCAGGATGACGCCCAGGGCCAGGGCCAGGGAAAAATCACCCTGCCGCGTCTCCAGCACGATGGCGGTGGTCAGCACCCGCGTCTTGCCGGCGATGTTGCCGCCGACGAGCATGACAGCGCCCACTTCGGAGATGATGCTGCCGAACGCGGCCACGATGGCGGCCACCACACCAATGCGCGCTTCCAGCAGCACGGCCCAGGCTTCCTGACGCGAGGTGGCGCCCAGGGCGCGCACCTGCACGCGCAGGGCCGGGTCCACGCCTTGCACGGCGGTCATCGTCAGGCTGGTCACCACCGGAAAGGCGATGACGGTCTGCGCCAGAATCATGGCGCTAGGGGTGAAGAGCCATCCCCAGGCGCCCAACGGCCCGCTGCGCGAAAGCAGGAGGTAGACGAAGAGGCCCACCACCACCGGCGGCAGGCCCATCCCCGTGTAGAGAAGCGCGGTGACCAACCCGCGCAGGCGCGTGCGAGAGAGACCGAGAGCCGCGCCCAACGGCACCCCGCCCAGCATACTCAGCAGGAGCGCCAGCCCCGTCACACGCAGGGAGAGCGTGATGATGGCAACCAAGCCAGCGTCGCCGCCTGCAATCAGGCGCAGGGCTTGGTCCAGGCTGTGCAGGATGTCGTTCATGTCGCTACTGATTCACATTTGGGTAGAACAGGGGCTGTCCGAACTGATCAACGCCAAAAGCGCCGATCAGTTGTTGGGTGGCGGGCGACAGGATCCAGGCGACAAATTGATCTGCCAGCGCCGTATTGACGCCAGGATGCGTCTGCGGGTTGACGGCCAGCACGCCATACGGGTTGAGCAGGCTCTTGTCCTTGTTGTCTGCCAGGCTGGCGCCGCCCACCAGGATGGCCAGGCCAGGCAGCTTGCTCTTCATCGCCAGGAAGGTGGCGCGATCGCTCAGGGTGTAGGCCTGGCGTTCCTGGGCAAAGAGCAGGGTGTCGCCCATGCCCTGGCCCAGGGCATTGTACCATGTCATTTCCGCAGTCGGTGTGATGCCGGCTGAGGCCCAGATCGAAAGCTCTTTGGTGTTGGTGCCTGACTTGTCACCGCGGCTGGCAAACGGCGCCTGCGCGGTCATGATGGCCCGGAACGCCTCTTTGGCGCTGCCCAGGCTGCCGATGGCGGCCGGGTCGGCCGTGGGGCCGACGATGATGAAGTCGTTGACCATCACGTCGAAGCGCGCCAACGCGTGGCCTTCCGCAACGAACTGGTCTTCACCCTTGCGGCTATGCACCAGCAGCACGTCGGCATCGCCCTGGCGTCCAATTTCCAGGGCCTGGCCGGTGCCCACGGCGACCACATCCACCTGGCACTGATAGGCCTTTTCGAAGACCGGCAGAATGGCATCCAGCAGGCCAGAATCGGCCGTGCTGGTCGTCGTAGCCAGGCGCAAGACGGCCGGCGGCGCAGGGGGTAAGGCGGTCGCAGGGGGCAGGGCGGTCGCAGTGGGCGCGGCGGAAGGGGAAGCACAGGCTGTCAACAGCAGGGCCAACAGGCAGACGATGACGAATAGACGAGAACGCATAAATCCTCCTCAATTGGTTATCAAAGCGTTATTCATTTTCATCATAACGCTCTACTCTGCCTATGATCTATGTCATAAATCGGCAAACACTTCGGCAAAACGCTGCTGCACCCATTCGTCCAGCCCTGTGCTGAGCAAGCGATAGCGCCGGATGAACTCCAGGGCCGCGGGCGTCAGCTCAGCGCCGCCGCCGTGGCTGCCGCCGATACGCGTTGTCAGCAGAGCCACGCCCAGGCCATGCTCCATCTCCTTGATCTTGCTCCACGCCACGCGATAGTTGACCTCCAACTGATCGGCCGCGGCCGAAATGGACCCGGTTGCGGCGATCGCCTCCAGGAGGGCAATGCGCCAGCCGCTGAGCACAACCTCCTCCTCGTGCGTCACCCACAGATTGATGTGCGGAGCCAGTGCGTTGGTCATCAGGTTATTCACCTATTTCATCGAACAAAGCCATAGTCCCGGCGGCAACGCGGCAACCATTCTGGCAATCACTTGCGCATATTCATGAGATTGGACTAATGTGTTGGCGAGCATTACTATTTCTCCCCCGGCTGGCCGTCAAGGGGGAGCGCCAGCTATCAATGTATGGAAACCGACGCGATTGTACCACGCGATTAGTCGCGGGGCAATTACACCGCTTCATGACGACCTGTGTCAATCGTCCGAATCCACGTCCGCGCCGATGATGCGGAAGCGCCGGGGCATCGGCAGCATGGATGGCGTCTCGACCGCGTCGAGCCGGTGGGCTGCGCCCTCGTGCCCCAACATCTGGCCGCCGTACCCGTAGGGAAGCTGCCCCATGGGGTTGACGATGATCATCGGCTGCGCGGATGGCGGTTGACGCGCATCGTGCGCCGGCGGCGCCGACGTCGGCAGGGTGCGCCGCATCAGCGAGGCAATCAACAGGCTGGTGGGAATACTGGCCGCCACGCCGAACACCACGCCAATCACTACCGCCATAGACTCAGTGCTCATGCGCTGGCCGATCACGACGGCCAACACGCCCACAAAAACCAACAGCGTCAACGGAATCCACTTGTTCATTATATTGGCCTCCTGGCCGCGCCGCGTCTCATGCGCGGCGATTGCCTTCACATCTTGACCAACTGCCTGGCTTCGGCGGGGCTCCAGCGCCGCGAGCGCCGCCCGCCCTCTCGCAACACGCCCACCAGGCGGCCCAGGGTACTCTCACCAATCCAGGCCGCTTGAAAGCGCACGGTCTGCCCTTTGGTCACCAGCAGGAAATCACCTGCACCGGTCAGTTTCTCCGCGCCGGAGCCGGCCAGGCCGGTGGCGATCTTCGCCTCTTCGGGGCTGGTGACGCTGCCCACCAGGCGCACAGGAAAGTTGGCCTTCAACAGCGGCCCGATGGCTGTGCTGGTCGGCTTTTGCGTGCAGCACACCAGGTGAATGCCCGCCTCGCGTCCGCGCTGCGCCAGGCGGGTGAGCGCCCGTTCCACGTCCCGGCCGCCGGCCTGCAGCAGGTCGGCCAGCTCATCCACCGCCACGACCAGTCGCGGCGAATCCACCGGACGCCGCAGTTGCCGCGCCATGGCGTCGCGCCGCTCCATCTCTGTCACCAGGTCGGTCAACACGCTGAGAATTTCGTTCTTGTCGGCCACCAACGGCCGCAACAGATGGGGAAGGCCGTCCAGCGGGCCGAAGCCGCGGCCTTTGGGGTCAATCAGCACCATTTGCAGCGCGCCCTGGCGATTGTGCATGGCGAGCGAGGAAAGCAGCGCACGCGCCAGAGCCGTCTTGCCACTGCCGGTGGTGCCCGCGATCAAGACGTGGGTGACATCCGGCGAGGAGAGGCGCAGGAGGAGCGGGGTGTGTTCTTCATCAATGCCCAGGACGCCGGTAATGGGAGGAATGTTGGCGAGGCGCGCGCACAGTGGCACCAATTCGATGCGCGGGGCTGCGCCCTCACGGGCGACTTCGATGCTGATCTTGTCGCCATCGCGAAAGATGCGCGTGGAGCGGGCGCCGAGCGCGAGGGCGATCTCTTCGGCCAGCGCGCCCACACGGTTGATGCGCGTGCCCATGGGAGTAACCAAATCAAAACGCACGAAGCGGGCGGTGACGGTCCCTCCCGCCACCCGTCCGCCCACCTTATGGCTGGCCAACACGGCCTCGATGCGGTCCGCCTGCATGTCGAGTTTGCGCTGCATAGAACGATCCTCCTCCGGCGCTCCGCCCGTCGTCTGCTTCCTGCCAGAAGCGGGCGCTGATAGAGGCGGGCCGTCACGCCCGAAGGTGCGCGGCCCTACCCAGGAACCTGGTAGACTGGAAGGGCCGGCAATAGGATCTTCTCTCTTGTGCGCAAAACCAATGATTGCCCTAATGGAACAAGTGTTCTAAGTATATCAGAACATTTGTTCTATGTCAAGAGGCGCGGACGGGCAATTTGCCCACCGATTGGCAGGCCAGCAAGGGCATGCGCGGGCACAGGGTTGCCATCACGGCGCTGGCGGCGTGATCTCTCGGCGCAGTTGTGCCAGGAACTGCTGCATGAACTGGGTGCGCTGCTGAGCTTCGGCGCGCGCGCTGGCAGTATGCATCAGTTCAGCGAGGCGCAGGAGCTTGACGTAGAAGTGATCGAGCACGTTGGATGTGTCATCCGGCGGGCGCTGGTCAGGAAACGGCTGGGCGCTGTCGAATAATGGTTTGCGCTGCGCCCCGCCCAAGAGCAGGCAGCGGGCAATGCCAATGGCGCCGATGGCATCGAGACGATCAGCGTCCTGCACGACCTTCGCTTCCAGGGTGCGGGGGGCGATGCCGGCGGAGAAGCTGTGCGCGACGATGGCGTGTTCGACGGCAGGGATCAGGGATGGCGGGTATCCGCTGAGACGCAGGAATTCGCCGGCCGCCTCGGCCGCCAGGGTGGAGGCGCGGGCGCGCTGCGGTGATGTCTTGGGCAGCAGGACGCAGTCGTGCAGCCACGCGGCCGGCAGTACGATTTCCAGGCGGGCGCCTTCGGCTACGGTTAACGCGCGTGCCATGTCCGCGACGCGACGCACATGGTCCATGTCGTGCGCGGGGTCGGCATCAACCAGGCGCGGGGACAGGAAGGCGAAGCAGCGTGCGGCCCAGAGGGTTTCGTCGAACGATCGAGTGCTCGATGGGTTCATGGCATGGTCATTATAGCACAGTGCCGGCAGCGCGGAGCCAGCGCACGGCAACGCCAAATTTGGCACGCCCGTGACCACAGCGAACGCGGCAAACACAAAGAAACGGCCGGCTGGTCGCAGATTGACGGGGGGGCGGGGGGGGCGTGCTCCTTGCGGTAGCAACATCGTTCAGATGTGGAATTCCTGGCCGGCGCGGGCCAGGGCGTGCGTGTGGGGTGCAACAGGCATTGGCTTAATCTGTTATTTTCAAGTAGAATTCGGGCGCCTGCGCGCTTGCAGGCGACATCCCCGTCATCTCGCACGTCAATGACCCGGCGCACGTGGGTCAGAGTCGTGTGCTAAGAAAGGCGCTGACATCGTCGTGGAAGAGGTCAATGTTGAAGTCCGGTCATCGTTGCTTCATGTTCTAAGGAATCGTGGCTTTTCGCGTCTGTGGGCGGCGCAGGCCATCTCCCTGACGGCGCAGTCTATGGTCAATTTTGCCGTCATTGTGCTGACCGAACGGGTCACGCAGCGATCCTTGTTTACCAGTCTGGCTATCCTGTCGTTCGTGATCCCGCCTGTGTTGGTGGGGGCGTTTGCCGGCGTGGTCGTGGACCGTTCCAACAAACCAGCCATGCTTTGGATTACCAATCTGCTGCGCATGCTGTTGCTGGTTTGCTTCTTCCTGTTCGACCGCGACTGGTCGCCCTCCATTCTGCTGATTGGTATTTTTCTGCTCACGGCGCTTTTCGCCGCGGTATCGCAGTTTTTCGGCCCGGCGGAAGCTGCCACCATTCCGCTGTTGGTGCCGCGCAACCAACTCCTGGCCGCCAACGCCCTCTTTGCCACCACCTATAACGCGTCGCTGGTGGGAGGAATGGCGATCTTGGGGCCAATTCTGGTGGCTTTCCTCGGTTTGCGGCGTTTGTGGCTGTTTGTGGCGGCGTTGTACGGATTGTGCGTCATCCTGGTGGCGCGCCTGCCCTCCGGGGACCGCAGTCACGAGAAGCCGCTGCTGGCGGTCCTGCGTGATTCAACCGACGGCCTGGGCGCAACGCTCCACCGGGAGTTTTGGGTGCCGGTGCGTGAGGGTTGGTCGTTCATGGCCGGCAATGCGCCCGTGCGCACGGCGACCATCAATCTGTCAGTGGCCTCGACCATCCTGCTGGTGGTCGCGACCTTGGGGCCAGGCTTCGTCAGCCGCATCCTGGGCCGCAACCCTGAGGATGTCAGTTTCTTGCTGCTGCCGGCCAGCCTGGGCATGCTGCTGGGCGTCGTGCTGGTGGGCCGGGTCGTGCGCCGGGTGGGCACGGCGCGGCTGATTAGCCTGAGCATGGTGGGGGGTGCGCTTTCCCTGGCCGGTCTGGCCCTCTCGCCGTTCTGGGGCAGCGCGCTGGCGCAACTTCTTTGGGGAACCAACGCGCCGGCTGACCTCCTGGGCAACACGATCCTGGGTGGGGCCATCGTCATGGCAGTTGGCCTGGGCCTGGTCAATTCCTTCATCACGGTGCCGGCCTACACGCAGTTGCAGGAGGAGACCGAAGATCACATGCGCGGGCGTGTCTTCGCTTCGCTCTTCATGATCACCGGTTCGCTCTCCATGCTGCCGGTGCTCTTTGCCGGTGCGCTGGCCGATTGGCTGGGTCTCGTCGCCGTGATGGTCGTCGTGGCGCTGATCATGGGGCTGGCCGGCCTGGCCACTCTGAGCCGTCGCTCACCGGCGCCTCAACCACGCGGCCAGACCGACGCGCCGCCTGGCAATTGAACCGTGAGCCATCTGTCAGATATCTGTCGCGGATCTGTGGTGTACCCGGCTGCCACGGGTTCCATACTCAGTAAACTCCCGGCGGGAGGCTGTCACCGGCAATCCAGCGGTTTGTGGCACGGGGCAGCGCAAATCACAGATTTCGGAGGGTCATATGTTGTACGGGGAAAGGGTCCGTTTACGGGCCATCGAGCGCACGGATCTGCCGACGTTCGTGCGCTGGTTCAATGATCCAGAGGTGCGCCAGTATCTTCTGATGTTCGAACCGATGTCCATGGCCATGGAGGAACGTTGGTTCGAGAAGCGGCTCAGCAGCGAAGATGATTATCTCTTCGGCATCGAGGCGCACGTCGGGGATGAGTGGGTCCACATTGGCAACAACGGTTTGCATCGTGTTGAATGGAAGAACCGGTTTGCCAACTTTGGCATCGCGCTGGGCGAAAAGGCGTATTGGGGTCAGGGTTACGGCACCGACGCCACCCGCACCATCCTCCAGTTTGCGTTTGGCGAGCTGAACCTGCACCGCGTCGAGCTCGATGTGTATGATTTCAACCCGCGCGGCATTCGCTGCTACGAAAAGGCCGGTTTCCGCCATGAAGGCGTCAGGCGCGAGGCGATCTTCCGCAACGGCCGGTACCACGACATCCTGACCATGGCGGCTCTTCAGCATGAGTTCAGCCTGCCAGGCGCCTGAGCCGGCTTCCGTGTCGCCTTGAACACCTGATCGGCCGGCCCAGGCGTCAGCGCCGTAACGGCAAAAGGGTTTGACTGATTGTACGTGCTTGAGGTATAGTAAGCCTGGTGAAGGCGTATTGTGCGTTCATCCTGACAGAAACGGCCCATGAGCCGAGATACAATGTGAGGAGCGCGACCCAGACGAAACCAAAGACCGCTGACGAACGTGAACCGGGCCGCATGATGGGTCGCATCGAGAGGAGTATGAATGATTGATTTGAGTTTTCTGAGCAACAAACTTGCCTGGCTGGCTGTGATTCCAGTCCTGGGCGTTCTTGTTTTCTGGCATGAGCTGGGCCACTTCTTGGCCGCGCTGTGGATGAAGGTCAAGGTCGAAGAGTTTGGCTTTGGCTACCCGCCCCGCATGGCGACGCTGTTCGAGCGCAAGGGCATCAAGTTTACACTGAACTGGCTGCCGTTGGGCGGCTTTGTGCGCATGGTCGGCGAAGAAACCGGGTTTGACACCGAGGGCAGCCTGACGTCGAAGAAGCCTTACCAACGCGCGATCGTCCTGCTGGCCGGCCCGTTGATGAACCTGATCCTGGCGCCAATTCTATACGCCGTGGTTTTCTCGTCCGGTGTACCGTATCCCCTGGGCAAGGTGGAAATCACCACGGTTGTGGCAGGTTCGCCGGCCGAACAGGCTGGCATCCTGGCGGGCGACCAAATCGTCATGGTGGGCGATGTGCGCCCAACCACCACCGACGCGGTGCGCGAGACGATCGTGCAGTACCGCGGGCGTCTCATGCCGATTATCGTGCAGCGCGGGGATCAGACCTACAGTCTCTCCCTCACCCCGCGCACCGTGGAGGAAACACCGACCGACCAGGGAGCAGCGGGAGTCGGCATCCAGCGCGCGCTGGTCACAGCCAGCGGCTTCGGCCAGGCCGTGACGATGGGCATTCAGCGCAGCGGTGAAGTGGTCATCATGATGATCACTGGCCTGGGTGAATTGCTCCGTAACGTAATCGCACCGGCGCCAGATGCACCGCCCATGGGTGGCGTCGCCGGCCCGGTGGGCATTGCGCGCATCACCGGCGAGTTGGCGCGGCAGGGACTCCTGCCGTTGATCGAGCTGACCGCTTTTCTGAGCCTCAACTTCTTCATTATCAACCTGCTGCCCCTGCCCGCGCTGGACGGTGGACGCTTGGTCTTCGTGCTGCTGGAGGCCATTCGCCGCGGCAAACGCATTCCGCCAGAACGCGAAGCCCTGGTCCACCTGGTTGGCATGATGGGGTTACTGGCGCTCATGTTGGTCATCTCCTATTTTGATCTGGCGGCCTGGTGGAGCGGCGCGCCTCTGTTCCCCGCACAGTAGACGATGCGCAAGATCGGTTTTGACGGCCTCCGGGCGCGGTACGCGGGTACTATTGTCTCTCCCGACCGCCATGCCTACAATATCACCGAAACAATGAGTCGCTGTCGCTCTTTGTGCAACATCAAAAGAGCGAAGCTCAAAGGCTAAAGGAGGTTCGTCATGTCTCGTCGTTCAATAGTTGCCTTCCTGGTGACGGTGCTGATGGTTGCGGTGGTTGGCGTTGTTCCCGCTGGTGCGCATGTGTCGTGGTGCTCATCTGACCCCGTTGTCACTCTGCCTGACGGTAGCGTTGTCAATGTGGTGGTGGAGGCGCCGGTCGAGTACACCGGTTCAACCGTGAGCGTCAACCTGCTGGCCCCGCGAGGGTCAGTACTGACCGCGGTACTCGCAGGTGATCTCGATCTGGACGTGAATTTTCATGCCGTTCAACATGCTAACCGTATGTTCCTGGTTGTGGCGCCCCACGGTAATTTTCCGCTGCGGGTAACGGTGACACGCGATGGCGCCACGGTGGCCTACGCCGAGGGCGAGTCCGGCCACGCGCTGACCATGTGGGTGAACTTCTAGGTCTCCAGTCTGGACACTCCCCAAACCCCAAATTGGGAATAAAAACCGGCGGTGCTATAATCACCGCCGGTTCTTCTTATGCAAAAAATCGCCAAGACACTCATATCACCGCTAGTGCCCATCCTTTGGCTGGTGTCAGGCACCGTGTGGTTTGCCTGGCATGGCTGGCAGGAAGTGCATAACCCCAGCCCACTGGCCACCCCAGGTTACTTCGACTGGTTGCGCTACCTGGAGCGTCTGACGCCCACCTGGAGCCTGGCGTTGACCCTGGCGCTGCTGGTGTTCGTGGGCGGCGGCTGGCTCCTGTGGCAGCAAACCCGCTTTGACCGCTGGCTGTTGGCAGCGGCCGGCATTGCCCTGCTGGCCCTGGCGGCATGCCGACCGGTCACCAATGGCTTCAGCTTGTTGATGGCGGTCGTCCTGGCTGCCATTACGGCCGCGGCCGGCCGCTGGGTCATGCGCCGCCTCGCCATCGCGCACGAGCAGACGGCAAACACGCTCTTCTTCGCATGGATCATCGGCTGCGGTCTACTGGTACTCAGCGCGTTGACGCTTGGCTCCCTGCATCTGCTGTCCACCTGGACACTGGGTCTGGCGTTGGCCCTGGCTGCGCTGGTAGCTCGCCACGATCTGTGGTGGCTGGGACAAACCGCGCGCACCTGGCGCCCCTCGTTGCCCGCAGGCAGCAGCCAGCGCCTCATGCTGCTGGCGCTGGCGCCGTTCGCCGCGCTCGATCTGCTCGGCGCGCTGGCGCCGGTTGCTGCTTTCGACGCCACTTGGTACCATGTCTTCCTGCCCCGGCTCTATTTGCAGGTCGGCGGCCTTGACTACTTCCCGGCACTCTATCGCAGCCTGTGGTTTAGCAATGTCGAGATGCTCAACCTTTGGGGTCTGGCCCTGGCCGGTGACCAACTGGTGCAGTTGATCAGCTTGGGCCTCACGTTCTTATTGCTTCTGGGCGTGTTCGTGGCCGCACGTCAATGGTTTGGAACACAGATTGCACTCCTGGCCGTCCTGCTCCTCTTCACCACCCCGGTCGTCGCCAGCTATGCGCCGTTGGCCTACGTAGACATTCCATTGGCTCTCTTTCACCTTGCAACTGCCCTGGCCTGGTTGCGCTGGATCCAAACCGACAAAGCCGGCTGGCTGCTTACGGCCGGCCTGGCTGCCGGCCTGGCTGCCGGCACCAAGCTTCTGGGCTGGCCCTACCTGGTGCTGTTTGTCGTGCTGACGCTGGGCCGTTTACTCTGGCGGCCACGCGCTGGTCGCTGGTCGCTACTCGCGGCCGCCATACTGGTAGCGGCGCTGCCGTCTGTGCCCTGGCTGTGGCGCGCCTGGGCCCTGGGTGGTGATCCAATCTTTCCGTTTGGGTTTAGTTGGTTTACAGAGGCAACCTGGAACCAATGCGCCGATCTCTTACACAAGGCACACTTTGCCTACGTCGGCGTCGGTAAGGTGCGCAGCCTGGCTGCGGTGGGCGTGATACTCTATTTGGTCGCGCTCTATGGCAGCGGCATCTGGTTGAGCTTGGTCTGGCCGATCACGTTGTTGCCGCTATTGCGGGCCGGATTTGGAGATAAACGGCGCGTCCTGATCCGGTTGATGATAGCTGGCATGCTGGTGACCCTCATGCAGGCTTTTCTCTTTCCCATGCCGCGCTTCTTTATCTTCGCGCAAGCGCTGGGCGCCATTGTCGTGGCAGCCTGCACCTGGTTTTACCTGACGCACGGCCCGGCGTGGTCACGCAAGCTGATGACGGCGCTCTTGGCGATCGCTATGGCGCTGGGGCTGGCCCATGCGGCCTCCGCACGCCCTGACGCCACGCGTGCGGTGTTGGGGCTGGAAAGCGAGGTGGAAGCGCTCAGTCGGGGCTTGCCGGAATATGACGCGATGGCGTGGGCAAACCGTAACCTGCCAGCCGAGGCGCGGGTGCTCAACTGGTCCTTGCGCGGTTCTTTCCTGTCGCGTGACCAGGTGCCGGTTGACCCGGCCTTTCAGGGATTGCTCGATTTTTCCCAACTGACGGACGCGCAGCGCTTTCTGACCCGTCTGCACGAACTAGGCATCACCCATCTGCTGGTGCTGCCCGATGGTCGCCAGTTCTTCTATCCCCAGGGCAGCGAGGTGGCCGCACATCTCGATGCGTTCCTGGCCGCGGTTGACTCCCATCTGACTCTGCTTTACGCGCACAATGGCACGCGTGTCTATGCCATTGACACCGAGGGCCGCGTGCCGCCAATCCCCTTGCCTGGCATTGCACTTTGCCGCTAACGCGAGAATCTACTGGGCCGGCCGACTTCTCACGGCAGGGCGTGGCGCGTATCAATGACCAGCGCGGCGCGCCGGGTCACATCAGCCCAATCGTACATGGAATGATCGGTGGCAATCACCACGCAATCGGCTGTCTCCAGCGCCAACGCCAGGTCGGTCACCGATTTCAGGGCATGGCCGTTATGTCGAAACGAGGGGACATGGGGATCGTGGTAGCTCACGGCCGCGCCCTTCAAGCTCAACAGTTCGACGATGTCCAGCGCCGGTGACTCGCGCACATCGTCAATGTCCTTCTTGTACGCCACGCCCAACACCAAGACCTTGCTGCCACGCACAGGCTTGCCCACATCATTCAGGGCATCCTGCACCTTGTTGACCCAATAGCGCGGCATTTCGCTGTTGATCTCGCCGGCCAATTGAATGAAGCGCGCATTGTAGTTGAGAGTCTTCAATTTCCATGACAAATAGTGCGGGTCAAGCGGGATACAGTGCCCGCCAACGCCCGGGCCAGGCGTGAATTTCATAAAGCCATAGGGCTTGGTGTTGGCGGCATCAATCACCTCCCACACATCAATGCCCAGCTTGTCGCACATGATGGCCGTTTCGTTGACCAGGGCGATGTTGACCGCGCGGAAGGTGTTTTCCAGTAGTTTGACCATCTCCGCGGTCTGTGTCGAAGAGACCGGCACAATCGTCTGGATGGCCTGGCGATACATCGCCACAGCCACTTCCAGGCAGCCAGCGGTCAGGCCGCCCACCACCTTGGGTGTGTTCTCGACCGTGTAGTCCTTGCGTCCGGGGTCAATGCGTTCCGGCGAAAAGGCCAGGAAGAAATCGGCGCCCGCACGCAGTCCGCCGGCCTCCA
This sequence comes from Candidatus Amarolinea dominans, assembly GCF_016704685.1. Classification (NCBI taxonomy): domain Bacteria; kingdom Bacillati; phylum Chloroflexota; class Caldilineae; order Caldilineales; family Candidatus Amarolineaceae; genus Candidatus Amarolinea; species Candidatus Amarolinea dominans. The sequence goes on from NZ_JADIZS010000041.1 coordinate 40,027, forward strand.
GCATAGGGCGCAGCAGTTCTTCGGTCGTACCCGGATAGGTGGTTGACTCCAGTGATACCAACATACCGGGATGAACATAGCGGGCCACCGATTCACCGGCCGCGATCAGGTAGCGCACATCCGGGTCGCGCGTCTTGCTCAGCGGCGTCGGCACGCAGATAATGGCCGCGTCGCAGGTGGACAGCGCACCGAAATCGGTTGTGGCTGACAGGGCGCCGCGTGCAACTGCCGCGGCCAGGCGGGTCGTAGCCACATCTTCCACATAGGACTCGCCGCCATTGATGGCCTTGACCTTGTTCTGGTCAACGTCAATGCCGATCACGGTGAAACCGGCCTCAACAAAGGCGACGGCCAACGGCAAACCGACATAGCCGAGGCCGATGATCGCAATGCTGGCGGATCGTGCATTGAACTTGGTCAGCAGGTGGGATTTGATCTCTGACATCATGCCCTTACTCTTTCGGAAATAGGCGCCTGGCGCCCCAGTGTGTCAGCCACGCGCCGGATCGTTTCAGGCAGAGGGATAGCGGGCGCCCAACCAGTCAGGGCGCGCAATTTACTCGTGTCGGGCACGCGGCGGCGCATGTCTTCAAAACCAGGGGCGTAGGCATCCGCGTAGGCGACAAATTGGATGCGCGGATCATCGTCGGCGGGTGGAGCCTGCGGGAAAAGAACCTGCAGAATGAGGCGAGCCAGGTCGAGGATCGAAATCTCCTCGCTGCCGCCAATGTTGAAGACCTCCCCCGCGGTGTCAGGCCGGGCGGCCAGGGCCAGGGCGGCGCGCACCACGTCAGCCACATCGCAGAAGCAGCGGCTCTGTTGGCCGTCGCCATAGACAGTCAAAGGCTGCCCCGCCAGCGCCTGTGCGACCAGGCGCGGGATGACCATACCGTAGCGGCCAGTTTGCCGGGGGCCGATCGTGTTGAAAAAACGCATGATCGTGACTGGCAACCCTTGCTCCTGGTAATAGGCCAGCCCCAGGAATTCATCCACCATCTTGCTGGCGGCATAGGCCCAGCGGCTCTTGTTGGTAGGGCCGAGGAGGACATCGTCGGCTTCGTTGAAGGGCACGCGGCTGCCTTTGCCATACACCTCCGAGGTCGAGGCGATCAACACGCGGGCACGATAGCGCGCGGCCGTGCGCAGAACCGCCTCGGTGCCCATGACATTGGTTTCGATGGTATGCACGGGCTGGCGCACAATCAGTTCCACGCCCACGGCCGCAGCCAGGTGAAAGACCAGGTCGCACTCGCTGGTCAGCCGATCGAGCACGATGTCGTTGGTGATCGAGTCAATGGCGAAATGGAAGGCCGGATGGCCGACAAGATGAGCGATATTCTCGAATCGGCCGGTTGACAGGTTATCCATGATCGTGACGCGATGGTCGGCAGCCAGCAGCGCCTCGGCCAGGTGACTGCCAATAAAACCGGCGCCACCGGTAATCAATACACGCACACAGCACCTCGTTTGTTGCAGAAGCCTGGGTTACGGTGCAGCACAGCCGACAGGTTGCGACTAGCCCTGACCAGCCCGGCTCAGCTCTTCATCATGATAGTGAATCTGGCGCCCTTTGCCACGCGTGCCTCGGCGCAGGCGTGTCTCTTCATGTTCGCGCGCGATCTCGATCAGATCGAGCGGGTCAATGTCATCGGGCGCCGCCAACTCCAACTCCTGCACCGGCACCTCAGCCGGCCGCGCCCAGCCCAAGAAGTTCAGCAGAATGTGAACCCGTTTCGCAGGCGTGGTGGGGCCTTCGAAGATGCCCATGAGACCTTGCAGCGCGCCCGAACGGATACGCACGCGATCACCCGGCTGGAAGGGATGCGTGGGCAACCCGCCCTCGGCCCAGATGAGGTCCACCCGCTCACGGATGGCCTCGATCACCTCGTCCCCCACGATAGCTGGACGCCGTTCCACGGTGACAATGCCGCGAATCCCTGGCGTCCAGGCAATGGTGCGGTAGCCGGTGACGTCAAAATCAATACGGGCAAACAAATAGCTCGGAAAATAGGGCTGAGTGGTGCGCCCCGGGCGAGGGTGCAGCGACTTGAGGGTCGGCAGATAGGTCTCGACAGGGTGTCGGGCGAGAATCTCGGCAACCAGGTATTCAGCGTTCGGCTTGACATGCAGCGCGTACCAGTTTAACAAAGGAACGCCCTCACCTAAGATGTGCAATCAAATTGCAGCATTAGTTTAACACAAACGGCCCTGCTTTCAAAAATGAACGTAGGGCCGTTGCTCATTTGGCGCTTTGTTGACCATTCGCTAGAATCAGCGCAGCGGGTCAGGCCAGGTGGCGACGTAGCCAGGCGACCGCGTAACTCAGCAGGGGACGGCTATCCTGGGGCGGGTCCGCCTCCTGTACGACGTCATCGTCAGGCAGAAATGTCCAGGCTAACAAAATAATAACAGCACTCAGAATCAGCCACGGCATGTTGTGTTTCCTCCTGGTATGATCAGTATCTCGTTGTCGCATGCAGAGGTGAAACGAGTATGAATTTCATGCGTCAGTTGCCTGACAGTTCTTTCATCTATGATGCTAAAGTATGAGGCCAAAGTTTTTCATGCTTTGGGCTTTTCGGGGACCGATTGTACTGCAAGCGGGCACGAATTGCGCCTGTTTCCTCAGGCGGAAAAGCGAAGTCTATTCCCGCTTGCAGTATATCACAACGAATAGCCGTGCGGGCTGGTTCCCTGCCTGGCGCCATGAACAGACGTAATTGGATTAAGGTTGAGTGAGTAACCGTTATGGAGATCAACATCAAACTGGGCGAACCCCTGTGGCGGGCTGTCGGTCAGCGCCGCGTGCAGATTGCGTGGTCGGACGATAGCCCGCCGACTATTGCCGACCTCCTGGCCTATCTGCAAGGCAACTATGCCGGTTTTGCACAGGCGCTGGCGACGGTGGATGGCATCACGCATGTCAACCCCTATCAGTTCTTCATTGACTCGCGTATTGTGACTGCGCAGGCTATCGGCTCGCGGCGCTTGCGAGCCGGGGAGACCGTGTATATTTTCCTGCCGGCGGCCGGCGGCTGGGACTGCGCACCGCTGCCGCGCAGCTTTTTGCTCATTCCACCCCTGTCCATTCCGGGATAAGCTTTCCGAACCGGGCTTTTCAAGGTAGGTTTTCTTGGCAAACACGGTACCCTTCGCATATTGAGCCGGAAACGGGTTGAGGTCATACTAGCGCCAGTGTCACTCGCGAGGTCGGCCTGTCTTGGGCAGACACGCCACACATGGGGTACACACGCAGGGCATCGGACGTATGATCATCTTCCTACGTTTACTATTGGGTCATCTGGTTGGCGATTTTGCGCTTCAGACCGGCAAAGTTGCCCGTGGCAAGTTGGGCGGCTGGCGCGGACTTCTGATCCACGCCGGGCTGGTGACGTTTTCCATGCTCTGCTTTGGCGCCGGCGCGTTTGCCGGATGGCTTCCGTGCATACTGGCACTCGGCGTCGCCCATCTTTTGATTGACAGCGTGCGCACGTTCCTCGTTCGCGGCTTGCCCCCGCAGCGAGGGCTGCTCTATCTCGCCGCCGACCAAACAGCGCACATCCTGACCCTGCTGGCTACCACTGTCTGGGGCGCGCAGGTGCCGTGGCACGACTTGTGGCGACCGCCGCAGTTTGCGCTCAATGTTTCGGAAGGTCAACTGCTGGGGCTGTCTTGCCTGATCTTGCTGGTGTGGGTCGAGCCGGTCGTGGAGATGGAAATCCTGCGCGCCATGACGGTCGGCATACCAGCCGTCAGGCCAACCATTCACCCTGTGGATCGCATCCTCGGCGCGCTCGAACGTCTGCTTTTGCTGAATCTGCTGCTGATTGGTTTCGTTGGCCTGGCGCCCCTGGTGCTCGTCCCGCGCCTGGTCATTTATCGAACGCTGGGCAACCTGCGCCAGGAGCCATTGTTCAGTTTAGCCCTCATTCGCGCCAGCACCAGCGCCCTCTTCGTCGTTGCCATGACGTTCTGCCTCTATCTGCTCTAACACGCCAAAGCATCAATCGTCACGCCTGTCGGTTGCGCAGCGCCTTGTCATACAGATTTTCGTAGGCGTGGGCGCTCTTCTCCCAGGAATAGTCCTGCGCCATCGCCTGTTGGATCATCTGGTTGAGGTGATGCTTGCGATCGTAATAGGTGCTGACGGCCCAACCGACCGTGTCGAAAATGGCGCGTGGGGTTGGCTGCCAGAATTTGAAGCCGGTGCCCGTGCCGGTGGCTTCGTTGTACTGCTCGACGGTGTCGTCGAGGCCGCCGGTGGCGCGCACGATGGGCAGCGTGCCATACTTCAGCGAATAGATTTGATTCAGGCCGCACGGCTCGAACAGCGATGGCATGACGAAAAAGTCGGCGCCGGCCTCGATCAAGTGGGCGGCGGGGTTGCTGTAGCCGATGTAGGCGCCGATGCGGCCAGGATGGCGCGCCGCGGCCGAGCGGAAAAAGGCTTCCAGGCCAGGGTCGCCCGAACCGAGAATGGCGAACTGAACTTGCATCGAGGAGACGATGTCCTCGATGGCCTGCGCCAACAAATCAAGCCCCTTCTGCGCCGCCAGACGACTGACGACACCCACAATCGGCACGTACGAGTTGACTTCCAGGCCCATCTGACGCTGCAGCTCAGCCTTGCACGCGGCTTTGCCCGACAGGTCGTGCGGCCAGAAGTGCGCGGGAATCAGCGTGTCCACGGCCGGGTTCCATTCGGTGTAGTCCACGCCGTTGAGGATGCCCACATAGTTGTCGCCGCGGCCGTTGAGGTAGAGCGCCATGCCATGCGAGAGCGCGGGCGTGCGCGTCTCCCGCGCATAGGTGGGGCTGACCGTGTTGACCACGTCTGCGTACTGAATGCCGCCCTTGAGGAAGTTGACGCGCCCATGATCTTCGAGCTTGTCGGCGGTGAAATTGCCCCGCTGCAAGCCCAGGTAGCCATAACAACTGGCGTCATAGTTGCCCTGGTAGGCGACATTGTGAATCGTCAGGACACTGGCCGCGCCGCTCAGGATGGGATCGTTCCAGTGCCAGATCTTGAGAAAGGCCGGGGCCAGGGCCGTGTGCCAGTCGTGACAATGCACGATGTCCGGCTTGAAGTCGAGTTCAACGCACAACTGCAAAGCGGCCCGCGTGAGGAAGCCAAAACGGAAGGGATTGTCCAGGTAATCGTTGTAATAGGCGTCGTGATAGAGGCCAGGACGATCAAAGTAGCGCTCGAAATCCACAAAAAAGGTCGGCACGCCGTCGTTACTGGCGGTATAAATGCTGCACCACTCCTGCGTGTTGCCCATCCAGACCCCCATTGGGCTGAGGAAGGGGCGCAGGCCAAATTTTTGCTCGTCAATGCTGCTGTATTTGGGCATCACCACGATGACCTCGTGCCCCAACGCACGCAACGCCTTCGGCAAGGCGCCGGCGACATCCGCCAGGCCGCCCGTCTTGGCGTAGGGAACACATTCAGCGGCGATCATTACAATTTTCAGTTGGGACGGCATGAAAAAAAGTCCTTTCACGAACAGAGTCGTTGGCCAGAGGAAGCCAAAATTGTAGCACGGCCAAGAGAGGCGAGCAATTCGCCCGATCAGGAAATTCCGTAGCGCCGAACGAGTTCGGCGCCGGCAGGTCAGCCGCCGCCGCTCGCGCGCTCACGATTGAGCACCGCCAGCGTGAGCCGCGCAATGCAAACCGGTTGATCCTGCTCATTGCTGATGCGAATATCCCAGATGTGCGTCGTGACCCCGATGTGCAGCGGACGCGCAACCCCAATCACAAAGCCGCTGCGCGTGGGGCGGACGTGGTTGGCGTTGATCTCCAAACCCACGACCATCTTCTGGCGCGGGTCAATGCACAGGGTGCCCGCCACGCTGCCCAGCGTCTCAGCCAGCGTCACGTTAGCGCCGCCGTGCAAGATGCCGGCCGGCTGCACAGTGCGCTCATCCACCGGCATACGTGCCTTGAGATAGTCGTCACCCACTTCCAGGAACTCGATACCGATGTGCTGTGACATCGTGCGCGTGGATAGCGCGTTGAGGGCGTCCGGCGTGGCCGGTGTAAGCCAGATGGGCATCATTGTACTCCTCGGTCGGTCAGGCTGGCGGGCGTTGCTTTCCGTTGTACCTACGCATGCGCCAAGCATACCGCAGATGACGCCGCCGGGCAAATGCTGGCGGAGCGCTGGCGCTTGGTGCGCCCGCCAGGTGTCTTGACATTCCACCGGTTCGCCCATACAATTCATGTGTCAACCTGCTGCTCCGCACCACGACCCTCGTGCCTCAAACGACGGGTACCCACGCAGGTTGTCAAGGAGCATCCTATGTCACATCGGTTTCGCACGCACCCTGTTATGCCTGCACCTCGACCGTTGAGTAGCCGGCACACGCACCTGTCATTGATCTGGCTGACACTCTGCCTCCTGATGGCCCTGCTGCTCAGCATGACCCCCACCGCCACACAAGCCGATCAGGCGCCGGCCAACCGTGCGCCCTCACCCGGTGCGCCGCCGCCGGAAATCGCCCTCTCGTTCAAGAATGACACCTCAGCCCCATTGCGTCAACTGGCGTCGGCGTCGCAGACCGAGCACAAGATCGTCGCCCAACCCTTACTCCCCCTCCCCAAGGGCCAGGCTGGCGCCAAGACCCGTGTGTTCACGACCGATGCCGCCCTCCAAATCGCCCCGGTCGGCGCCGAGCGGCTGCCAGGCCCCCTGCGCAGTTTCGAGGGCATTGGCAATGTGGACAGGCTGCTGCCGCCTGACACCAACGGCGATGTTGGCCCCAACCACTATGTGCAGTTCGTCAACATTTCGTTTGCCGTCTTCAGCAAGAACGGCGACCTGCTCTTTGGCCCCGTCAATGAGGCCACCCTCTTCGCGGGCTTTGGCACCGGCTGCGAACAGTACGACAGCGGCGATCCGATTGCCCTCTACGATCATCTGGCCGACCGCTGGCTGCTCAGTTACATGGCTTGGCCCAATGCCCTGCCGGGCGATGTCTACCAGTGTATTGCCATTTCTCAGAGCGGCGATCCCCTGGGCGCCTGGCACCGCTATGCCTTTCTCGTCAAACGCGACAAGTTCAACGACTACCCCAAGCTCGGCGTCTGGCCGGATGCCTACTACATGACGGCCAATCTTTTCACCAACATCAGCTTTGCCGGCGCCGGCGTCTGGGCGTTCGAGCGCCTGCAAATGCTGCAAGGGCTGCCCGCGCGCCTGGTACACTTCGATCTCGCCAGCGTCAACCCCGACTTTGGCGGCATCCTGCCAGCGGACCTGGACGGCCCGCCGCCGCCCGCAGGCACCCCTGGCTATTTCGCCGAAGTGGACGACGCAGGCTGGATCGGTCCGCAGGATGCCCTGCGCCTGTGGGAGTTTCATGTGGATTGGACCGCACCCAGCAGTTCCACCTTTGGCCAGGCCGGCCAGCCGAATCTGATTCTGCCGACCGCGGCCTGGACGCCCCTGCCGTGCGTCGGCGTCACGCGTAACTGCATTCCGCAGCCAGGCGCGGGGGACGACGCCTACCTGGATGCCATTGGCGACCGCTTGATGCACCGCCTGGTCTACCGCAATTTCGGCGATCATGCCACGCTGCTCGCCAATCATACCGTGGACGCCGGCAATGGCGCGCCGGCATCCGCTGGTACGAACTGCGGCGCACGGCAAGCGCCTGGGAAATCTATCAACAGGGCACTTATGCTGGCGATTGGTCGGGCAGCACAGCCCACCGCTGGATGGCGAGCATGGCCATGGACGGCCAGGGCAACCTGGCCATCGGCTACACCGCGTCCAGCCCCACGGTCTATCCGTCCGTGCGCTACATTGGTCGCCGCGCCGAAGATCCGCTGAACACGCTGCCGCGCTTGGAAACCTCCTTCATGGAAGGCGGCGGGTCTCAGGCCTCCGAATCCTCACGCTGGGGCGATTACAGCATGATGTCCGTGGACCCGACCGATGATTGCACCCTCTGGTACACCAGTGAATACTACCCGGCAACCACCGGCTATGAGTGGCACACGCGCATCGGCGCCTTCCAGTTTGCCGACTGTCCCAGCGCGCCGCATGGCAGCCTGTCCGGCGTTGTGACCGATGCCGAAACCGCGCAGCCACTCAGCGGCGCCCTGGTCAACCTCAGTGGGTATATCGCTTTCAGTGATGCCGCTGGTCAATATCAGTTTGTCGCCCTGCCGGCTGGCAGCTACACCTTGCAGGCTTCGGCCTACGGCCACGCTAACGGCACAGCACCAGTGACGATTAGCGATGGCGCCACCACCACGCAGGACATTGCCCTCACCCCGCTGCCCGCGACCATCGTCTCCGGCCATGTCACCGATGCGTCCCTGCGCGAGGGTCAGCCGCTCTACGCGCGCCTGCAGTTCTCGACGCCTGGCTACACCCGCACCGTCTACAGCAATCCGCAAACCGGCGCGTACCAGGTCAACCTGCTGCGCGGGGCCGCTTACCAGGTGGTGGTCACCGCCGTCGGCAACGGCTATCAAACGGCCACGCGCACCATCACCCCCACCGTGGCCAGCGTCACGCAGGACTTTGCCTTGCCGGTGGACGCCACGTGCAGCGCATTGGGCTACGGTCGCAGCCTTGTCTATTCCGAGGATTTCGAAGACGACGACGGCGGTTACACCACCCAGGGCGCCACCTCTTGGGCCTGGGGTCAACCCAACAGCGGCCCCGGCCGCGCGCATTCAGGGCTTAAGGTGTGGGCCACCAATCCGAACGGCGCCTATCTCAACGGCGAAGATGGCTACGTCGTCTCGCCAGACATTGACCTGAGCGCATACGCCGGCTCAGCCATCTTCATTTCCTGGTGGCAATACCTGCAGTCCGAACGCGGCTATGACTTTGCCCGCGTCGCGGTCAGTAACGACGGCGGCATCACGTGGAGCAAGGTGTACGGCGAGGTGTCTGGCAACGTGGATCTGGCCTGGGCCGAACATTTTGTGAGCCTGGGCGCCGACTATGCCGTGCGCAACTTCCGCATCCGTTTCATCTTCCGCACGGATTACTCGGTTGTCGGTCCTGGCTGGTACATGGATGATGTGGGCATCGAAGTTGTCCCACTGCCCCCAACGACCACCGTCTACACCCAGAACTTCGAGACCAATGATGGCGGTTTTATCAAGACCTCCGTGCGCGGCGCCAGCAGTTGGGCCTGGGGTACGCCGACCAACGGCCCAGGTCGGGCGCACTCCGGCAGCAAGGTCTGGGCTACCAGCCTGGCCGGCAACTACACCGATCGCGAGGATGGCTTCATCGTCTCGCCGCCGCTTGATCTCTCCAGCCTGGCCGGTCGTTCCGCGCGGATCACCTGGTGGCAATGGCTGTTGACCGAACCCTCTTCTGACTTCGCAGCCCTGGGCGTCAGCAAGGACAACGGGGTCACCTGGACGCGCGCCTATGGGCCGGTCAGCGGCAGCATTGACGTGATAGAATGGGGCAAGGTCTCGGTGGATCTCGATCCCTCCTTCGACGTGTCCAATTTCCGTTTCCGCTTCCGCCTTTGGACTGATAGTTCCGCTATCCTGCCTGGCTGGTACGTGGACGATGTCTCGATCCAAAATGCCCCGCTCGCGCCGTCGCGGCCGTGTTTGTCCCTGCCCGGCAGCCCCATGATCGGCATCGTGCGTGACGCCAACACCAACGCCGGCATCATCGGCGCCACCGTACGCAATGAAACCACCGGCGTGGCCGTCAGCACACTATCAACACCCGATGATCCTCTGCTGGAGGATGGCTTCTACACCCTGTTTGCTGCGCCCGGACAGACCTGTTTCCTGGCGACAGCCACCGACGCCTATGGCAGCGACCGCGTCTGCCTGGACATCCCCGATGGCGCGGTGCTGGCGCAAGACTTCCACCTGCCTGCGGGCATGCTGCAGGTTGTGCCCCCGGCGGTCAACGTTGGGGTCGCGGCCGGCGCACCGCTTTCGTTCACCCTGACCCTGAGCAACACCGGCGCCCTGAGCCTGACGTTCGAACTGTTGCCCATCAACCTCCCGCCGCCGACGGCGCCTGCAGCCGAGAATGCGCGCCCGACCGTGCGCCCCGCGGCTCCTGTCAACACGCGGCCTAACAACGACCCCACCCGCGCCGCGCTGGCGTCCGGGCCACCGCCAGACGTGCCCATCCTGGCCGGAGGCCGTATCATCAGCAGTTGGCCGACGCAGCTCCCCTACGCGTGGGGTGTTGGCTTCGACACCACAGCCAACGACCTTTGGCTGAGCAACATCGGCAGTGTGGGGGGAGATGATCGCGATTACCGTTTCCTGCCCGCAGGCACTCCCACAACCGACAGCATTGACGTCTCGAGTTGGGTCGGGTCGTTTGCCGCCGACATGGCATTCGACGTGCTGACGAACCGCCTGTGGCAGGTCAATGTGGGCGGCGACAACTGCCTGCACGAGCTTGATCCCGCAACCAAGATCAGCACGGGCCGCCGCATCTGCCCCGCGTTTGCGGCCTCGCAGCGCGGGCTTGCCTACGACCCCATCGCCGACGCCTATTACGTGGGTAGCTGGAACGATCGCAGCCTGTATGTGGTGGCGCCCGATGGTCGGATTCTACGTTCGATCTACACCGAGCTTGACACATCGGGCCTGGCCTTCAATCCACTCACGGGGCACCTCTTTGTCATGACCAACGCCGACAGCGGGCTGGACGTCTATGTGATGGATGTGGCCGCCGACTTCGCCGTGATCGGTGGTTTCAACGTATCCAGCTTCGCTCAGTTCACCCAGGCCGGCCTGGACATGGATTGCAGCGGGCATCTGTGGGCCGTCAACCAGAGTACGCAGCGTGTCTACGAAATCGAATCGGGCGAAAGCGATGCCTGCAGTTGGATGCAAATCCCCTGGCTGACCACGTCGGTGCTGAGCGGAACCCTGGCCGCGGCCAGCAGCCAGGCAGTCGTACTGACCTTCGACACCAACCTGGCGCCGGGCACGTACCAGGCTCAACTGCGCGTGCGCACCAACACCCCGTACGACGCCAACACCGTCCCGATCACCCTGACCATTTTGGAAGCGGCCTCACGCGAGTGAGCACTCCCCTCCCCTTGCGCAGGCTGGCTGCCCCCCACAGCGCCGGGCAAGCCGCAAACGCCCGCCGCGGCGCAAGCTCCTTACCCGGCGAGCCTGCGCAAGGTTGGGCGATTCTTCGGCCGCCCCGTGAATGAATTCACGGTCTGATACACCGAAACCTGCTAAAGCAGGTTGGTGTTGGGTGCGACGACTCAATTCGTGTAATTCGTGGCAGCAGCCTGGCGCGGATGCCGTGCGCCTCTGAGGTCGTCATCTCGGCGCAGCCCTGCGAGGGGGACGTGGAATCCCCTTGCGCAGGCTGGCTGCCCCCCACAGCGCCGGGCAAGCCGACAACGCCCGCCGCGGCGCAAGCTCCTTACCCGGCGGGCCTGCGCAAGGTTGGGCGATTCTTCGGCCGCCCCGTGAATGAATTCACGGTCTGATACACCGAAACCTGCTAAAGCAGGTTGGTGTTGGGTGCGACGACTCAATTCGTGTAATTCGTGGCAGCAGCCTGGCGGATGCCGTGCGCCTCTGAGATTGTCATCTCGGCGCAGCCCTGCGAGGGGGACGTGGAATCCCCTTGCGCAGGCTGGCTGCTGCCCGAATCGCCGGGCAAGCCGACAACGCCCGCCGCGGCGCAAGCTCCTTACCCGGCGGGCCTGCGCAAGGTTGGGCGATTCTTCGGCCGCCCCGTGAATGAATTCACGGTCTGATACACCGAAACCTGCTCAAGCAGGTTGGTGTTGGGTGCGACGACTCAATTCGTGTAATTCGTGGCAGCAGCCTGGCGCGGATGCCGTGCGCCTCTGAGGTCGTCATCTCGTCGCAGCCCTGCGAGGGGGACGTGGAATCCCCTTGCGCAGGCTGGCTGCCCCCCACAGCGCCGGGCAAGCCGCAAACGCCCGCCGCGGCGCAAGCTCCTTACCCGGCGGGCCTGCGCAAGGTTGGGCGATTCTTCGGCAGCCCCGTGAATGAATTCACGGTCTGATACACCCGAAACCTGCTCAAAGCAGGTTGGTGTTGGGTGCGACGACTCAATTCCTGTAATTCGTGGTAGCAGCTTGGCGCGGATGCCGTGCGTCTCTGAGGTCGTCATCTTGCCGCAGCCCTGCGAGGGGGATGTGGAATCCCCTTGCGCAGGCTGGCTGCCGCTCGAATCGCCGGGCAAGCCAGATGCCCCCGCGCGCTCCTTCCGGGGCGGGTTGGGCGTTCTTCGGCACCCCGTGAATGAATTCACGGTCGATCCGAAACCTGCTAAAGCGGTTGGTGTTGGGGCGACTCAATTCGTGTAATTCGTGGCAGCAGCCTGTCACAGCGTTGCGTGCCTCTGAGGTCGTCATCTCGTCGCGGTCACGGTCATGTCATGTTCCGTTCCAGATCCACCAGGCGAATGGATTGTGATCGAGACAGACAAAATCCCGGATCAGATGACAATCCATTTCCGATGGTGTATAATAGCTGCATCAAATACCATAGACCATGAATGCCAAATTGAGAGGTGAAGTCTGATGACAATGCGCACCATGGAATTGACTCTGAATGAGGTCTTGTTTCAACGATTGGAACGAGCCGCACGTCCTGCCGGGCTTTCGGTCTCTGAGTTGGTCCTGCAACTATTGAAACGATGGTTCGGCGAAATAACGGTTGCCGAATTGGAGCAACAAGAAATCACAGCATACCAGCGGATGCCGGTGGTCGCCGATGAATTTGATGTCTGGGAAAGTGAACAAAGAAGTTGGGGTGAGGAATGAAGCGTGGCGAAGTCCGTTGGTATGAATTTGACCCGCCTGACAAGCGTCGCCCGGTTTTGCTTTTGACACGCGCCTCAGTGCCGGCGGCGCCAACATCAACCCGCCGATGATCAGCATCAGCAGGGCAAACGCCACGAGCAGGAGCGCAGGGCTGAAACGTTTCGAGAGGCCCGCGGCCAGGAAGGACGCGGCCATGCCGGCGCCGCCGAAGAGCAGGGCCACGCGCCAGTTGAGCGTGCCCTGCGCGCGATGAAACAGCGCGGCCAGCGCGCTGGTCGCCCCCACAATCGCCAACGATGTGGTGATCGCGACCTGCGGCGTCTGGCCAACCAGGTAAACCAGCGCCGGCACGGTCAAGATAGAGCCGCCGCCGCCCAAAAGTCCGAGCGAAAGGCCGATCACGAAGCCGAGCGCCAGGTCCAACGGCAGGCTATTCACTTGGCCGCGCCCTTCTTCACCGGCAGGCCAGCCTGTTCCCAGGCAATCATGCCGCCGCTCAGGTTGACGGCCTTGAAACCCTGGGCAAGGAGCTGCTGCGTGGCGCTGCGGCTGCGGTTGCCGGAGCGGCAGACGCACAGGATTTCGCGTTCGCGCGGCGAGATCTTGAGGCGCTGGCTCAATTCGCCCAGTGGGATCAGCATGGCGCCGGCAATGTGACCGAGTCTGTACTCCTCGGGCTGGCGCACATCGAGAATGAACGGGGCGGGCTGAGTGCGCAAACGCTGACCCGCCTCGCTCGCGCTAATCGCCGCAATCGAGCCGCCGCCCAAGAGTCGCCTGAAAAAATCCATCGTGTTGTCCTCATCTATTTACTGGATTGTCGCACACTCCCGTGTTGGATGAAACCACAGGCAAAAGGTTACACAGCAATCTCACGTCGTAGTACAGCGCAATTTCGGCCGGGTGCGGGCGGTTGCGCACGCCGTAGTATTCGTCATACCTGGCCTTGATCCAGTCGGCGATCAGGCCGGCGTCGAAAACGTCATTTTGCAGCAGAAACTCGTGATCGCGCACCAGCGCGTCGAGCGCCTCGCGCAACGAGGCCGGTAGCGGCTTGATCGCCTTGCGCTGCTCATCGCTCCAGGTGAAGATGTTCTGGTCAATCGGGCCAAAGCCGAGCGCACGTGGGTCCATCTGCTGGCGGATGCCATCCAGACCGGCCATCAACTGCACGGCCAAAGCCAGGTAGATGTTGCCGGTGGCGTCGGGCGGACGGAACTCGAAGCGCGCGGTGTCCGGTTGATCGGCATACTTGGGCACGCGGATGGCCGCGCTGCGATTGCCCAGGCTGAAGAAGGCGTTGACCGGCGCCTCGAAGCCGGGCACCAGGCGACGATAGGGAGTTGGTAGACGGGTTGGTGAAGGCTAGAACGGCCGGGCCATGCTGGAGCAGGCCGCCGATGTACCACAGCGCCGTCTGGCTCAACTTGCCATAGCCATCAGCGTCATAGAACACATTCTGAGCGGCCTTGAAAAGATGTTGATGAAAGTGCATGCCGTTGCCGGCCTCGCCGTAGAGCGGCTTGGGCATGAAGGTGGCCGTCTGCTGGCGCCGGTGCGCCACCATCTTGGTGACATACTTGACCATCTGCGTGGCATCGCCGCTGCGCACCAGGCCCATCATCGGCGTTTCAATTTTCGCACTGGCCTGGCCCGCCCACCTCATGATGGTGATACTTGACCTCGATGCCCATCTTCTCCAGTTCCATCACCATTTCGCTGCGCAGATTGAAGAGCTGGTCTTTGGGCGGAATGACGTGATAGCCGCCGTGGCGCGGGATCAAGTGCCCATGTCCGCCGCGGCTGCTCTGCCAATCGGCCTCCCTGCTCTCCACGCGGTAGGAGGCGGCATTGACCCATCGTCGCTTCGGCATGAATCGCAATGTTGCGCGGATCACGACCGAAGGGCAGCTTGGTATCGGCCTCGAACGCGCTGCAGATGAAGCTCAGGGTGGGGACATCCCAGAAGGGATCAACGAAGGCCGTGCTCAGATCAGGAATCAACACCATGTCGCCCGACTTGACTGAGCGCAGGCCAACCGACGAGCCGTCGAAACCGACGCCGTCACGCATCAGGTGTTCATTGAACTGGCTCTTCGGCACGGTGACATGGTGCCAACGCCCGGCCAGGTCGGTAAACTTGAGATCAATCATCGCGAACTGCTGTTTGCGCACAAAGGCTTGCGCCTCGGCAAAGGTGGTAAACATCGTCGTTTCCTCCTCGAAAAGTGTGACTGCTGACGTTTTTGCAGGATGCCCAATCATCGTAGCGTGTTCACGCACACCCGGCAATGGCATACGTCATAAAACGACCATCCGGCGGTTGAAACCGCGGCCACGAAAACAAAGAAGCTCAAGAACAACGCCGGCTGGAACGCCGGCCAGTTTGCCGATACCGCCGCACAAGACTTCGCGGCCAGGCTGCGCCTCCGCCCAACAGCAACGCCATTGTCATCCATGCCACGGATCAGAATCATCAGGATATGGGCGTCTTTATCAGCCAGCGCACCGGCGTTGGGGTCACGGCCAGCCGGCCGCCGGGGACTCGCGCGCCGGCCCGCATCAACTATGGAGCCGGCCCCTGCCCGGCGCGCTGAGAATGCCCGGCATGTGGGAATGACAACAGCCCCGGGCCGCCGCTGAACGGCGGCCCGGGGCCGCAGCATGAATTTGGCGCCTGCGTCTACTCGTAGCGCAGGGCATCAATCGGGTTCAAGCGGGCGGCCCGGCGCGTGGGTAGATGCCGAAAAAGAGGCCGACCATCAACGAGAAGCCGAGCGCCAGCAGCACCGCGTCGAGCGTGATCGCCGCGGTCAGCAGCCCTGTCAGGCTGACGAGCAGGGCCGAGGCCAACGCCTGGGACCAGGCCGATCAGGCCGCCGGTCAGGCTGATGACCAGCGCGCTCGACGATGAACTGCCAGAGGATGTCCTGCTCAAAGGTGCGCCCACCGCCTTGCGCAGGCCAATCTCCTTGAATTAGCGCTCGGTCACGCTGACCAGCATGATGTCCGTGATGCCGATGCCACCCACGAGCAGCGAGATACCGGCGATGGCGGCCAGAAGACCGTCAGCGAGGTGGTGATCATGCTCAACGTGCCCAGGAACGACTGGATTCACGATGCTGGAAATCATCTGCGCTGCCGTCCGCCTTCGCCTGATGACGATCCCGAGCAGGGCGGTCACGCGCTGCTGGATGGCTGCAGGTCCTCGCTGTTCTGCGGCCAGGGTGATGGCGGACACCTGGCAGTGGCTTACCGTCCGGCGTGCGCCCGCCAAACAGGCGTTGTTGGGCCACTGAGATCGGCACGAACGCGCGGTCATCCACCGAGCCGAAGGCGCCGCCGCCTCCGGGTGTCAGCACCGATCACGTCAACGTTTGGTTTTTGATGCGCACCGTCTGCCCCACCGCCACTCGCCGCTTGCCAAACAGATCTGCGCCAGGGTTGAGTGAGACCACCACCGGCGCCACGCTGCGCACCTGATCCTCTGTCAGGAAGCTGCCCTGCGCCAGGGTCGAACTGCTGCATTGACAGTTTGATAGGCTGG